>NZ_JBHSZV010000009.1:0-627 GCF_042663045.1 Halobacillus seohaensis | reverse complement strand
TCTTACGCCTTATAAGGACGAAGGCTACATCTAGTTCATCAATCCTATCGGGCGTTATCCAGCTTCAGCGCCTAGCGGCTAGTGAGACTTCCCTCGCTTCTGTACGATAAGTCAACATCGAATCACGATGTTCTTCGTGTTTCCTTTATCTCCGACAGCTCAGTCCAGTCCATACGCCGCTGACCAAGGCGCCTCCGCTTTTAAAAGTGGAGTCTCGCGATTTCCCGGCCCTCCTTGCCATTGTGAGGCAGACGGAAACCTCAGTAATGGGTTCTTCAAATTGTAGGCTATTCATAGATGGGAGTTTGGGTGGCTAGGAAACGGGGAGATTCCCAAGCCCCCCCATTCGATGTATGAGAAACGAATCCCTTTCCCAGAAGGACTATCTTCCACTATCCGTGTTCTATTTCAATGAACCTCTCTTTATCAAGGATTTTAATAGGACCGCCCGCTATCAAGATTTGCATGCAAACTTAGGAATGGCTGCCTTTTCTTGAAGTGGTATCGAGACACTTATATGGTAAAGGGGCGGAGGGAAACGGTGAGACTCCTATGGGATGTGCGGGGAGGCTGCTGAAAAAGTCCCTAAAGATAAAAAAATGCCCAAAAGACTTCGCCATTGTCTTA
>NZ_JBHSZV010000008.1:0-44806 GCF_042663045.1 Halobacillus seohaensis | reverse complement strand
CCTGCAAAACAGAGAAACTGATAGGTAGTTTTTTATCAGTGTCTGTTTTACAGGGTCCATTTTATTTTTAAAAGGAACGGCTGTTTTTTATTGAAGATGTTCTTTATAGATTTCAGCAATAGCATGAGTCGATTGAGGGTTTTGTCCAGTAATCCAGTTTCCATCCACTACAACATTTTCTGAAGAAGGTTCCCCCTCTTCATAGCTTGCTCCCTCTTCTTGAAGCTGATCTTCCAGCAAAAATGGGAGATCCTCTTCTAAACCAGATTCTTTCTCTTCTTTATTTGAATAACCCGTCACCTTTCTCCCTTTAATAACAGCAGTATCATTTACATCTTTAGCTCCAATAAAGGCAGCAGGACCGTGACAAATAGCCCCTATCAGTTTATCGTTTTGAATGAAGTGGGCAAGAAGAAAACCAATATCCTTGTTGTTTGGAAAATCAACCATTGCTCCGTGTCCCCCACAGAAAAAAATGCCATCATAAGATTCTGGATTAATTTCAGAGAGTTTTGTCGTATCGTGAATTGGCTCCATCACTCCATCCCAGACTCGCGGAAGTTCATTACTATAACTTTTGGGGTCAATAGGGATTCTCCCCCCTTTTATACTCGCTCCGACCACCTCAAAACCAGCATGTCTCCACTCGGTAGCAGGCTCTACAAATTCGGATAACCACAGTCCCGTCTGCTGATCAGCTATTTGATCTACATTCGTTGCAACCATTAGTATTTTTGTCATAAAAAATACCTCCCTTCTTGTCAGCTATTCTCTCACAAGAACAGTATTTTCAAACATCAGGAGGTATTGTTGCTACTTAATTTGTTCGGTATTGATCTTTATGAACTCTAGACCATTGGTTTCTTAATAATTGAGTATGTCCTTCTATTAACGGCTGCGTCAGTGTTCGAATAGAACTTGTTGATAATAAATAGACCATAAAGCCTGACAGACCAACATAAAGAGCAAATTCCAACGGGTTGTTGATTTGCACCCATTCCTGCTGTCTAAACAATTGCACAATGAATCCATGTAATAGATAGACATATAAGGTTTTTCCACCTAAAGCTGTAAAACTAAAGTGCTTGTTAGGAACCCAAGCCATCACACTCACTGTCATTAAAGCACCAAGAACATAAACACCTAGCCTAAGGATACCTCCCAATTCAGGCTCCCCCATTGTCAAATAGGATTTTGAACCAAGTAACCAGTTAGAATTAAATTCTGGTGCAACAGCTATCAATAACGCTAAAGTGATCATAAACAAAAGGCTTGCTACACGTATACCTGATGTTCTCCATTTCTTTACAGCATCCTTCGTTAACCAATATCCCGCTAGGAAGAAAGGAAAGAAAACAAACGTTCTAGATAAGCTGAATGTCTGATCGATACTATCTACATACCCTACGAAAATTCCAATAGCAACTGCTAACGCAATCCCAACGATCGGCGGGATTTTGCGAAACAACACTAATAAAATGTGCCAACAGAACAAACTAAACAGAAACCATAATGACCAATGAGGATAAAATGGAGCATTTAGCCATCCATCCTTGCCAATGAAAAGAAAGTAAGCCGTATAAACAAACTGAAAAACAATATAAGGCAAAATTAACTTCTTAGCTAAGTTTAGAATATAGTCTTTCTTTCCAGAACCTTTAGCAAAAAAACCGGCTAAAAAAATAAAAGCTGGCATATGGAAAGTATAAATCCACGTATAAACCGTATACATTTCGCTCGATCCTTTTGTAGTCGGCTGGATCATATGACCAAATACAACGAGAAAGATGAGTAGTATCTTTGCATTGTCAAAAAGCGCATCTCGTTTCATTTTTTCACCCTCTATTTTCAATACTTAATTGATTCATACACTTTTAATTATCATTTAAAACCTATCCCCCTTGTTTTTAACATATTTGAAATATAGGTTAGGTCATTTTCATTATGATTTAACCGAATTGTAATGAACTTGTTAGAGATGTTACAAAGATGTATATTTTTATATAGTTTTGCTTCAATTGGATTAGAAGATTAATTTTGTTCTAACTATAAAAAAGCGAGAACAACAGCAGTATTATTTAATAACACGTTGTGAATAGCTGGCCGTTCCGTCACTAATATGAGAGGAAGGTGATTGGGGAAATGGTTCGCTTTCCGGACCACCTTTCTCTCAATGAAGTAACGGAATCGATCTTCCACTATCAGAGACGTTAGTTGAACAAAATTAAATTAAAGATTAAAAAAGGCTCAGTCGAATTTGACCGAGCCTTTTCTTATTTTCATTGCAATAACCACTACAAAACAGGAAACAAAGTACTATACAATGTGGAATACAAATCGTTATGCAAATTAGGGTCTTTGCAATAGGACACCGAACCTGGTATACAACGGTCCCCTTTTCTCTAATTATTCAAAATTGATGGTCCATTTACCATTTCGGAAAATCGGTTCATAATTACCATCTTGTGTTTCTCCATCAATATCTAGTTCTGCAGATCCCATCATAAAGTCTTCATGAACGAAACTATCGTTTACACCTTTCTCATCCATCTGCTCTTTCGTCATAGAGGATCCGTCTTTTACATTCGTTGGGTAAGCTTTGCCTAATGCCAGATGACAAGAAGCATTTTCGTCGTATAAGGTATTGAAGAAGATGTGACCTGATTGAGAAATAGGTGATTCATTCGGCACAAGGGCTACTTCCCCTAGTCGCTTCGATCCATCATCAGATTCTAATAAATGCTTCAACGTTTCTTCTCCAGACTCAGCAGTATAATCAACTACTTTTCCATGCTCAAAGATTAACGAAAAGTTTTCAATTAAATTCCCACCATAACTAAGTGGTTTTGTACTACTGACTGTGCCTTGAATACCGTATTTGTGCGGCATAGTAAACACTTCTTCTGTAGGTATATTCGGGTTAAATTCTATATTCCTTACTGACTCAGTCGATCCACCGTGCCAAATATGATCTTTCACTAACTCAATGGTTAGATCTGTACCTGGGCCTTTATAATGCAACTTTTTATATTGTTTTGTATTTAAATATTCTCTAGCCTTTCTTAACGTTTCATTATGCTCATCCCACGCTTGAATCGGATCGTCTTCATTCACCCGCGTAATATAGAAAATCTGCTCCCATAGTTTCTTTTGAGCATTTGCCGTCGTATCTTCTGGAAACACTTTTTCCGCCCATGAAGCTTGAGGATAAGCAATAATTGACCATGTTACCTTATCATTCATAATATAGTCTCTATAATTGGATAACGCTTCACCACTTGCTTTCGTTGCTTTAGAAATACGTTCAGAATCTATCCCTTTTAATAAATCAGGATTAGGTCCATATACCGTTAACAAGGAATAGTTATCCTTCACCATCTCTTCTAGTGCATCAACCTTCCATTGAGGGAAATTTTCTAAAATATTGATAGGCGCGTTTTTCATTTTCATATAGCTTAATACTTCATCACTCCATTCAACATGAACATTCTTAGCCCCTTTACCATAGGCCTTGGCTGTAATAATACGAACAAGATCAGCAGCTTCAATTGGTGCATTTATAAGTAAACCTTGTTCCCGCTGAATATTTACACCTTTGTTTAAAGCTAGTTCAGCATATTTTTCTAATTTTTGTTGGTGTGTTGTCAATATAATTTCCTCCTATAAAGATCTCTTATTAGTCTTTCACTTTTTTATAACGCTCAATCACCTGAATTCTCATTGTTAAAACAAGCCATGCAATTTCTTGAATATAAGTGTCGATCCTTTTTGACGGGGTTCAAATTGGTATCGCTAGTCAAACCGCATCCTGTTTTAATTTTTCCTATAAGAAATCAAACAATTCCCGTTTCCATTCATCCGTCCCTCACTTCAATGATTATCCCGTCTAATAGATAGTACCCTTATAGTCTAGGAATTAATCTATCATTTACGTGTTTCGGCTTGATTACTCTTTACTTTGGATCAATTATTAAGCTTTCGGACAGATGATCTTTCTCTTGAACAGAAAAAATCCCCTAAGTTACCTTAGAGGACTTCCCTTAATATTCATTTATGCCTCAAACAAACGGTTCAAGTTAGCCATCTCAATCGCAGCTGTTGCTGCTTCCCAGCCTTTATTTCCGGCTTTCGTACCCGCACGTTCGATGGCTTGCTCAATCGTATCTGTCGTGATAACTCCAAAGATCACTGGTACCCCACTTGATATAGATGCCTGAGAAACACCTTTAGCCGCTTCACCACATACGTAGTCAAAGTGCGGTGTGGACCCGCGAATAACCGCGCCCAATGTAATTACTGCATCATATTTTCCAGAGTTAGCCATTTTTCCTGCTACCATTGGGATTTCGTAAGCCCCTGGTACGTAAGCAGCTTCGACATCGTCTAGATTAACGTCATGGCGCTTAAGTGCATCGACGGCTCCTTCATACAGTCGACCTGTAATAAAATCGTTAAATCTCCCAACAACAATACCTATTTTTAATCCGCTTCCTACTAAGTTTCCTTCTAATGTTTTAACCAATATAATCGCTCCCTTTATAAACCTTCTATTTTAAGTTCACTTCGGCTCGGCATCTTGCTTATGCGTTTCGTGTCTCCCGGGCCGCTTCCGCTTTTCCTCTGTCCAGTTCTAGCGGCCAGTCACTCGCGACATAAGCAATCTACCTTCGCGAAGAAAGTCCACTTCACTTCGGCATCTTGCTTATGCGTTTCGTGCCTCCCGGGCCGCTTCCGCTTTTCCTCTGTCCAGCTCCTGCGGCCAGTCACTCGCGACATAAGCAATCTACCTTCGCGAAGAAAGTCCACTTCACTTCGGCATCTTGCTTATGCGTTTCGTGCCTCCCGGGCCGCTTCCGCTTTTCCTCTAATAATGAAATAGGTGTCCCATTTTAGATTGTTTGGTTTTTAGGTACAACTCGTTTTCTTTTCTTGAGGGCATTTGAATAGCTGATCTCTCGACAACTTCTAGACCGTAGCCGCTTAATCCTGAGATTTTTTTCGGGTTATTGGTCAGTAGTTTTATTTTTGAAATACCTAATTCACGTAAAATTTGCGCACCTACTCCATAATCGCGGAGGTCAGGTCCGAAGCCTAATTTTTCATTTGCTTCTACGGTATCTAACCCTTCCTCTTGAAGTTTATAGGCAAACATTTTATTAAGCAGACCTATGCCGCGTCCTTCTTGTCTCATATACAGCAATACTCCGCTTCCATTTTCTGCGATTTGTCTTAAGGCATTGTGTAGCTGTGGGCCGCAATCACAGCGATAGGAACCAAAGACATCGCCTGTAAGACATTCGGAGTGGACGCGAACAAGCGTTGGCTCATCTGGTTGAATTTCCCCTTTAATTAATGCGATATGGTCTTTGTGATCAATATCATTCGTATAGGCAACAGCGCGAAAATCACCGTATTCAGTAGGAAGTTGAATTTCCACCTCACGAATGACATGATCTTCATGGCGATGGCGATATTGAATAAGATCGGCAATCGTGATCATCGGAATATCAAATTCATCAGCCATCTCTCGCAAATCAGGCACGCGTGCCATCGTTCCATCATCTTTAATAATTTCACAAATGACACCAGCAGGTTTCGTCCCCGATAAAACGGCTAAATCAATAGCCGCTTCCGTGTGCCCAGCGCGACGAAGCACCCCACCATCTTTAGCTATTAGCGGGAAAATATGGCCTGGCTTTTGAAAGTCTTCTGTCACTGACTTTGGATTCAATAACTCTCTAATCGTCAATGCTCGCTCATCAGCAGAAATCCCTGTCGTTGTATTTTTATGATCAATACTTACGGTGAAAGCCGTTTGGTTAGGATCGGTACTATGACCTACCATCGGTAACAACTCAAGATCCTTCGCCATCCCCCCTGTAATAGGAGTGCAAACAAGGCCACGGGCATGAGTAATCATAAAATTAATCATTTCTGGAGTCGCATATTCCGCAAGCCCAATAAGGTCTCCTTCATTTTCACGATCCTCGTCATCACAAACAATAACCATCTTTCCTTGCTTCAAACGCTCTATTGCAGCTTCAATTGAGTCGAACATGTTTGCGGCTCCTTCCATTAAGCAAATCCATTTTCACTTAAAAATTCTTTCGACATTTGTGATTGTTTACTCGGTTCATCTTTTCCTAAAAAATGTGCAACATACTTACCGATCATATCGCATTCGATATTCACCTGATCTCCTGGACCTTTTCCTCCTAATACCGTATGTTCCATCGTGTGAGGAATTAACGAGATGGTCACCCGGTTATCTTTCACGCCAAAAACAGTTAAACTCGTTCCATCTATGGCAATCGACCCTTTATATACAAAATATTTTATAAGTTCGTCAGGTAATTCAATGTCATAATAAACGGCATTTGATTCCGGACTTTTGCTAATAATACTACCTGTTCCATCGATATGTCCGGATACTAAATGACCGCCAAATCTTCCTCCAGCTGCCATTGCTCGTTCTAGATTTACGGGACTTCCCTGTTTTAGTTCATGAAGGTTTGTTGCTCTAAACGTCTCAGGCATGACATCAAATTCAACACTGTGAGCCGTATAGCTTGTAACTGTTAAACAAACACCGTTAATGGAAATACTGTCACCCAAATTCACATCATTTAAAATATCTTTTGCATGAACACTTATCTCCAAGGCTTCCGTTTTAGTTGTAATACCCTTAACAGACCCTATTTCTTCAATAATTCCCGTGAACATCGCTTACCCCTCCTTTTTAATCGAGACTATTTTTAAATCCTCTCCGATTCTTTCCGTTGATACAAATTGAAAATCTTCTACATTTTTCAGACTGCTAATTCCTTTTCCTGCTACAGAAGTTAGCGCTTCTTTTCCGCCGATCAGTTTCGGGGCCATATAAGTTACTACTTCATTTACACACCCAGCTCTTACAAAAGCATCGGCTATCGTGGCTCCCCCTTCTATAAGGAGGGAAGTGATTTTTCTTTCACCCAAATAACGAAGGACTGCATCTACTTCAATCTGTCGTTTCTCTAACTTAATAATTTCAACATGAGAAAATTCTTCAAAAGGAGCAAGCTGTTCCTCGGTTATATCCGATCCTGTAAAAATCCAGGTAAGAGCCGTTGTATCTTGCACTAACTGGGAGGATATCGGTATGCGTAATTTTGTATCCAAAACGATTCGCACCGGATGCTTTCCGCCACCTTCTAAGCGAGTTGTCAGCTTTGGGTTATCCATCATCACTGTATTGATACCAACGAGAATAGCGGCTGATTGATGACGATAACGATGTCCATCTAGACGAGCTTCTTCACCTGTAATCCACTGGCTTTCTCCTGTGGAAGTAGCAATTTTACCATCCATACTTATGGCTGATTTCAAGCGTACATAAGGATGCTGTGTTTGGATAAAATGGAAAAAGGACCGATTTAACTCATCTGCTTCCTCTTTTAACACAGCCGTTTTCACTTCAATACCTGCCGTCTTCATCATGCGAACCCCTCGGCCACTAACTTTTGGATTCGGATCGTGAGAAGCAATGATCGTTCGCTTAATACCGGCATCAATCACTGCCTGTGCGCAAGGAGGCGTTTGCCCATAATGACTGCAAGGCTCAAGCGTTACATAAATATCTGCACCATCCGCTTTTTCTCCGGCCATTTTTAAGGCATGCACTTCCGCGTGGGGTTCGCCAGCTTTAACATGAATGCCCATTCCGACCACTTGATTATCACGGACAACAACTGCCGCTACTGAAGGATTCGGAGAAGTTTGGCCGACGGTTGCTTTAGCCATTTCAATTGCCATACGCATATAGTTTTGATCATGATCCATACGATCACCTCACTATTTGAAACTTTTTTAAAACGAAAAAACCCTGAAGAAGATAGACTTCCCCAGGGTTTTTAATACATGTAAAAATGCATAAAGGTACGCCAAATAAAAGGATACAAATACAGAATTTCATTGTATCTCTGACGTTTCTTCACTCCTTCTCCCATCCAGACTTTCACTGTCGGCTTTGGAATGTTCACCAAATCAGGGGGAAACGCATAGCTGCTGCCTCCCCGTCGCGGGCTGAGAACTTGTGGTTCATCACCGCCGGCTGGGATTTTCACCCGACCCCGAAGGAAAATATATTCTGTTGTCTTACCATTAATATATACGAAATCCGGTAAACTCGCAATCCTTTTGATTTCAATGTGAATAAATTGGGTTGTTTAAGATTTAGTTCACAATTCATTGAAACACGTTTCAGGCATGGTATTTATCCCTATAAATTCCCCGGTCCATATTTTACTCGCTGTAAGTTTTAATCAGAATAAAAAAACCTAATGATACGTGTTCACAAAACCGTTACCTCATAGATATCATCAAATAGAATAGTAATGCCCTCTTTATCCTTATGGTCCTTGCAGTGAATTTCATTCGTATCAGGGGTCATAGTCATAACTTTCACTGTTGTGTAGCTATAATTGACTCCATTATGGTGCTTGATGTTAACAGGTAATCCATCCTCCATCGCACAATGTAAAGCAAAGCTGTTCTCTACGATTTGTTGCTCATCTAAGATGGCCTTTTCTTCTTTTTCATCCTCTTTCCACACTTCCTTAAGCATTTCGATATGTTCTGGCATCATGAGTGAGGTCCATTTGATCGTTCCTCTGTCATTCGGCTTCATTACTATGCCTCCATTTTCTTTCTGGATTGATAAGGATACACTGACAAAATATTTTCCTTTTTAAAAGATCGAACTTGTTGCTTGGAATAGCAATAAGCTAACAAGCCATTGTGATCCATTTTAACAACCCTAATTATTCTTTGTGATAATTGACCGTCACTGTCGATGTAAATCAATTCAAGTTTTTCTTTACTTTCAAAGGCCCGAGTAATTAAATTGTTCAATTCCGTCACCTCTAAATACGAACATTTGTTCTCATTATATCAAAGAGAAGTTCTATGTATACAGGAAATTTTTAAAAACGAAAAAAAGCCCTCACGCAGAGGACTTATTGATTAAGTTATACCGTCATGGCTCCGTCTTTCATAGATCCGTTTTTTTCTTCAGCAACCTTGAATCCTTCAGTTTTTTTAGTAGGTTGTAGATATGAGCCATTAACTTTTGGATATCCTACATAAAAAACTGTCGATCATATGCAAGCATGCTCATACCACCCCCTGTCCTCATGAGGCCACTGAAAAAGTCCGGTGAATTTTAAGAAAATCAAATCCCTAAAAATTCCATCTCCACTCAGAACCATGGGTAGTAGCTAATAGTATATTTTTTAAACATCGGATTACTTCTTTATTTATCAAAATTATTTTTGGAAACTCCACCAAGACAATCCATTAGTCTTGAACTGAGTTCCTTCTAATAACCCTTTAAACCCATACTTAATCCCATACATTTCTTTATTTTGGTAAATACCTGTCCTTACGACTGCACGTATAGCCGCATTCATTCCGGGAGAGTCTCCACCACTAGTTAGAACCCCTATTTTATTCATTTCTATCACTCCTTTTCTAAACCATTGCTATTAGGGAGTTGAAAAGCTTCAGTAATCACAGCTTCCACAGGCGAAATAGGAGAATATGGAGCTCCCGCTTCAGCTAACTCCGGTCCAGCTGCTTTGTGTAAAGCTTCGGCCACTCTCCACCAATAAGCAGTTCAGCGTTGGATGCATTAACAACAGCTTCGATATCTGTTTGAGAAGCAATGTCTCCTTTTATTACTTCAATTCTTAACTTTTTATTTCTTTTTCCATAAGCCCCCTCCTCTGTGAAACTTGTTACAGAATTGTTTCCACATATTTAGAATGATTCAATCTATGTTTCTACTCTTTACTATGTCGCTACTAAAGAATATTAAACTACAAAGCAAGGCTTGTAGAAAACTATAAGGCTTTCTACAAGCTGGCCTCAATGCAAATTTATTATTCTACTTCTTCAGATGAGGATTCATCTTCTCTCTCAATCATTTCTGTTTCATCAAGGTAACGAAGGAGGTCGCCGTAAACAATAGAATCGGATAACGCTAGTTCTTCTTCTGCTTCTTCAAACCCAGGTGCACAAACATCACCTTCTACTTCTTCACCTGTTTCTCGTTCAAAACAGCTCTCTTTAACACCCACAAATTCTTCACTAGCAAAATCGCCATCGCGTGTAATCATCATCTCACGACGTTCTTCACTAAATAAATCTTGACCGAACTGAACTGGATTTTCATCTTCCACCCCTAAAAGGTTTATGATGGTAGGGCGTAAGTCAATCTGTCCTCCAACCGTGTCATATTTTTGTGGTTCAATCCCTTCCCCAATCATTAAAAGAGGAACTCGCTGAAGCTGAAATTGTTCATATTCATTAATATCTTTGTCTAAATACTCTCCCATAGCTTTCTGGTGATTTTCCGAAATACCAAAGTGGTCACCATAAATAATAAGCAGCGTATCATCGTAAAGGTTAGATTCTTTAAAATCCTCTACAAATTGTTTTAAAGCCTCATCCTGATAACGGATCGTTTGGAAGAAACGGTTCAACGTCCCACTAGACGTATTCCCTTTTTCAATGAATTTCCCTTCTTCAGGTAAGGTAAACGGATGGTGGTTCGTCAGCGTAATCATCTTATTATAAAACGGCTGTTCCAACTCTCCCATCTTATCTAGAGAATCACTAAAGAAGTATTCATCAAGATAACCCCATCCAAAGGACTTATCATCTGTTACATCATAATCTTCTTTTGAGTAATACTCATCATAGCCAAGGGAATTATATGGATAAGCTGCACTGAGTTGGACAGTTTCGTTAAGGTTTCAGGTCTAAGGTCTTAGGTACACTTCACTAAATATTACAGGCAACGGGATCTAACCATAGCCAAAATAAACCGTCGTTCGTTTTACTGATGATTTTAAGACACAGATGGTTCAACTTTATGAAAGTGGTAAACCAAGAAAAGATATCATCAAAGAGTATAAAATAACTTCTTCTTCCTTTGATAATTGGATGAGCCAATATAAAAATTCCAGTTCTTTCAAGGAAAAAGGATAATCGAACACCCGGACAAAAGGAATTAATGAAGTACGCAAAGAAAGTCAACGCTTGAACATGGAAAATGACATACTAAAGCAGGCCGCGCTGATCATGCGGAACAACCGTCATAAATACTCGGTATCAGCAATGTGCGACGTCCTCCAACTCCCGAAAAGTACGTACTACTATGAAACGAAAGAGAAACATCCATCCGAAGAAGATGAACTTACGAACCTAATTGTAGAGATTTTTCATGAAAGTCGACAGAATTATGGGACACGAAAAATCAAACATGAACTCTATAAAAAAGGGACCAAGTCTCTCGTCGCAGAGTCGGAAGAATCATGAAAGAACAGGGGCTAGTGTCTAAATTACACCGTCGCTATTTTCAAACCAACGAAGAGTACGACAAGCCTTCGCTTCCATCGATGCCCATTTACATAAAGCTTTAGCTACATATAAGGTCATTAAGACAAAGTTTGTTTTTGTCCAACGATTCGAGACGAAAACTGAACTAGACTTAGCCTTATTTGATTATCTCTACTACTGGTACAATCACATTCAATTACACATGACGTTAGGCTATCTCAGCCCCGTGAATACAAGCAAAAACACCTAAAGTTTGTGTTGGCATTTCACTCCCACAGTGACCCTTTTAATCAAATGAATATGTTAAACCTTTACAGACTCCACTCCTTTACTAAAAAAACATTGTTAAGTACAATGGAAAAAGGGAAAGAATATAAATGGATGTTTTTTAAAGACTAGTAAAAAGGAGTGAGAATTATGAACAACCATCAATACGATGAAATCAAGAACGGAAAAGGATTTATTGCCGCGCTCGATCAAAGCGGAGGTAGTACACCAAAAGCATTGGCAGCGTACGGTGTACCTGAAGACGTATATTCTGGTGAGGATGAAATGTTTGATTTGGTACACCAAATGCGGACCAGAATCATCACGTCCCCTGCCTTTGATGCTGACCATATCCTCGGCGCCATCCTATTTGAACAAACAATGGACCGCAAAATCGAAGGGAAATATACAGCGGATTATCTCGCCGATAAAGGCATTGCCCCTTTCCTTAAAGTAGATAAAGGACTTGCCGAGCAGGAAAATGGCGTACAGCTCATGAAGCCGATTGATGATTTGGATGAGACACTTCGCCGTGCCAACGAACGAAACATTTTCGGTACCAAAATGCGCTCGGTCATCCATCAACCAAACCGAAGCGGCATTAAGGAAGTTGTCGACCAGCAATTCGACATTGGAAAACGCATTATTGCTGCTGATCTCATCCCTATCATCGAGCCGGAAGTCGATATTAACAGTGAAAATAAGGAACAATGCGAAGAAATGCTGCGCGATGAAATTCATAAACATCTCAATAACTTACCGGAAGACGAGAACGTGATGCTGAAGCTCACGATTCCAACGAAAGCCAATGCTTACAAAGAGTTGATTGAACATCCACGCGTTGTACGCGTTGTTGCGCTTTCCGGTGGGTATACCCGCGATGAGGCAAATGAGAAACTGAAAGAAAATGAAGGTCTCATTGCGAGCTTCTCCCGGGCATTGTCCGCTGACTTAAATGCCAATCAGTCTGAAGAAGAGTTTAATGAAGCGTTGAAGAGTGCTGTAGTTTCAATTTACGATGCTTCTGTAAATAAAAAATAATAATGGTGCATAAAGGTACGCTCATATGGGCGTACCTTTAATATTTTCTAATAAGCTGAAATCCATTAGCTGAGCAAATTGGTTTTCCTTAATATAACCATGGCCAGAAAATATTTGCATGTTGTCTTTCCCTCAGCCTGTTTCATATTTAGAATTATTATAAATGGATAACGACTAGATCATCAAAGCAGCCTAACTACACCCCTTTATCTACTCAATTGTCGCTATTCCATAGTCCACTCGCAAATACATGGAAATGTATGGAAGGAGAAACCAACCTTATTTGGATGGTCACATAACCTCCCGAGTTGAACCAGTTCCTCCAAAGTCGTACCCATCGTTCCTGGCTTCTCTGTCATATTTTTTAGGAGGATGCTACCCTCTCCTTGCCACTGACTTATAACCTCATTAAGTACCTCGATCATTAATCGATAACTACATTTAAATACGAGACCTCTTATGTAACAAGCCGTTAGCAGACCTACCTGTACTCATCAGCTGAAGACAGTCATTGAGGTTGGACATAACAAAGTGTATACTTGACAAATGAATTTTTTCACAAAAAAGGAGGGATCGTAGTGGTAATACAACCTAAGGCCATTTTCTTAGACATGGATGGTACAATATTAAATCATAATAATAAGGTAAGTATTTATACAAAACAAATCATCGATGACTTACGAAATCAGGGGATTTTCGTTTTTGTAGCTACAGGTAGAGCTGTTGATGAAATAGACGGGGCCGTACCTGAAGGCTTCCAAGTAGATGGGGTAATTACTTCAAATGGAATGGCTGGATATATAGGAAAAGAAGCGGTATTTGAACACTCCCTTTCGCTTGAGTTGGTAGAAAAGATTATTAAGAAAGCAAGAGAATACAAAGTATATTATGAACTTTTCCCGTATGAAACATCTCGAATTACATTAAAACACGATCAACCGCACGTAGAAAATGAAATAAGAGATCCCAAACCAGACAGTGTTGGAATTAATGAGTGGCTTTCGCGTAAACAAGCGATCAAGGAGGAAATTGCCTGGAGGGATCACATAGAGGGAAGTAAATTCTCAAAGTTTTACTTCTTTGCTAGAACAAAAAACCATATAAATGAATGGAAAAGTGAGCTTGAACAACTTAAACAGGAAATTGACTTCACCACCTCTATATCTTCGGAACACAATGTCGAGGTGATGGTTTCAAACGTGAACAAAGCAACAGGAATTAAGCAGATGTTAGAGCGGTTTAATTTGTCTGCAAATGAAACTCTGGCTATTGGTGATAGTAACAATGATTTACCGATGTTACAGTATGTTAGTTATGCCGTAGCCATGAAAAATGCACCGGAACACATTAAAGAAGTAGTCGATGAAACAACGGAGTTCACTTGTGATGAAGACGGTGTATACCATTATCTAAAAAAAATAGGTGCTCTAACCTCATAGAACCAAGGACCTTTGGGTGAGCGGATTCATGGTTCCGTTATTCTAATAAAGATAATGGAACTTGAGTCTGTTAAATCGGATTTTCACACTTCCTGTCCAAACTTGATTCTTACCCAGCTATTGAAGACTTAACAGGTTTTTTAGCTAGTAAAGCACTAACAACTCCAATAATTGGAAAAATCAACGTAAGCAGTAGAACTGGAGTATAACTATGAAAAATATCGAACCCTACACCGAACGGGAGCGGTCCAAACGCCGATCCCAATACCCCCATCGTTACTCCCCACCCATTAATACTCCCGATATGGCGGCGCCCAAAATAAACAGGCCATATGACATTAAGAGCGATTCTTTCTAGTCCATTAGCTACTCCCCACAGGGCACCAAATATAATAGCTATCCACC
Source organism: Halobacillus seohaensis (assembly GCF_042663045.1). Classification (NCBI taxonomy): domain Bacteria; kingdom Bacillati; phylum Bacillota; class Bacilli; order Caryophanales; family Bacillaceae; genus Halobacillus; species Halobacillus seohaensis. The sequence goes on along the minus strand of NZ_JBHSZV010000008.1, from coordinate 30,272 downwards.
AGTGAGTCGTTACGAGTAATAATAATAATAAAACCATTTCAATAATAAAAATAGTTAAGAGAAGATAGTTCGTTTTTATTTTTTCCGTTAAATATCCAGATATAAGTGACATAGGTATGCCAACAACAGCCATTAAACTTAATACCATAGCTGAAGCTTCTACTGATAAACCATTGGATTTAAAGATCGATATAATATGAAAAGTAATGCCTGTATTAACCATAGCTGGTATACCTACACACACTAAGATGGCCCAAAACGCCCTTGTTCTCTTTGCCTCTTTTAGCGTCCAATCCTCTTCTGCTTCTGTGATAGAGGCTGTGGCTGTTCCTAGCTTCAGCCCCTTCGCTGGTTTATCGGTTTGTCCATCAGGTTCTAGCCCCATTAGTTCTGGTTTATTTCGCACACCTAAAAACGCAATCGGAACAAATACAACTAATAGAGTAATACCCCAAAATCTCCAAGCAAATTGCCAGTCCCATGTGCTTATTAACCATGTATTTATAATTGGAAATAACATGGCACTAGCGAAGCTCCCCAATGTCATGAAACTAAAGGCTACACCTCTTTTCTTAATAAACCACTGCGCCACTAAAGTATTCGGAATGAGCGACATACTCCCTTGCCCTAGTAAACGTACTAAAAAGAAACCCACGGCAAGCATCCACATACTAGATACGATACTATTAAACAAACAGGCTAATGCGAAAAGAGAGCCAACCGTCACCATCATTACTCGTTGACCAAATCGATCAATAAGCTTTCCAATATGAATCATAACGAAGCCAGCCACCAAAGTGGCGGCCGAGTACAATCCAGATACTTCAGAACGGGACCAACCAAAATCGTTTATGTATTGATCAATGAATTGAGCGTTTGAATATGTTTGTCCAGGTCCTGAAAAGAAGATGCCTAATCCCGCAAAGAATACAATGAACCAACCGTAATATACCTTTTGAAACCATTTAGCTATCAACAATCTTACACCACCTATTTATAGATATGGAAAAGAAGAAGAAAATGAGGAGATATAGGAGTGAAAAGTGGCTTTTTGAAAGAGAGAAACTACATAAAAGAATATACCCTTTTAATAGAGTAAGCAAAGGTTATAAGGGAGATTAAAAGTTTTACTGAAAATGGGGATTTTTAATAGATAAGCACCTTGATTTTTTAAAACTAAACAAACCTCCGTCTCCACTACTAGAAACGGAAGTTTTATTGACAAAATTAGAATAGAACTCAATCAGGCAAAATGCCCCCCAATCTTCTTGCTCCGCTCTGGCGTAATCCCTGCATCCGTAAAACTACTTGCTCTTAAAATCGCCGTTGATCCATATTTATCACGAATTTGATCCATCACAATTCCTACATCCTTCTGTTTTGGACGATCATCAAAAAGTGTGAGCTGAGTAGCTACGTCTTCATGGAGTTTTGTCAGTGTCACGCTCGTGCGGCGAATGTTACTTTCCCCATCATAAAAGGTTCGGAAAAGACGCATGCATAAATGATACATATCCATCGTAATGTTCGTTGGTTGATCAATCGACATTGAACGGCTGAAGCCACCTCCTACTTCACTTGCATAACCAACGGAAAGGTGGACGGTCCTTCCCGCTTGCTCGTCTCTTCTCGCCCGTCGACAGGCTTCTTCACATAAATCGAGTAATACGGTCGACAATTCCTCTCCCGTGTAATCTCGTAATAACGTAATGCCATGGCCGTAGCCTTTCTGTTCAGTCTTAGTAAAATTGCCGATGACAGGACTTAAATCAATACCCCAGGCGTGCCAATATAATTGTTCACCAATTACTCCATAATGCTTTTTTAAATACTTTACAGGGTGATTAGCCAGTTGTCCGAGTGTGACAATGCCCATTCGATTTAAATTTCGCATCATGCGTGACCCGATCCCCCATATTTCTTCAATTAGAGTCGGCCATAACAGCTTCTTTACGTGTTCATAACGACACTCAGCAATTCCGTCCTCTGCTTTTTTTGCATGAATATCCATGACGACTTTAGCTAAAAATTTATTATCACCTATACCAATCACACACTCGATCCCAAATTGGTCGCGAATGTTATCCTGAATCATACGAGCGATATCGTAAGGTGATCCGTATAGCTTTTCTAAACCGTTGACTGTCACCCATAGTTCATCCACTGAATAAACATGGATCGCTTCAGGCGGAACATAATTCATCATCATTTTTGTAATCTCTACCGACACTTCTAAATAATCCCCCATGTGAGCCTGTGCGATGACAAGCTGAGGGTCATCAGGTAATTCAAAAAAACGACTCACATTGCTAATGCCGTGCTTTTTCTTTAAGGCGGGCGATGCTGCCAACACAATACTTCCACTTCTATTTGGATCTCCAACAACAGCGAGCAAAGCTGTTTTCGGATCTAGCCCACGCCTCGTACATTCCACACTTGCATAAAAAGATCGCATATCAATGCACAGAACGTCATGACGAGGATAAACTGAATAATCCATTTCCACCACTCCAAACAACGAACGTTTGTTCTTATTATAACCGTTAATTCTTCTTATGAACAGTGGGGATTTTATCCAAATTTATAATTTTTTTGAGTGTTCTATTGTAAAAATCAAAATATTCCGCTAATATATGAATCAACGAAAACGTTTGCACACATATTAGTATTAGAGGATCAGGACATGGGTATTAGCGAATAACGAGGTTTCATTCTCAATTTGCAAATCTATAGTATAAAAAAGTAAAAAGTGAGGTTTTTTAATTGGAAAAAGCATGGTGGAAAGAAGCTGTCGGCTATCAAGTCTATCCGCGAAGTTTTCAGGATTCCGATGGCGATGGCATTGGAGATTTACAAGGAATGATTGAACGTCTTGATTATATAAAAGAACTTGGTATCGATTTCATTTGGATCTGCCCAATGTATAAGTCTCCTAAGGACGATAATGGCTATGATATTTCCGACTATCAGGATATTTTAGAAGAGTTTGGAACTATGGCAGACTTTGATCAGTTGCTTGAGGAAGTCCATAAACGAGGTATGAAACTGATTATCGATCTTGTACTCAACCATACAAGTGATGAGCACCCCTGGTTTATTGAATCTCGCTCCTCTAGGGACAACCCTAAGCGAGATTGGTACATTTGGCGAGATGGAAAAAAAGGAAACGAACCGAATAACTGGGAAAGTATTTTTGAAGGATCTGCCTGGGAATATGATACAAAAACACAGCAATACTACCTTCACCTTTTCTCGAAAAAACAACCCGATTTAAATTGGGAAAATGAAGAGGTACGTACCGTTTTATACGATATGGTAAACTGGTGGCTTGATAAGGGAATTGATGGCTTCCGTATTGATGCAATTAGTCATATTAAGAAACGGGCAGGATTACCTGATTTGCCCAATCCAAAAGGAAAGCCTTATGTTTCTTCCTTTGACATGCATATGAACCAAAAGGGTATCCATGAATTTTTACAAGAATTCAAAGACCAGACGTATGGACGGCCCGAATATAAAGCCCTTACTGTCGGAGAAGCTAATGGGGTAAGTGCTTCAGAAGCTCATAAATGGGTAGGTAAAGAAGGCAAAATGGATATGGTCTTTCAGTTTGAGCATTTAGATCTTTGGGATCAAGGCTCCGATCAGCAACTAGATGTCGTCGGTTTGAAAAAGGCCCTAACACGTTGGCAAAAAGCGTTAGAAGGCGATGGTTGGAATGCTTTATTTATTGAAAACCACGATAAAGCACGCATCGTTTCTACATGGGGCAATGATGAAGAATTTTGGTATGAAAGTGCAACCTCGATCGCAACGATGTACTTTTTAATGCAGGGGACACCGTTCATTTACCAAGGACAAGAAATTGGCATGACCAACGTCGCTCTTCCATCCATCGAGGATTATGACGATGTGGCAGCTAAGAACCTCTATGCAAAAAAAATAGCAGAAGGTTGGACGCACAAAGAAATTATGTCAGTCCTTTGGAATACCTCTCGTGACAATAGTCGCACACCGATGCAGTGGAGCGATGAATCACAGGCTGGTTTTACAACTGGCCAACCATGGATGAAGGTAAATCCGAACTATAAACAAATCAATGTATCCCGTCAATTAAAAGAGCAGAATTCGATTCTTGCCCACTACAAACGATTAATTAGCTTGAAGAAAAACTATGAATTGTTTACTTATGGAACGTATGAATTATTGCTTCCTGACGATTCTCAGATTTATGCCTATACTCGAACGTATGGTAATCAAACAGCTCTTATCATTACAAACTTAACCGCAACAGAAGCTACATTTGAAAGCGAATATCCCTTGAAATCTGATCAACTTCTTCTTGCCAGTCGCAAAATATTAAAAGAAGAAGAAAAAACAACCCAACTTCAGCTTGATCCATTTGAAGCACGTGTCTATCTCTTTTAATCTAGGATAAAGTTGTTATTTGCCATCGTTAGAACAACCTTACGATAACACAACCTTTTTTCTGTGAACGGAAACAGAGTATAAAGAATTCATCACTCTAAAATCTCATTTTTTCAGTATTATCATCCCTAATCTAATAAAATCCACGCATAATTATATGCGTGGATTTTGTTTAGTGAATACCTGTATCAGCTTGTAATTCCAGTTCCACATTTCCTGCGATTGCCCTGGAGATCATACAACTACTCTCCGCTTTTTCAACTAATGCATTAAGTCTTTTGAGCTCCTTCTCCCCTGCTTCCCTTGTTAAGAACACTCTCGGCTTATGAATGATTTTTTGATACGTGAACACACCCTCAGTTACGTCAACAATGCCTTCCGATTCCATGGCCATCTCGGCAAGCGGTAAGTTCGCACGCTCGATCAGAGCCCCTAAACTAATGATATAACAAGTCGCTGCTGCTCCTAATAGCATTTCATCAGGATTAGTACCTATGTCAGGGCCGTCCATTTCTTTTGGAATGGATATTTTCGTTTTCAATTTATCAGATTCTATATAACCAACTTCATTTCGACCACCTGGCCAATCGGCTTTTAAATGAAAATAATGTAGGACCACTGTAATCACTCCTTCGCTATTTTATTGTAAAGCATTACTTCTAATGATCAGAAGTTAATTGCCTCACTTTTCATTTTTTTACCATTTTCACAAAAAGAAATTCCCCACCGTTCGTCTTTTGATAAAACGTATGTACTGTCTCAAACCCAATCCGTTCATACACTTTGATCGCTCGTTTATTAAAGGAAGCAACAGCCAAAGTCACTTCTGAAAAAGGAATTTGCTCGCCGACGTATTTCAGCCCCTTTTCTATAAACCGCTGCCCCATCCCTCTCCCTGTGAGATCCGGACGCATCCCTAACCCTATATCAATAGTTCTTTCACCGACTATTTGCGCTGTGAAGATTCCAATAAATTCTCCGTCTTCATATGCACTATATGTATGAGGATTACGTGTGTTAGGATGAATAAACTTTTCATAATCTTCCAAGTCTGCCTTCATATCATAAAAACTATACTCTCCTTGATATTGCCATGAAACAACCTGCTTTGCTTCTTCTTGTGACATTGGTTGAAAATTCATAGGTTCCCCCCATTAAGGAGTCTCTGTCAGTTATTATCTCCCCAATCCTTTTTAAAACGATTCATTTTCAAATGCAATTGTTCAATCATTTCCAGAACCCGATTATAGTCATCAATATCTATATCTTCTGGATTCATGGTGGAAACTACTTGATTTAACATTTGAATCCGATTCTTTATATAGGTGAATTGATCGGCTCGATTATTAGCTGCTTTTCCCATCGTACCCCTCCTCTTATTATAATTAATACCCTATTTACTTACTATAACAAACCACTAGTTAAGACAATATAGATAGATACCTCTACTATAAAAATCTAACAAAAAAGCTGCAGGAATAAACCTTAAATAGTTCGGTTTTGGAGTACAAAAACATATTTAGAGGGAAAAATAGCAACAGAATTATCGGAACAATTAACATACTAAATAACATTACAATTGGTAAAGGAAAAACGCTTGGACATTTTAATATCCAAGCGTTTTTCCTTTACCTTTTCTTCTTCAACTAAGGCATCCTTTACTTGAGATCTCACCGATCATGTTCATCCCAGCTCTTACGCCTTATAAGGACGAAGGCTAAATCTAGTTCATCAATCCCGTCGGGCGTTAGCGGCTAGTGAGACTTCCCTCGCTTCTGTACGGTAAGTCAACATCGAATCACGATGTTCTCGACAGCTCAGTCCAGTCCATACGCCGCTGACCAAGGCGCCTCCGTGGAGTCTTGCGATTTCCCGGACCTCCTTGCCATTGTGAGGCAGACGGAAACCTAAGTAATTGGTTCTTCAAATTGTAGGCTATTCATAGATGAGAGTTTGCAACTGCACACTTGTTCCATATGGTGTAGTAAACACAGAAGACGACTCATGGCGGTAGGGCCGAAAGGATGGGTGGCGAGGAAACGGGGAGATTCCCAAGCCCCCCATTCGATGTGTGAGAAACGAATCCCTTTCCCAGAAGGACTATCTTCCACTATCCGTGTTCTATTGCAATGAACCTCTCTATATCAAGGATTTTAATAGGACCGCCCGCTATCAAGATTTGCATGCAAACTTAGGAATGGCTGCCTTTTCTTGAAGGGGTATCGAGACACTTTTATGGTAAAGGGGCGGAGGGAAACGGGGAGACTCCTATGGGATGTGCGGGACAGCTTAGACCCCACAGGACGAAGTCCGAGGAGGCTCAGCGCCCGCCCCATGGAAAGCGAACCGTTTCCCGCAGCCCCTAAATTCACACAAACATCTCGAATTCAAGCACAATCTCTGATTTTGTATGCTAATTTATATGTTAAATACCGATAATCGTTGATATAACAAGGAATAATAAGAGACCAAATCATATGCGATTTGGTCTCTTCATTCGTATGTTATTTCATGTTTTGTACTCGAAAACTGAACCCGTTAAATAAATCTCCTGCAGCTTTTATTAATTTTCTGTTTTCTTTTTGCCGGATAAAAACCAACCCGCGACAGCAATCCCTACTAATATCGTATAAAATGAGACTTTCCACACAGTAGAGTGAGCAAAGTGCTCATCAATTACTTGGATATTCGGGTGGGCTAAAGTAGAAACAACGAGCTTAATCCCTACCCATCCTACAATGACAAAAGCCGCAATTTCTAAACCAGGACGAGACTGCAATAGATTCACAAATACATTGGCTGCAAAACGCATGATAATAATACCAATCATTCCGCCGGCGAGAATAACTGCAAACTGTCCCCCATCAAGACTTCCTACATTCGGAAGTGGGGTAGCAGGTAAAGCAACGGCTAAAGCTACGGCTGCTAAAATGGAATCAACTGCAAAAGCTAAGTCTGCAAGCTCGACTTTGAACACCGTCATCCAGAATCCTGATCCTTTGCCTTCTGGATCCTTTTCCCCACCAGTTGTTTCATTATCACCTTTTCTTGCTCGCCATTTATCAGTTAAATGTTTTACTGAAATAAATAATAAGTACGCGGCCCCTAAAGCTTGAACTTGCCAAACATCAACGAGAAAAGAAATAACAAATAATGAAGCAAATCGAAGGACGAAGGCCCCTAACAAACCATAGAATAAGGCTTTCTTACGCTGATCTTCCGGTAAATGCTTCACCATAATGGCTAAAACTAAAGCGTTATCTGCGGCTAATATCCCTTCTAATCCTACGAGTACGATCAAAACCCAACCGTATTCTATTAATAATTGAGCATCCATCTAATCTCTCTCCTTCTAACAAAAAATGATCTCTACCTCAAAGGTAAAGATCATAAAAAAACAGACCTTTACCCATGGGTGGGTAAAGGTCTCGCTAACAACGTCCGTTGCCAATAAAGCCGGGGATCACTCCCGTAATGACGACTTTACTGTCCAGCTACTCCCCTTTAGGAAATGCTATATTCTTCCTTAATCATAGCATGGGTTCGTTATTTGTCAATTAAATTTTTAACCTTTCCCATCTCTCATTATGTGATTGCAAAAATACATCTATACTTCATTATCTATCTTTTGCAAAAAGCTTCGTAATTTCAACGATTACTTCTGTTGCTTTCACCATATTTTCTAGTGAGATGTACTCATATTTCCCATGAAAATTTTCTCCACCAGTAAACAAGTTTGGTGTAGGCAATCCCATATAGGAAAGCTGAGACCCATCCGTACCTCCTCGAATCGGATGAACGATCGGTTTAATATCAAGACTTTCCATCGCCTGATAGGCAACATCTACAATTTCCTTGACAGGGTTGATTTTATCGCGCATATTATAATATTGATCTTCCATTTCTAATTTAACAATATTCTCTCCATACTTCTCATTCAACTCCTCCACAATAATTTGGAGGTTTTCTTTTTTCATTTCAAACTTTTCTTTATCATGATCTCTCACTATATAAATTAGAGTTGCCTTTTCAACGTCTCCATTAAAAGATATTAAATGGTAAAAACCTTCATATTCTGTTGTAAACTCAGGAGACTCTTGTGTTGGTAATTGGTTAATGAATTCCATGGCTAATTTTGATGCATTGACCATTTTTCCTTTAGCCGTGCCTGGGTGTACACTGTTTCCATGAAAGGTGATTTTAGCACCAGCAGCATTAAAACTTTCGTACTGCAATTCACCAAGTGGTCCTCCATCAACCGTATAGGCGAAAGAAGCACCAAATCGCTCAACATCAAACTTATGGGGACCACGACCAATTTCTTCATCAGGTGTAAAAGCTATACGAATCTTCCCATGCTTAATTTCAGGGTGTTGAATAAGATAGTTCATAGCAGTCATAATTTCTGTTACGCCTGCCTTATTATCCGCACCTAGTAATGTCGTACCATCTGTTGTAACAAGGGTGTGTCCTTTATATGTAGTAAGTTCTTCAAAATGTTTCGGTGATAGAACAACTTCATCGTTTAAATAAATATCTCCCCCATCGTAATCTTTAACAATTTTGGGGTTGACACCTTTACCTGTGAAATCAGTAGCCGTATCGATATGAGCCAAAAAACCCATAACAGGAACGTCCTTTTCCGTATTCGAAGAAAGGGTCGCCATGACATACGCATGTTCATCAATCGTAACTTCTTCCATACCGATTTGTTGCAATTCTTCTACAAGTTGGCGTGCCAACACCCACTGCTTTTCAGTAGATGGGGTCATTTCACTATTATAATTGGATTGAGTATCTACTTTCACATAGCTTTTGAACCTTTTTAATAATTCCTCTTTCATTTAATAACACCCTTTCGTACTATTTTCTTTCATTATAACGTGTAGCCCTTTTTTATTGTAAGAAGTTCTCATTTTCCTTCATCAATTATGATCTTATAGTATACTTGTTATAGACTTTCATATTTTTGCATAATAGTGCAAGTATTAGGGAAAACACTTAAATCTATCATTACTTGAAAAGGTGGGATGACATGATACATAAACGCTGGTTCCAAGTACTAGTTGCCGGTATCTTATTTTCTTTGCTCATTTTATTACTTCACGAAATACAATACTTCTTTGATCCCTTTCTTACATACGCTGGGGCTATTGCTCTTCCTTTAATAGGCGGGGCTATTTTGTTTTATATTTCAAGACCCATCATGCATTTTCTTGAACACTATAGAATCCATAGAATATTTTCGATATTGATCGTTTTTATTCTTTTTATTTTAGCTGGTTTCTTTGTCATTCAATTTATCGCTCCTATTGCACAGCAGCAATTCACTAGACTCGTGGATAATATTCCTCGAATGAGCAATATGATTGGAGAAACAATTACGTATTGGCAGCAAAACCAAGACATCATTCCTGATCAATTTAATGGTGCTATAAATAGTGTTGTAGAAAGTCTGCAAAGCTCTCTTGATGCAGCACCCGAGGTAATCATCGACGCCATTGGCCAGTTTGTTGGCTTCGTTTTCGCGCTTGTACTTATCCCATTCTTCTTATTTTTTATGTTAAAAGATGGAGAAAAACTAATTCCTTTCTTAAAGCAATTTATGAATAAAAGAATCGGAAATAGTTTCGAAAAGCTAGCTAAGTCCATTGATCACACATTAAACTCATTTATTATTGGTCAGCTTACTGTTAGTTTTTTCGTTGGAGTAATTTTATTAGTAGGCTACTTAGTCATTCGCCTTGATTACTCTTTAACCCTTGCCCTATTCGCTATGCTAATGAATGTTATCCCTTTCGTTGGACCATTCTTAGCCGTTATTCCCGCTATACTCGTTGGTTTATTTCAGGACCCAATCATGGCGGTCTATGTTACTATTATCATGATCATTGCTCAACAGTTAGAAGGAAACTTAGTATCACCTAACGTTATGGGAAAAGCCCTCAGTATTCACCCCTTAACGATTATTACTATAATTTTAGCGGCAGGGAGTTTAGCAGGATTCCTAGGACTCCTCTTTGCGATTCCTACCTACGCGGTGCTAAAAACAATCACTAGTCATTTTTACCATGAATGGTTGGAACATAAATCAACACACGATTAAACTGAACGGATAAGCCCCGCTATTTAAACATAGCGGGGCTTGTTAGATTAGAAAGTGAGGGCCTTGCTATTTCAGCCGCTTTATTTACGTTTATGAGCTAAGCTTTCAAATGCTTCTCCCTAACCTCCTTTTCCTTATATTGAATCCAACGAAGGAAGTGAACTGCAATTGGTCTTCTAACTACAATGTTCTCAATCGCAGCCACTTTAATTCTTCCTTTTATTGGTCACTAATTATTTGGAGCGGATTATGGGTCTATGATTCCTGCACTCCAAGCCTGTAATTTCGAAAACATGGGGAGCGCAGTGGAATTGCCAATGGGATGTTTTAGGCTTAATTTATACATTTGTTAAAACTACTACATTATTTAAAATATCAGGTTTCTTGTCCTTACTAGTCATTTATTTAACGTGGAAGGGTTACAACAAACAAACCAAACCTTGGCAAAATCCCTGCAATAATTTAAAAGGACCGTTCCCTCTTTGGGAACGGTCCTTTTAAATTAAAATAGTTATTCTACTGCTTCAATCTCTCCAATTAGCTTGTCCAAAATAGCTCCGTCTACTGTAGATATCTCTTCCCTATAATAGTCACGGATTGGTTCAGCTTTTTCGCGGAAAGCATTACGCTGTTCTTCATCCAACTCAATAATTGTAGTTGCATTCTCTTCATCATTTTTGATCGTTTCTAACCATTCTTCGTTTTGGGCATTTTGTTCATCGAAAGCCCACTGTTGCATTTCTTCTGTTGTTTCATCAAGCATGGCTTGCATATCCTCTGGAAGATCGTTATACCAGCCTGTATTAACCGTAGTCATCGCCACATAGTTGTTGTGGTTAGAAATCGTCATGTAATCCTGCACTTCGTGGAAAGAAGCATCCCCAATAAAGAAGATTGGATTTTCTTGTCCCTCTACTGTACCGCGGTCAAGTGATGTATAAAGTTCAGACCAACTCATTGGTGTTGGATCAGCACCATAGGCTTTATAAGATTCTAGAATAAGCGGAGAATCTTGTGTACGCATTTTGAAGTTTTCAAAATGCGCTGGCTCTGAAATTTCACTACTAGATGTCCACTGCATAGCTCCCTCTGTCCAATAAGATAGTGGGGTAATATTATGCTCTTCATACTGTTCTTTTAGATCTGTGTTTAATGCTTCACTAGTATTAAGAATTTCTTGAGTTTTTGCTACACTATCCGGGAAAAGGAAATGCAAGGCAAAAATTTGACCTTCATTAACCATGTTTCCTGTGAAACCTGGTGACATAACAGCCATTTCAACTGTACCACTCTCTAATTGCTCTACTTGGTCTGTTTCACTTCCTAAACCGCCAAACTCATAAACTTCGATGTTAACTTGACCATCAGATTTTTCATCCATTCGATCGGCAAATTCAACTGCATACTCATACTGCACTTGACCTTCTACTTCCTCTGTGACGAATTTCCAGTCATAGCTTTCAGATCCGCTACCACTTTCTCCATCATCACCGCCACTACTTTCCTCGTTTTGACCACAAGCAGCTAAAACTAAACTAAACGTAAATGCCAATAATAAACCTAACATTTTCTTTTTGTTTAAAATGTTAATGACCTCCCATTATTTTTTATATAATCTTTCCCCATACTTTTATAAAAGCATTAGGGAAAGTTCCTCAAAATAAATAATTAAAACTGAAATAATCACCATCATAACAATGTAAGGTGGAGTACCTTTAATAACTTCTAAATAAGGTTTATTAAAAACGGCACTTGCCGTAAATATATCCACTCCAAACGGCGGCGTTGCTGAACCTAGGGCAGCCTGGAATGTAATCACCACTCCTAAATGAATAGGATCTACGCCCGCATCCATTGCAGCTGGATAGAAGATTGGTGTAAGTACTAAAATAACAACAATTGGATCTACAAACATACAGCCGACAAAGAAAAATATTGTGACCATGATAAGGACGTATATTGCAGTTGGGTCAGATCCTAATACCGTTTCTGTAATCATTTGTGGTATACGCGCAAAGGAGATCACCCATGTGAAGGCTTGTCCTCCTGCAACGAGTACAAACACAGCCGAAGTCACAAGTCCGGTAGACTTTGCAATTTCAGGAAGTTCCTTAATATGAATGGAACGATAAATAATAACTTCTAGAACAAATGCATATAACACAGATATACCTGCAGCCTCAGTCGGACTAAAAAGCCCTATATAAATCCCGCCTATGATAATGATTGGGAATCCTAGAGGTAAGATTGCTTTTTTAGTAAAATCTAACCTTTCACTCCAAGTTGCTTTCGTGGCTAAAGGAATATTTGTAACCTTTGCATAAATAATGCTGAAAATAGCAAAACTTAAAAATACAATGATACCTGGAATAATACCAGCAATAAATAAGTCTCCTACAGATGTACCTGAGACGAGTCCGTACATAATCATCCCGATACTTGGAGGAACGAGTAATGCCACATCACTTGAGTTAATGATTAAAGCCATTGCTGTAGAGTCTTTGTAGCCTATTTTAAGTAATCGCTCACGCATCGGCTTACCTATGGCTACTACTGTTGCCTGTGTAGAGCCGGAAATTGCTCCAAATAATGTACACGAAGCGGCAGTTGTAACCGCATATCCCCCACGTATGTGTCCAATAAAAGATCCAATAAAATCTAATAAACGTCTGGAAGTCTTACCCGCCGTCATAATATCAGCAGCGAATATGAATAACGGAACTGCTAGTAATACATAAGCCTCGATACCGGTTGAAAATTGCTTCATTAGAATCATCGGGTCCATTGTCGGAAAATACAAGAATACTACGATGATCGGAGCTACCATGAGCGGAATCATCATCGGAAAATTCAATAACAAAAGGACCACCATGATCGTTAGTAGGGTTGCGACCATATCGTTATCCTTTCTACAGATGTTTTAGTTAAGTAATTATAAATGTGTAGCTTCATCAATTTTTGTTTTATCTTCGTCATTATAATCTTTTGCATCGGTTCCTAAATAAACGTCTTCACGTTTAACGATATTAATCCACATATTTCTTAAAAATTGGATACCCCCCATGAAAAACCCTAAAGGAATAGCTATATAAACTATATAAGCTGGCATCTCAAGTGCTGAAGTTACTGTCCCTGATTCACGAACATTTTGCACATATAAAGCGGAATAGTAAGCTAACATAAATAATACAACAGCCACAAGGAAAGGAATGATCGTTGAAACAATTTTCCTCACTTTAAATGGAGCCAAATCGTAGAAGGCCGACATACTGATATGACGTCCTTTTCGAGCTGCATAGCTGATTCCCATGAAAGTGGCCACAATTACAGCAATCTGACTAACCTCGTTGGCAAAGAAAAGGGAGTAACTGAATATGGCACGACTTAATGCGTTACCGACCACCATCAGAGCAATTATAATAACTGAATACCCCAAAATGAATTCTTCAATTTTAAGGACGACTTTGTCTAGTACTCTGAAAAATTTCAAATGTGATTGTCCTCCTCTAATGAGCATCTTATAAGAATATTAGCCCAGTTAATATCAATAATATCGAAGAAAAACCAAACGCACAAATTGATTTATACAGTATAATCTGTTTTTAACTTTTATATATCATAGTGAGCCCCACTCAGCTATGATATATATATTTAAAGGGCCATTTAGCTATTAATACATCCATAATCCTCCATATTTATAATTTTTCTAATATTCAAATGAGATAATTGACCTATGAAAGCGTTTGTCGAGTTTAGAAAATGGGAAACTGTTGAGTTTCGAATTCTTCTAAAACTAATATTTTTGTCTATTCATTTGGAATTATCATTCGAAATATCCGTGTACAGTGTACAAAGGCAATTCCCTTTCTTTAACATTTTCACAATAATACACCTAGGAAATTAGTAATTACTTTGAGGTTCATGATGAGATTGTTAGTATTGACGGTTTGCCCAACCTTAGAAACGTGTGAAATATGTGGTAGCTAAAATAATATCTAAAAGTGTTTAGCTATTTAAGTACTTTTACCCCTTTTCTCAACCAATTAAACTATTATTTTCAAGTTTAACATTATAAATTAAGAATTTTCACACGGTTTGTTAAGGGTAAACAATTGAGCTACAATTAAAAAACAAGGAGTGATAGAGAGATGACAAAACAAGAAATTCAAGATGAAATTGCCGCCCTTAAATTAGATTACATCCAAATCCAAGGAGACCTCGATAAGCTGGAGGCCGCTGGCGCGAATGTGCAAAATGCTGAAAAACAGCTGGCTAGAATGGAAGATCAACTCCGAGATTTAAAAAAACAATTAACCGAATCTGAATAAAAAAGCGCGAGTCATCATTTTTTCTGATGACTCGCGCTTTTTTATTTTTGTTTCAATTCACTTTCATATCTTTGCTTTTCTAATTTCTCTTGAATTTTCACATGTTCTTTACTTGGAGGCGTAAGCGATACAATTATATCACCAGTTTCAACCTTAAGTTCTAGCTTATGACTGAAAAACTCAACCTTATTAGTAGGCTTTTTGACGAACACTAGCATAGCATCATCGTCCAGTTTATTGAGATAATCCTTATACGTGAATTGTCTCGTTATATTTGTTTTTCTAAAGACATATCCACTCTCTATCCGTTTATTTAACTCTTCCCATGTTGCGTCCTCAGCAATTAAAATCCGTCCACCAATCGTGTGCACAAGATCTTCGAGGTTGTCTCCCTCTCGTTTACTTAAGCTAAGTTGGAATAAGTTATTGCGTCCAAACTCTGGGACAAACGTTGTACAGACTAGTGCGTTATAAGAATCATACTCTGTAGCAGCCAACATATACTCATACGGTGTCATTTCTAAGTGGTAGTCCGTTTGTTCAGACAGGATTTCTCCATGGTATATTTTTAAACCTTGAGATCGAGCTAAGGATAACCGTTCCCAAGAGGAATCACTAATAAGAACTGGAACTTTCAACCCTTGCAGTACCTTGCCTAGTTCTGTTGAGAAAGCACTTCCTCCGGCAATGAGTACACCTGGAGGGCCTTCCATAGAAAGTCCAAGTTTCTTCGATAACCAACCGATTGAAAAACCATGGGCGACAACCGTTGTGAATACTAGAGCAAAGGTAATTGATATAAGAATAGAAGCATCTTCAAATCCAGCTTCCAGCAACACACTTGCGAAATAACTAGCTACCGTTAAGGCTACAATTCCACGAGGCGCAATCCAACTTACGAGAACCTTTTCTGATTTTGTTAAGTCCGTTCCCCATGTTGAAACTATAATCGACAGAGGGCGAACAATAAATAACATAAGAAGTACAAATCCAACAATTTCTATATTAAAAATTTCCACTAGCGTATCACGATTAAGGGACGCTGTTAACATGACGAATATCGTTGAAATTAATAATAGAGAAATATTTTCTTTGAAATGCTTCATATCTGAAATTGAAGAAATGTGCATATTTGCCATCGTCATTCCCATTGCAGTGACAGATAAAAGTCCGGTCTCATGTGTGATTTCATCTGCAATTGAAAAACAAGCAATAACAGTAGCAAAAACAACTGGTGATTTAAGGAATTCCGGTACGTACCCCGTTTCAAACATCCACCCTACACCTTTTCCTAGTCCATAACCTAGAATAACCGCGAATATAGAGGCAAGGAAGAAAGTTACAAGTTCCGAGGGAGTTCCGTTAGTACCTAACAAAAACTGGATAATTTCAAAGGCAAAAACCGCTAATAAAGCACCAATAGGGTCAATAATGATACCTTCCCATTTTAAGATTTTTGCAGGCCTTGGCTTAAGCTTTGCTTGTCTTAACAAAGGTAAGATAACAGTGGGACCCGTAACAATAAATAATCCACCTATCACAAATGCGACAGCCCAAGATAATCCAGCTACATAATGGGCTGCTAACGCCCCTAGAATCCAACTAATAAAGGCTCCAACAGTAACAATACGGAATACCGGACGCCCAAGGCCCCGAACCTCTTTAAAGTCTAAATTTAAAGCACCTTCGAATAAGATTACCGCAACAGCTAAAGATATAATCGGATTGTATAATGCTCCAAAATCTTGCTCGGGGTCAATCCAACCAAAGATCGGTCCGACTAACAAACCAGCAATAGACATAATTACAATGGCTGGTAATCTAAATCGCCACGCGACCCATTGGGCTCCTACTCCCAATAAGCCAATTAACATAAAATCAAACAACAATGAATCGATCATAACGATGTCTCCTTAACCTTCTAAAAATTGTAGGTTTTTTATCATATAGGCATATTCTATAGACCCTTTATCTTTATGTAAATTAACTTGTTCTAATCAATTATTTATTTTATTATAACCCATTTCCAAAAAGTGTTACGTTCAATACATTATTTTACTCAATAAATACGTTGACATAATTTTTTGACATTGGTACGATTACGCTTGTGTCAAATACTGAAAGCTGTGAAACGATGCCTCCTCCTCCTGTCAAAGAGGAGCTTTTTTACACTAATATATACACCCACAACCAAGAGGAGGATGACATATGAAAAGAAGAGACACAATATTCATTGGATTTATGCTATTTGCCTTATTTTTTGGTGCAGGCAATTTAATTTATCCTGTTTCTCTAGGAATGGAAGCTGGTAGCTCTTACTTTCCAGCTATTTTAGGTTTCGTTTTGACAGGTGTTGGTCTTCCCATAATCACAGTTGTTGCTATTTCACTAGTCCGAAATGGAGCTGTGGAATTAGCTAGTCGTGTGCATCCACTATTTGGAATAATATTTACTTCCATAATATATTTAGCTATCGGACCGTTCTTTGGTATTCCTCGCGCTGCCAATGTAGGGTTTGAAACCGGAGTAGCACCTTGGATTGGTGGCGTGACTACTTCTGGATTATTTGTTTTCACCTTGATTTTCTTCACTTTAGTGTTCCTTACAAGTTTAAATCCTTCTAAGTTAGTAGATCGGGTTGGCCAATGGTTAACCCCAGCTCTTTTCTTAGCCATTTTAGGATTAGTTGTCGGTAGTTTCTTTTTATTGCATGGAGATATACAACCATCTCAAGAAAAATACAGTACGCAACCATTCTCCACCGGGTTTATTGAAGGCTACCTGACTATGGATGCTATTGCATCATTGGCTTTTGGTATTATCGTAGTAACTTCCTTCCGTGACCGAGGGATATCTGATCCTAAAGAGCTGACGTACCGTACCTTACAAGCAGGATTGGTAACAGCATTAGGGTTAACCTCGGTGTATGTTTCCATCGGCTGGATTGGTGCCAAGATGGCTACAGAAGGGCAGTTTTCCAATGGAAGTGCTATTTTATCAAGTGCAGCCAACCTTATGTACGGTAATATAGGAACAATGTTATTAGGCTTAATTGTTTTACTTGCTTGTTTTACTACTTGCGTAGGGTTAACCGTAGCATGTGGACAATTCTTTTCTAACCGCTTTCGTTTATTATCCTACAAGATAGTGATTTTCATAATTACGATTATCAGCTTCTTTGTTTCAAATCTCGGTTTAAATGAAATTATTGCTTATTCTGTACCTGTCTTAGTTTTTCTATATCCAATTGCTATCGTATTAGTAATCCTTACTTTTACAGGGAATCTATTTAGACATTCTCCTTATGTTTATCGTGGTGCTGTACTGTTAACTGGTTTAATTAGTTTACGTGATGGACTAGCTGAATTCGGGTTCTCGATGAGTTTTGCTGAACCTTTCGTTAGCTTACTTCCTTTGTATACATTCAGTTTGGGATGGGTTATACCAGCGATCATAGGTGGTATAATTGGATTAGTCATTGATTATGTAAAGAATTCGGAAACAAATAGATAAAACTAAATAGACAGGGGGTGTCTTAAAGGGACATCCCCTGTTTCTTATTGGTCTAGCAACGTAACACTTACCTTCACATCGGAACGCTGTCCCCCACCTCTATATACCCCTTGTAATGGGCTAACATCTGCATAATCACGTCCAGTTCCAATTCGAATGTGATTTTCTAAAGCTTCTACGTTATTCGTTGGATCTAATCCAACCCAGCCAATCCCAGGGATCATAACTTCCACCCATGCATGAGTTGCTGAGTCACCTACAAGCGCGGAATCCTCACCGACATAGAGGTAACCACTAACGTAACGTGCCGGTATTCCTTTTGCCCTTAATACGCCGAGCATAATATGAGCATAATCCTGGCAGACTCCTGCCCTCAATGGCCATGCCTCGTGTGCTTTTGTATTCACTAGAGTCACGGTACCATCGTAAACAATTGATCGGTGAAGAAATCTTGTTAAGTCGATAGCAAATTGTACAGGATCTGTTGCTTCACCAATAGTTTGAACGATTTCTTCCACTTGGTGTTTATATAAAAATGTATAAACAGTGTCATTTAAATACGGCAAATAATGATCATGGAAGAGTTCTGAATGAAAGATCCTTCTCATTTCATCGGTATATTTCAACATATGAATGAATGGGCTCTTCTGAATACTAACTGTTGAGATTGTTTTGAAGACTAAATCTTTGTGCTTATGTGCAATAAAAAACGTTTCTACATGATTACCCCAAAGATCTATGTGTTCCTTCGTCAAGGAAGCTGGAGTAATCTCCGTCCGATAGGAGATTAGCCTTTGACATTCATCTGTTCGAGGTTTTAAACGAACAGTATTCATACTTTGGTCAACATCATTGTCATAGTAGAAATAGTTGGTATGTTCAATTAAATACTTCATGCTCTTTCTCTCCTTCTTACCCTTTCAATGACTAGCGTGCACAGGCTCAATCAGGTAATAAGTCTC
Organism: Halobacillus seohaensis; assembly: GCF_042663045.1. Lineage (NCBI taxonomy): Bacteria > Bacillati > Bacillota > Bacilli > Caryophanales > Bacillaceae > Halobacillus > Halobacillus seohaensis. The sequence goes on along the minus strand of NZ_JBHSZV010000008.1, from coordinate 10,935 downwards.
CGAAAACTTTCGGCTTACTTTATGGCAATCCTCTTGAAAAGTATCTAGAAATGCCATTAGTTCCCGCATGCTCATACCGGAAATGTCGGTTCGGCCAATTTCTTCTTGAATACCTGCTAGAAGCTGAAAAAGATCCTCTGAGTAGTGAGAAACCTTCCCTGATTCTAGGTTATGAATTGCATACATTATGTGATCCACACAGTATCGAATAGATCTTGGGAAATTTCTATTTTCTATTAAAAAAGTAAGAACATCTTTAGGATTCATTGTAGGAGGATGTTCTTTAATATAAGAGTCATGTCCATTAACGATTTGTAGTGCCGTCAGCCAGTAGTAATAATTTTCCGTATCTGTACTATTTTTTTCTCTTAACGTCTTCTCGCAAATGACATTTAAAATCCGGGCTGTTTTTTCTGCTCGTTCTATCCATTTACCTATTTTGATAAATGAATAGGGAATTCCTCTTATCATTGTAGATTCTATGATTCCTTGAGAAGTCATAGACATCTGAATTATATCTTTTAAATGTTCATGAGTCGATTGAGATGGCAATTGTTCTTGGAGAGCTTTTTTCTCCAGGTAAAATCGATTTATTAACTGCCAAAGCTCGTCCGGGATATGGTCCCGTGTTGCCTTCGCATTTTCTCGGGCATAAATCATGCTATTTTGTAAAGAATTATAATTACTAGGGTTGATAGTAAGATATTGAATCAAAGTATCCTTATCAAGACGAGCATATTGCTCATAATATTCCTCTTTAGATGCACATATTTCTAAAATTTCTTCCCAATCACGATCGATGACCTGTTCATCAGAAGCTTCCAACATATGAATAAGCTGCGTACTTAAGATCCTTGCATTGTTTTCAGAACGTTCTATATTTCGAGCCATCCAATATAATGAATCAGCGACTCGACTAAGCATGATTCATCCCTCCTTCCGCTAGTACCCATGTGTCTTTCCCGCCGCCACCTTGAGAAGAGTTAACAACAAGGGATCCTTTCTTCAAAGCAACTCGAGATAATCCCCCTGGTAAAACATGCGAAGTTGAACCATTCATAACAAATACACGTAAATCGACATGACAAGGATAGAATTCTCCCTTTTGAAAGGATGGCGCTCTCGATAATTTAATAGTTGGTTGAGCAATGTACTGACTAGGTCTCTCGATTATCTTTCTGCGAAACTCACTTCTTTCTCCTTCTGTTGACTGAGGTCCAATTAACATATCATAACCTCCAGAAGCCCCAACATTTTTGACAACGAGTTTCTCTAGGTTTTCTAATGTATATTCTAGCTGCTCAGGGTCTCGCAAAAAGTAGGTTTCCACATTTTTAATCAAAGGTTCTTCATCTAAATAATAACGGATCATGTCAGGTACATATGCATACATTGCTTTATCATCAGCTACCCCGTTACCTATCCCATTTAGAATCGCAACATTTCCCTTTCGATAAGCCCTTAATAAGCCTCGTACTCCTAGTGAAGAATCAGGTCTAAATGCCTCTGGATCTAAAAATTCATCATCAATTCTTCGGTAAATTATATCTACACGTTGCAATCCACGAATCGTCTTCATGTAAACCATGTCATCTTTTACAATTAGATCCCTGCCTTCAACTAATTGAACACCCATCTGTTGAGCTAAGAATATATGGTCATAATAAGCAGAGTTATACATTCCTGGTGTGAGAAGTACTGCACGTGGTTGACCTATTGTATTCTTAGGAGCATGACTAATTAAGGATCCATGAAGGTCTTGAAATTGATGTTCCAGAGTCCGTATAGAATGTTGGTAGAATAGTTCTGGATAAACCTGACGCATAACATAACGGTTTTGAAACACGTACGACATCCCGGAAGGATTACGCAAATTATCCTCTAAAACTCGGTATTCTCCGTTTTCATCACGAATTAAGTCAATGCCAGCTAAAAATATATGGTTTTTCATAGGAATTTCTAAACCCGAAACCTGTTTGTTGTAAAAATAAGGATTATCTCGGAAAAGATCCTCAGGGATGACCCCGTCATGAACGATCTCCTGATTATGGTAAATATCATCCAAAAATCGATTGAGTGCTTCCATCCTCTGTATCATGCCTTTTTCAATCTTACTCCACTGTTCGCTCGGTATAATAATCGGAACGAAGTCAAAAGGCATCGTACGCTCGGTTCCTCCTGCATCATTATATACTGTAAATGTAATTCCTTGTCTCAAAAAATTTAATTGTGCAGTTTCATTCTTTTCACGAAGCTGATCATAAGATACATCACCAATTAAATCGTAAAAAGATTTATAATGCGGTTTAGGTGTACCTCTAGGATCCATCATTTCATCAAAAAATGTACCTACTTCATAGTTTTTTAGCATCTCTAGCTCTCCCCCTAATTTTACACTATGTAGAAAACTATACCCTAAAATTTGATAGAATAGTCAAAAAATTATGAAGTAAATTCAAAAAAACCCCCAAAGTCATCTTTAAAGTAGATGACTTTGAGGGGTCCTTATGGTTAAATAGTAATTACAATTTTACCTACAGCATGATGAGTCTCACTTAATTCGTGAGCTTCTCTTAAGCTTGCTTCACTAAAGTCGAAATGGTGGCCAACTTTAGAAACCATCTCACCTTTCACCATTAAATTAGCTAACTGTGCCAACTTTTCACCATCTGGTTCTAACCAAACAAAAGCTCCCTCTACTTCATGCTCCTGCATAGTTCCTTCGTCAGGCGGTTGAACGATGGAAGCCAATCTTCCACCTTTTTTTAAAATGCCGAAACTTTTCTCCTGAATCTCACCACCTAATGTATCAATGACAATATCGAAATCACTCAATACATTTGCAAAGTCTTCTTCCTTATAATTAATGAAACGATCAACTCCTAGTTTCTCTACCCACTCTTGATTCCTACCACTAGCTGTTGTTGCTACATACGCACCAAATGATTTTGCTATTTGGATGGCATAATGTCCTACTCCACCTGAACCCGCATGGACAAGAACCTTATCCCCTTCTTGGATGTTAGCAAAGTCAACAAGACACTGTCTTGCTGTTAATCCAGCTAAAGGAACAGCCGCTGCTTCCTCATAAGAAACTTCCTCAGGAATATGAGATAGTAAGTTCTCATCTACAGCTGTATACTCCGCATAGGTACCAAATCTTGATAGCTCTGGACGTGCAAATACGCGGTCTCCTACTTTAAACTTTTGCACATCAGCGCCCACGTCCTTTATAATACCAGCAGCATCCCACCCTAATGTAATCGGAAAATCAAAATCCAGTTTTTCTTGTAAATAACCTTCTCTTAACTTCCAATCTATTGGATTAATAGAAGTCGCATGCAACTCAATTAACACTTGATTATCTTCTATTTTAGGGATAGGTACTTCCCTTTCTACTAGTTTTTCTTTGCCTCCATATTGTTCAATGACTACAGCTCTCATAAAACACTCTCCTCTTAAAATACTCTCTATATTTTTCCCCTATCAAATCATTTAAAACATGGTAAGATAGGGAAAGCATTTGAAAAGGATGATCTAATTATGATGGAACAAGCCCAAAAGCTTTTACAAGATTATTATGGATTTGCTTCTTTTCGTCCTGGACAAGAAGTAGCGATTCAACAAGTTTTAGATCAACAAAACACATTAGCCGTTATGCCAACTGGTGGTGGTAAATCTTTATGTTATCAAATACCCGGTCTGACTTTAGATGGCACAGCAATTATCATATCTCCACTCATCTCATTAATGAAAGATCAGGTAGACGCTCTTACTTCTTATGGTATTGCCGCCACTTATATAAATAGCTCTCTTTCTTTTGAAGAACAGCGAGAACGAATTCACGCCATGGAGAAAGGACACTATAAGTTCGTCTATGTAGCTCCAGAGAGATTTGACTCTCGTTCTTTCCTTTCAACACTTCGTAGTATTAATTTATCTTTAATCGCTTTTGATGAGGCGCACTGCATCTCCCAATGGGGACACGACTTCCGACCAAGTTACCGTTCTATTGTTCAAACGCTTGATCAAATTCCTAACCTCCCTATTGTTATGGGATTAACAGCTACCGCAACCCAGGAAGTCATTCGCGACATCAAACAGTTGATAAACGTGTCCGACGACTCAGTTGTTAATACTGGATTTGCTCGTGACAACCTTTCTTTTCGAATCATTAAAGGAAGAGATAAACGTGAATTTTTACTCGAATATCTGAAACAGCGCCCTCAAGAGGCAGGTATTATATATACATCCACAAGAAAGGATGCCGATCACCTGCAAAATTTTTTCGAGAAAAAGGGTTACTCCATCGGAAAGTATCACGCAGGTATGACGGAGCAACAAAGAAAAGATATGCAAAGTAATTTCGTAAATGATGAAATTACGACTATTGTTGCAACAAATGCGTTTGGTATGGGAATCGATAAATCAAACGTCCGTTATGTCATTCACTATTCGATGCCAATGAATCTAGAGTCTTATTACCAAGAGGCGGGACGTGCAGGACGAGATGGTGAACCCGGAGACTGTGTGGTTTTATTTTCCGGACAAGATATCCACTTGCAGCGTTTTTTAATTGACCAGTCGATGATGGATGATAATAAAAAACAAGATGAATACCGCAAGCTACAATCAATGGTCAACTACTGTCATACACACATGTGCTTACAACAATATATCCTCGAATACTTTGATGACCCTTTCACGACTCAAGCATGCGGAAAGTGTTCCAATTGCTTACACGAAGGTGAAGAAAAGGATATGACGCGTGAAGCACAAATGGTCCTTTCTTGTGTCAAACGGATGGGAGAACGGTTTGGAGCGGGTTTAACTGCTAAAGTTTTACGCGGATCCTCGGATCAAAAGGTGAAGCAGTTTAGGTTCCACAAGCTTTCTACTTATGGCATTCTGTCTCATTATACTGAAAGGGATTTAACTCGATTTATTAATTTCTTAACAGCGGAAGGTTTACTAACTCCTGGTCAAGGACGCTATCCAATTCTGCAGTTAACCGAACAATCCGTTAGTGTCTTAAAAAACGAACATCCTGTGAAAATGCTTGTAGAAACAACAACGGCAGATCAAGCTATCAATTATGATACTGAGAAGTTTGAAGAGCTGCGTAAGTTACGTAAATTTATTGCTGATCAAGCGAAACTACCGCCTTACGTAATTTTCTCTGATGCTACTCTAAAGGAGTTCACAATTTATTTGCCTAATAGCCGGGAAGAAATGCTTGGAATAAAAGGGGTCGGAGAGCAAAAATTCGATCAATATGGGGAAAGATTTTTAGAACTGCTAACTCCTTGGGCGGAGGAGGTAAGTGAACGTCCTTCTCCCCCTTCCCAACCAACTTTTAAAAAAAGGAATCCTCGCACTCCTGAATCAGGTACGAGTCATGAGGAATCCTTTAACATGTGGCAAAAGCAGCAAATGACGATTGAGGAAATAGCAGAGAATCGTGAGTTAAGCGTGCAAACGATTGAAAACCATTTATTTCGATGTATGAAAGAAGGTTCTAATGTCGATTGGGAAGAATGGTTTTCCGATGAACAGGAATCGGCCGTGTTAATGGCCCATAGTCAATTAGAAGAAAAGCGACTAAAGCCTTTAAAAGATGCACTACCTGAAGAATACTCTTACCGCTTAATAAAAGCCGTATTAGTTAAACATGGATATTTAGATTAGATACGTGACCGGGCCTTAGAGGCTCGGTCTTTTTGACAGGAAATGATTTGATTCGTATCTTTTACTTATTGACACCACTGACTTTATAATAAAAACAGGAGGCGAAATTCAATGAAACTTGAAGATGTAAAAAGGTTGGATCAGCAAGATAAACTTCATTCCTATAAAGAAGAATTCCACTGCGATTCAAACACTTATTATATGGATGGAAACTCTCTAGGCTTACTCTCTAAGCGTTCTGAACAAACGTTACTTACCTCATTAGAAGATTGGAAGCAGTTTGGAATTGAGGGATGGACAGACGGAAAACAACCCTGGTATTACATGTCGGAAAAACTTGGCGAAATGACTTCTCCATTAATTGGTGCAAAGCCTGAGGAAGTCATTAATACAGGTTCAATAACTACTAACCTCCATCAACTCTTGGCCACTTTCTATAAACCTAGCGGCAAACGAAATAAGATTATCGCTGATGCACTCAATTTTCCATCTGATATTTATGCAATCAAAAGTCAGCTGGAACTTCATGGTCTTCATCCAACGGAACACCTTATCCAAGTAAAGAGCACTGACCAATATACTCTTTCTGAAGAAGACATTATTGCAGCGATGGATGAGGAAGTAGCGTTACTTTTACTACCGTCAGTTCTTTATCGTAGTGGACAATTGCTTGATATCGAACGAATTACCAAAGCTGCTCATAGTCACAACATTGTCGTTGGTTTCGATTTAGCCCATTCAATTGGCGCTCTTCCTCATAAACTTAACGAATGGGGAGTCGATTTTGCCGTTTGGTGTACATATAAATATTTAAATAGCGGACCTGGTGGCGTTGGTGGCCTTTTCGTTCATGAAAAACACCTTGGTAGAAAACCAGGTTTAGCAGGTTGGTTCAGTTCCAGCAAAGACAAGCAGTTTGACATGGAACACGACCTTACACATGCTCAGACAGCAGGTGCCTTTCAAATCGGCACACCCCATATTCTTAGTTCAGCTCCCTTGCTCGGATCTTTAGAAATTTTTCAAGAAGCCGGGATCAATGAGATTAGGAAAAAGTCGTTGCAACTAACTCGTTGTCTTATGGATTTGATTTCTGAAAAATTAGCAACGTACAATTTAAAAATTGTTAATCCTACGGAAGACCATCGACGAGGCGGGCATATTAGTCTTGTTCACCCTGAAGCAGCCAGCCTTTGCAAAGCCTTAAAGCAACAGGGCGTCATCCCAGACTTCCGCGCCCCTAACGTGATTAGACTTGCACCAGTTGCTCTGTATGTTTCGTTTGAAGATGTATACAATGTGGTATTAATATTAAAGGATATTTTAGATAACGATAAACAAAAGAGTTTTTCCAATGAACGAGGCACGATTGCGTAAGGAGGAATCTAGTATATGAAACTAATTGATATTTCCATGCCACTAAACAATTCGACTCCCCCTTGGCCTGGTGATCAGACTTTTTGCTATAAATTGACGTGGGGAATGGATGAAACTGGTTCTGTTAACGTAGGACAATTTCAATCCAGTAATCACTCAGGAACACATGTTGATGCCCCCTTTCATTATGATAACCGTGGTGCGAAGATTGCTGATCTTCCCATTGAACGTTTTGTAGGCCAGGCTCTTGTCATTAATATGGAAGGAAAATCGACCATTCACGCAAAAGATTTAGAGCCATTCCGGTTTGAAGGTGTAGATAAAGTACTTTTCCGTTCTGTGAGTTGGAGAAATCGAGGTGAATTCCCTGAAAATTATACAGTGATCGGAGAAGATGTCGCTTCCTTTTTGAAAGAAGAAGGTATAGATTTAATTGGTGTTGATACACCTTCAGTTGATCCAGAAACGAGTAAAGAGCTAACCGCTCACCATTCTTTATATGCGGAGGACATTCTAATTCTAGAGGGTATTGTTCTTGATCATGTGGCTCCAGGAACTTATGAGTTAACAGCTCTCCCCTTAAAAATGGATGATGCTGATGGTAGCCCAGTTCGTGCTGTATTAAGACAAAAATAAAGAGTAAGGCGCTAATATGAAGCGCCTTACTCTTTTTCTTTTATTTTTTCTTTGTTATTTTTTGATCTATGGCCATTTGCTTAGCCACACGAGGTGCAAGCCAAATCATTGGTAACAATATCAGGGATACAGGCACTGCTGTAACCACAATGAAATTTTGTAATTGGGTGATCCCACTATTTCCTGTAATCAGTAAGATTGCTGCAACAGAACCCATAATAACTGCCCAGAAAATACGCAACCATTTTTTAGGATTTCCTTCCCCGGTAACAGCCATTGCAATTGTATACGACATTGAATCACTTGTAGTAACAACAAACAATATCGTTAGAAGTAAGAACAACGGTGAAATTATAGAAGCTAAGGTAAACTGTTCTGTAATAGCAAACATTGCTGCAGGATTACCCGCTTCGCTTAACGCCTCTGAAATAGAGCCAGGATTCTGCAGTTCAAAGAATATTCCAGACCCACCTAGGATTGTAAACCAAAACGTAGAAATCACGGGAGCAATAATAGATACAGAAACAATAATTTCACGTATCGTACGACCTCGAGAAATCCGACTGACTAAAATCGCCATCATCGGTCCGTATCCAATAAACCAACCCCAGAAGAAAACAGTCCAAAGGGATAACCAATCATTATCTCCACGGAAAGTACTCATCGGAATAAATTGATCCACGTAAAAACCAAATGACGAAACGAAGTTATTAATTATAAATCCACCCGGTCCAAAAATAAGGATGAAAATCATCAATCCTATCGCAAGCCTCACATTGAAACTGCTTAAGATCTGAATCCCTTTATATAAACCTGTAACAGCAGAAATGGTTGAAATTAATACTACAGCAAAAATTACGGTGAATTGTGTACTGAAATTGTTTGGTATACCAAATATTTCTTGCATACCATAACTTGCTTGTAGTCCAAGAAATCCAATAGGTCCAATGGTTCCTGCAGCAACTGCAATAATTGAGAAAGCATCAACTAATGTTCCGAACCAATTATCACGAATCTTTTCCCCAAAGATCGGATAAAGAAGCGTTCTTGGTTTCAATGGCATACCTTTTTGATAGTGACCGTACATCATCACAACAGCACTAATAGTACCAAGGATCGCCCAAGCAAGAAAGCCCCAGTGCATAAAACTTTGAGCTAGTGCTGAATCAATGGCCGCTTCTGTACCAGCTTCTATTCCTAAACTAGATAAAAACGGGGGAACCGTTAAAAAGTGGTACATAGGCTCAGCTGCAGCCCAAAAGACTCCGCCGCCAGCTAATAAAGTAGCCATTATAATCGACAGCCATTTATAAGTGCTTAATTCAGGTTTGTCTTGTCCTCCCATTTTGATTTTTCCATACTTAGAGAACGCCAGCCATAGTCCTACAAAAAAAGTAGCAAGCATTAACAATTGCCAGAATGCCCCAAAATAAGTGGCAGACCAACCAAAAGTGGTACTAACAAATGTTTCAATCCACGAGATATTGATAAGGGCCATAATAACGAATAAGACTAGAGCACCACCGCTAATTATAAAGACGGGCCAGTCTACTCGACCATTTTGTTTTTCCTTCATAAAGAACTCCTTTAGTTAACTTTAATTTTTTACACAATAAAATACTTTACCATCCTCATTAGTATTATGTAAAGATATAAATATTTCATGTATTAAAAAAGATTACAGTTTAGAATTTACTGTAATCTTTTTTCTGATTTTTTATTTATGATCAAATTTCAAACTTCCCATAGACGATTAAAAAATTTTCCCCATGATTTCTTCACGATCTTTGTGGCGTGCCTGACAATCGTTACAAAGGGTCAATTCGGCTTCTTTTCTCGATGTTAAAATAACTCCACAGCTACTACACTTTCCAAAATCGTTTGGGTTGGACTGAAATCCTGGCAGTTCACTCTCTGAACTTGGCATATGTCCACCTCCTTTGAGTTACCTACCCTTATTTATACCCGTATTGATAAGACTCAATCCATCACGATCGACCTTCAGAGAGATTCTTGTTATTTGCGAGCAGAGTGAACTTTCCCTCCAAAAAAGCGAGCCGAATAATCTAACGAGTTCTGTTGCCTATTAAAATGACCCTCAATTTTCGCACTTTCATGTAAAATAAATGCGGTGATTGTGAAAAAGTGAACTTAAACCAACTCCACAGATTAAGAAAGACTCAACTTCAGATATTCCGATGGTTTCCGTTACAAAGGATGGCGTTTAAAGGTCCAGGAAAACACTCACTTTCCGCAGGGAATCCGGCAAGCCTCCTCGAGCTAAAGCCGAGGCTGCTGAAAAACTGATAATATAAGAGAACAAAAACTAAATCAATCAATATATAGAGGGAAATGTCAATGAGATCACCGATATAAAGTAGGTGGTCCCATTGTATTTTTCTTTGTAAAGACTTTTTCAGTGGCCTCCTAAAGCTCTGCGGGGTCTCGCCAGTCTATCCTTTCCCGTAGGAGTATCGAGGTTTCCCACCCCCATAACTATGAAGAGCGGAACGGAACTTTTTATATGGAAATCAGGGGTGCTGTCTGAATATTGCCATTGAAATGATTTATTTGTGTCATAAAATTGACCCACTTCTGTCATTAAAAGGCCCTGATTCAAAACGGTTTTCACAAGGTGAGTTGGTGATGGTAGACATACACATCAGGTCAACTCCTAGTGCCGTTTATGGCCTGAAATTATTGCCACAGAGTTTTTTTAAGGTCCCTTACTAGGTACACTTCATATAAACAGGCTATCACACCCTATTATTAACAACTTATCTAATGGCTCAATAGATCTGTATGATGGCCATATTCCCTGGTCTGCATCAAGCTTCAATAGGCGTTATATCAGACATCTCATACTTTAACAAAAACGGAGAACAGCATGATTCCTATGGAAATATACGGAAAGGGGCGGTGGGGAAGGCGGAATCTCCTGTGGGTACGCGGGGAGGTTACTGAAAAAGTGTTTACATTTAACACAGGCAAAGAATCACAGTCAACATGTTGATGTTAAAGAAGAAATCACTCGCGTATATAGTTGTTGGTTGAGTTAATTCTCTTATTAAATTCACTTTTTCTGTGGCCTCATTCTCCTATCTCGGGGGTTCGTTCATTTCCATGTCGAATGGGGTGGCTTTGAAACGACGAGACTCCCGCGGGAGAAGGGGGAGGCTGCTGAAAAAGTCCCTAAAGATAAAAAAATGCCCAAAAGACTTCGCCATTGTCTTA
>NZ_JBHSZV010000007.1:0-4824 GCF_042663045.1 Halobacillus seohaensis | reverse complement strand
GTGAAGGGCTCCCGCTTACTCGACTGGGATACGCGGGTTAGATGAGACCCCGGAAGGCGCCAGCCCGCCAGCCTGAGGAGGCTCAGCGCACGCCCACGGAAAGCGACTCCTTCCCCACCGCCCCTTTCTCCACATAATCATCTCGGGTCACTATCAATATGAACATTAATAAGCCAATATTTGTTTTCCCAGTACTGATAAATTATTTAAGTCTTTTTCAATAGTTCTTTTTAATGCATTTAAATTAATTTTCTTTCCATCTTCTGTAGCAATATGACGAAATTCTTCCATCTCTTTCACCTTCACCTTCATAGAAGCGTCAATAATACCTTTATCAAATAAAATATCAAAAGACTCCTTGTACGTTTGAGGAATCCCTAGATGATATTCTGCAATAATGTGAATGGATAAGTCATTAGCAGCCTTACATGCACGTTGAATATTAAGAACAATTGAGTCTTGTTTAATCGCATTTAGCAAATGATCCGGATCCTTATCGTATACATCATAAACTCGTTGAATACAGCGCTCTAACGAGTTAATTTTCTTAATAATTATTTCATCCTTCACCTTTGTTCCTTCTTTCTTTGATGCTTTTAGAGATAACAGCCTCTTCTTCGTTCAAATTGACATACAGACTATAAGCTTTCATTTGTAAATTCATGCGCAAGTAGTCACTTTCAGAGTAAAGAACTGTTCCTCTTGAAAATATTTGCACTTGAAATAAATTTGAAGCGTTGCTCATTTCAACCAGATTAACTTCAACATCTATTAACTGTGAAAGTTCTTGAGCAATTAGAAACAATTTATAAGAAGAGTTTTCTTGATCACTATAAAAAGCTACATCAATGTCACTCTCTCCTCGTTCCGCCCCATTCTGATACGAACCAAACATAATGATAAAGTAAGGTTCCAATTTCATCACCAAAAATGACATCATGTGGGGAATGAAATTTCCATGCAAGAAATCACCTCTTTCCTCCTTAACCTTTCTTGCCATCAAGAAAAAGAGCTGACATCTAGCCAGCTCTTACCTTCAACTCTTGCGTTTGAAATACAGGCCTTCAATTCTGTATTTCGCCCTACTCACTTTCGTATTCTTCATATCCATAAAATCTGCTACTCTCATTTTTAATAACAATGAACCTGTCTACTATTTTCTTATAATAAATAGTTCCTCAATTAATGAATTTTGAAACCTATTTAAAATAAAAAGTATATATAAAATCATAAGTATTTCCGTTTCGGTGGAGAAACTTACGAATTAGCCAGAAAAAATCGCATATGATTTGGTCTCTTATTTTCCCTTTATATATCAATGGTTATGGGATAATAACACTTGAATTTCATACAAAACCGCACACCAAATAGCACGTAAAAATATTTTAGAGTCTATGAAAGCAGGATTGTTGAAGATTCAATTCCGAGATGATTATGTGGAGAAAGGGGAGGCGGGGAAGGAGTCGCTTGCCGTATGTTTCTATCGAATCGTGCCGTTCTACCGTCCCTGTTTACGTATTAAATATCTGTTATAACGCCAATTGAAGCCCTGATCCAACCACATTGACTATTGCCATCAGACATCCAGTCTTGCCATCTTTTTGAGCCACTTAGATAAGTTGTTAAAAAACAGGTATGATGGTCTATTTCACCTATTAAGGAGACTTGACATAAAGCCTCTGTGGTAATAATTTCAGTCCATAAACAGTAGCTAGGAGCTCACCCGACGTGTATGCCTCCCACCATCTCTACTTGTAAAGACCGTTTCCAAATTTACATGACAGGTCAATTTGATGTCTCATATAATCACACAGCACCCACGATTTTCATAAGAGGGTTCCACTGCGAGACTCCTGCGGGAAAGGATAGACTGGCAAGACCCCGCAGAGCTTTTTAGCTCGAGGAGGCTTGCCGTCTTCCCCGCGGAAAGCGAGTGGTTTCCCATCCCCCATTCTCCGATAAAAAGCAACGGAACCGCCATCCTTTATAACGGAAATCAAAATCCAAGCGTTTTTTGTTTGTTATTTGTACTATTATTTAGTCTAAACATAGTGTGTTTTAACACGGTATCGGAACTACTTAATAAAATTAAACTTTTTAGTATTTGCTACTCCTTCAATAACTTATAAGCCATTTGGGCTATTTGCTGGGTCGATTGATACAAATATGTTTCACCATTCTCCATACAATCTTCTAAAGATCTAGGACCTGGGACAATTGAAAAGCACCCAGTAAATAGCTTATTCAGTTTATCAGTTTGACCTTCTATACTTCCTGACAGCAAAATCACAGATGTATGATCACCAACAGCAAGATCTGCTACAAAACCAGGTGCCTTTCCATATAAGGTTTGTTCGTCACTTTGTCCTTCACCTGTTAAAATAAGATCTGCTTTGTTTACAGCTTCGGGTAGTTTGATTGCATTAGATACAAGTTCAGCTCCCGAGTGAAGTTCTCCTCCTAAGGCTAGAAAAGCAAAACCTAATCCCCCAGCAGCTCCTGCCCCTTTTCGTTCTGCAAAACTTTCATTAAATGCTTCTTCAACTAACCGACTATATCTCAGTAGCACTTCATCATAAACAATAACTTGTCTTTCATCGGCACCTTTTTGCGGTCCATACACGTGACTAGCTCCTTTGGGACCAGTTAAGGGATTATCTACGTCACATGCGACTTGAATCTGCACATTTTGAATTCTAGAATCTAGAGAACCAAAATCAACATGATCTACTTGAAACAGATCCTTACCAAAAATACCAACTTCCTGGTTGTCGATATCAAAAGCTTTCATCCCTAATGCCTGAAACATACCAAGGCCTCCATCATTTGATGAACTACCACCTAAGGCAAGAATCAATTTTTTATTTCCACGATTTAAAGCATGAAAGATTGCCTCTCCGATACCATAGGTAGTTGTCCAATCTGGATTTCGCTGCTCTTTGGGTACTAAAGGGAGACCAGCAATTTCCGCGCCTTCGATGACTGCTGTGTTATCCGCTAATTCTAAGTATCTACTTTTGCGTAAGTGCCCTAAAGGACCTTTACAATCGAATTCTATTATTTCTCCTTCAATTGCTTCCCACATAGCATGAAGGGTTCCTTCTCCACCATCTGCCATTGGCTTAAGATCGACTTTCACATCTGGAACAATAGATCGAAAAGCATTTTTCATAATTTCAGCTACTTTAACTGACGACATACTTCCTTTGTAAGAATCAGGTGCACATAATATCTTCATATCATACTCCTTACTTTGTTGTGAGTTTATTTTAACGGAAAGCCTCTCCATACATATTACTGACTATAAGCTACTCTATTAAGCTAGTAAAGCCACTTTAAGGTTGCCTTTTACTCAAATACCGCTCCCTGACTAATTAGGCATAAAAAACAGGAGACCTTCCCTTTAAGAAAAATCCCCTGTTTTCTCTACTTCTGCCCTGCCCAATAAGCTCCTTCATCAATATGGACAAAAGGAATGTCTGTGTCTACTTCTCCCGTAATCTGCTCCACACAAAGGTCTTCACCTGATAACCACTTACCAAAATCAAACTCTATCGGCTCCTGGTCTCCTCCAAGCGCAAACCATGTTTTCAGTTCCTGTGGCAAATAACCTGATGTATGTATCGTCCCCGCCCAGTTATGATATTGCTTTGAAAATACACCTTTATCACTATCATTCATAAGACGAAATGCATCATAAGCTCCTTCTAACTGATGTCGCGCACCGTTAATAGCATCCAAACGTCTTAAAGAATCTACCAAATGATTTCGATTTTCTTTTTTCATCAGCTCAAAATGATTTGTACAAACGTTAGATTCACGCACCTCTACTCCACGAGGGGAAGCCTCCACCACGTAAGTCTGATTACTGCGATCAAATACAATATAGCTAAACGAGTGGCGGTGAGGGATCTCTTTTAACATAGCGACCGCTTCTTCGACATTTGCGCAAGATTCAAGTATCAAACGCCCAATCATACAGCAGATAAACCCATCCCCAGGTCTTTTGCGATGCATAAAATTATATCCTAAAGTTAGACCGTGCTCATTCATACCATCCATCCTGCCCGTAATCCGCTGTGATGGTCCAGCAATAGCGTAACCACCATCTGTTGGTTGGAAAAAACAGTAACGCCCTTCATATGTTTTTGGCATATAATCGTAATTTCGAATAAAATATCCATTGCCCGTCATAATAGAACAGCCGGATCGTTTATAATCGATTCGATAACCACCAAATTCCATCATTACATGTTCCATTGACCACTCTAATGCATCTCGTAAGCCTACTAGTTCTTCCCATAACCATGGAGCAAACCGTGTGATTGCTTCCTTTACTTCCGCTTCTTCAACTACAAATCTTGGCTTACGTACTTTCCATTGACGTTTGCGGTTTTTTACAGTTAACGAACCTTTCAATTGTTCACCTTGCTTATATCCAAACTCGTAATGAGTTCCTCTAAATTGCAATATCTCACTATATATCTGTTTCATGTACCTAACCTCTTTTGCTATGTAGTATCCGTCATTAGTTTAAGGTAAATGATGCGATAGATAAAGTGTTTCACCTTTTTAAAAGGATGTGTTAAATCTGGTTGTTGATTTTTGTTACCAATAAATTGGAAATCATTTAGTTTTTCGCTTGATTCTACAAGGTATTCTGAATATTTATGGTAAAACAAATGTAGAGATCGTGAACGATTACACTTAAACTAATGACGCAGGATTGTTGAATAACTCAATTCCGAGATGATTGTGTAGAGAAAGGGGCGGTGGGGAAGGAGTCGCTTTCCGTGGGCGTGCGCTGAGCCTCCTCAGGCTGGC
>NZ_JBHSZV010000006.1:0-5555 GCF_042663045.1 Halobacillus seohaensis | reverse complement strand
AGAGGTAAGAGTGATAAATGTTAGTAGTTTTTTTCAAAGTGTCCTTGACATAGGGTCCACTTTATTAAAAATCCAAGCGTTTTTTGTTTGTTATTTATACTGTTATTTATGGTGCTAAAAAACGTAGTGTGTTTTAGTATGTTATTTCACCTGTTATTTTAGACGTTCTCCACAGTATTGGAACTACTTACTATTAGCCATGCCCTTTATTGCGTTAATAGATAATGATCGATTGCACCTAAGCTCCGCCTACGTTTTGATCGTTCACATCTGGATCTATTGGTTGTGTATTACTAAAGCCACTGTTCGTGTTGATAAAGTCTCCTGTGTTGGAAGAACCCGAACCGTTTACTGTTTTTGATGAACTTTTCGGTGATACATAAAAAGAATCTCCAAAATTGACGACGCCTCCGCTTATGCTGTTAATTCGAAGCGGACCAACGATGGATGGCATATATAAAGCCCTCCTTCTCTCCTATACTTCCTTTAGTTTATGAGAGTAATAGAATTACTGTTCCTCACTAAGTATCCGAATATGCTTTAGACGACCTTCTCCTTCGATATGATCTATTCCACCAATCTGGAACAGTCCAGCAGTGGAAATCCCTTTAAGTTTAATGTTGTGAACGATAATAGAGGGATGGTGATTGTGAAAAGAAGAATCAATATTTATAACAGGACGAGCAGGGGGTAAATCACGCTGGAAAATTGGGTAAGAATCAAAATCTGCCCAGTCCGTAAACGAGGTAGTTTCCTCCTGAACGGCAAGGGCTTTGGAGCGCGCACGGGAAAATGTTAAATCTCCAATCAAGAAGCCAGATCCAATCGAAATGGCTGTTACTTTGACATCATCTACATGAGCTAGGCGTTTATTCATCTTGTTGTGTCTCCAAATGTTCCTCCGTGGCGGCTGGGGCAACTGGTCCGATAATTAGGGATTCCGGTGGAGTGTCAAAAAAGGAACGCAATCGTATGGTTTTATTATCTCCAATTAAAAAGACAGAGGATGTTGTCACACTTGTAACTTGGATATTTCCAATGTGTAATCCATAATTGTGAACGGTGAAATTCATTAAGAGTCATTCCTTTCATGATGGTCTAAATGTTGAGTCACAGAGGCTTGGACTTCCTCGGATAAACGTTCCAGTATGGATTCAGTGGTAAACTCAGGGTTCTGTTGTTTATGAAATTTAAAACGTTCAGGCAGTTGGTTATTAATATCTGCGATCATTTGATCACGGTGTTCAGTGGAAAGAGGGATATTCCGCTGATGTATGAGATCATCAATGTGCTTTGGAACTGTAACCCCCATGAATTCATCTAAGTGATGAGCGCTATTTTGGCCCTTATATAAATCCTCGATTTCGGTCTCGGTTGATCCACTTGGAGTCAGTCCTATTTGGAGGGTCCCTTCTAAGGTTTCGATTTTTAATTGGTCGAAGTGATATTCGATCTTTTCAATCACCGTTTTCCGCTGATCCTGAGATTGCAGCTGCTCGATTTTTTGGGTGAGTTGTTCAATCATTTTTTGTTGTTCCTTCATATGCTCCATCACTTGCTGGACCCAAGTATCCCAAGAATTATAGTTGTTCACTGGCATTCACCCCTTAATAGCTTATGCAACGGAATATTCGGCTATGTGATGGAAAGTGGAACAAGTGTGCCTGAATCACCTTCAGGGACAGCCACTTCTCCCTCAGCAGGCGTAGGCTCTTCTGCTGGTTTTGTATGTTCCCCTGTATTATAGAGATCAGCTTGAGCCTGAATAACTCCCGAACTACCAATTTGTATAATTGAAGAGTTGGCCACAGTCCCGATTTTTAAATAACGTATGGAAATGGTTTGATAAACTGTCATACTCATAGTAAGCCCTCCTTTATGGTTGAGAAATAGGCTGATCAATCAATTCTTTATCATTAACATACGTATTAGAACGGTTTAAATGAATACGTATACCATCACCAGTGTTAAAGGATCCGCCTCCAGCAAATGTTTTGGCAGTAGCTTGTGGTGATATGCTAAATACATCGCCAATATTAAAAACAGAGGAAGAGGACATGGAAATGATTTTAACAAATCCAACTTTTGCTGGCATAGAAATACTCCTTTCTTCATCTATATGAACAACATTGTGTAAAAATCGTAATAAAAGTAAAATGAATGATAATGAGGAGGGTTTTGTATGAAACAGCAAGCATCACCACTACAAGATTCAGAGCGGTTAGGATGGGTTGATGCCACACGTGGTTTAGCTATTTTGGGAATATTTATGGTTAATGTACCAGCTTTTAATGCACCTTACTTTTTATATGGTGGAGAAGAAATTTTTTGGACATCAATGACAAGTCAAGTTATTCAAACGATTATTGATATTTTCTTCCAGGCTAGCTTCTATACATTATTTTCCTTTATGTTTGGGTTTGGATTATATATGATGAAAGAACGTTTAGAAGTTAAGGGAAATAATTATCGAGCCATTATTTTTAGAAGATTATTAATTTTGATTGCCTTTGGTGCAATTCATGCTTTCCTGATCTGGCATGGGGATATTTTGCTGTCCTACGGTGTATTTGGCATGATTATGTTTGCCTTTTTCAATACATCGCCAAAAGGATTATTGGTATGGGCGTTTAGCCTGTTAGGATTTCTCGTTGTTCCTTTGACCTTAGGAATGTATGCTATGAGAGATCAATTAGGTTCGTTTAGTAATTTTCAAGAAACAGAAGAAGCAAAGCAAAATTATGGACAAGGAAATTTACTTGAGATTTGGCAACAAAATTTGGTTGATTGGACTTATAGTAACAATCCTGGAACCGTCCCATTTCTTGCTTTATCTTTAATTCCTATGTTTATGTTAGGTGTGTATTTCGCAAAAAGAAAATGGTTACATAACCCTGATGAACATCAAGCCTCAATAAAAAAATGGTGGGTAATTACAGGTGTACTCTTTATTTTATTTAAAGCAGGGCCTTATGTGATTGGCAATCCTGAATGGTTTCAACTTTTGCAGGATAATATTGGAGGGACAGCCTCAGCGATTTTCTATGTACTGTCGGTTACTTTGGCATTTAAGTTCTCATTTGGAAAAAAGCTTCTTTACCCGCTGACTTGGGTAGGAAGGATGTCGCTATCTAATTATATTTTACAGTCCATTATTAGCTTTCTTTTGTTTTATTCGGTCGGTTTAGGGTGGTATGGACAAGTATCGCCACTTGAAAGTGTTGGGATTGTCCTTGTTGTATTTAGCTTGCAAATAATCGCGAGTAAATCGTGGTTGAAAACATTCCGCTATGGTCCATTAGAGTGGTTGTGGCGTACATTAACCTATGGAAAGAAACAGCCTTTAAAACGTTCTGACCAACAGGTTTCTTAACAAAGGAGATGGTGCAATGAAGCGGGGTCAGCTAAAAAAGGAATCCAAGTATTGGGTAGAAGATAAAATAATCACCTCGGAACAGCGGGAAAAGATTTTAAAGCGTTACAATCAAAAAACAAGTCATCCTATATTACTGACATTTGCCGCCCTGTTTATTGGTTTAGGTTTTCTAACTTTCATCGCATCAAATTGGTCGGCTATGTCAGACCTTGTAAAGATGGGAATTATCCTTTTTTTCCTTATTGCCTTCTACGGGACAGGTGATTTAGTCTATCGCAGGTGGTCTAAGCCGGTTGGTTTGAGTTTAATTATTATTGCCCTCTGTGTATTTGGATCGGGCATCTTTTTAATAGGTCAAATGTTTCACTATACGTCATTTAGCGCTTTTCCTTTTTTTGTTTGGTCCTTGGCCGCATTAGGGCTATTAATTTTCTTTGAAGAATCTCTTTTATTTATAGCAACTGTTGTGATCGTTACAGCAGGTCAAATCTATAGTGGTGTAATCTATCAAGATTTTTATATTCCTATTGGATTATTATTTGTCATTGGACTTGGCTGGATATTATACAAAAAAGGGAATCGGTTATTAACGGGGATATTTGCCATAAGTTATGTGGTCCAATCGCTAGTTTTTGTGTTTACACATAGCTGGTCTTATTATTGGCTCATATTATTGTTCTTGGTATTATATATTGTCAGTCATATACCGTACGGGCAGGTCTATTTGAAAACTTTTGGATCCATAGCTGTACTTTCCATTTTTGTCGTGAATATTTTTCAAGTTTTTCTTTTGGGGCAAGAAAGTGAGCAGGTGGAGTATTCGAACATCTTCTTTATGGGTTGGACGATTTTATTTATTTGTGCAGTAATTCAATCAGCCTTGGAATCTACGAAATTTAATTGGCTTGACCTTATTTTGTTTATCCCCGTTTTCAGAATAGGAGCAGGTGACTTGCTTTCTTTACTTCTATTATTTGGATATTCTCTCGGCTGGTTAATTGCTGGATATAAGAAAGAGCAGGCTGAATGGGTTGCTAAAGGTGCTATAGCTTTTCTGATCACCACATTTGTAGCCTATTTTCAATTAGCTTGGGACTTCATGGATCGTTCGGTTTTCTTCTTTATTGGAGGGATTCTCCTGTTTGTACTTAGTTTCTTTTTAGAGAAGAAGCGTCGTCAGGTGAGTAAAGGGGGCGAGACATCATGAAGCGTTCTATATTTTATATAATTGTTGGGTTACAAGTTCTCTTCTTAGTGGGTATGTCTGTCTCTTACTATGCCATGGACTATTTTGGCGAGACGGTTTACTTAGAAACTGTTCCGATTGATCCAAGGGACCCTTTCTACGGTGATTACGTGACTTTAAGATATGACATCGAGGAGTTTCCGGCAGATCGTTGGGAAGGGGATCAAAAACCTGTAAGAGGGGATGCTGTTTTTTTAATTGTTGAAAAAGGAGCAGAGAAATTTTATGAACTTGTCCAAGCCTCCCCTCAATCACAAGAAATAGAAGAAGGCCAAGTTCAAATCAAGTCGAAATTCGAATGGCATAATTTACGAAGTAACGAATATCAAGTAAACCTTGGATTAGATCGTTATTTTGTAGAAGAGAATACAGGTGAAGAGATAGAACAAGACGGTGGGGGACAAGTGGCTGAAGTAGTTGTGGCTCCTTGGGGGCAGAAAAAGATTGTCTCTCTACAATAAATCATCGGCCCTCTGCTTTTAAAAGGCACGGGGCTTTTTGTTATAGTTTTTTTAAATATTTTCTTGTTAAACTAAAGCCCACCAAAAGAATGTCGGTTCCGTTACTTTTTATCGAAGAATGGGGGATGGGAAACCACTCGCTTTCCGCAGGGAAGACGGCAAGACTCCTCGAGCTAAAGCTCTGCGGGGTCTCGCCAGTCTATCTTTTCCCGCAGGAGTCTCATGGTTTCCCATCCCCCATTACTATGAAGAGTGGAACGGAACCCTTTTTATGAAAATCGGCTGCTGTGTGAATCGTGCCATGAATTGACCTAGTACTATTGACCTCTACTGACAAGGTTGGATCCTGTGATGGCAATATTCACTGGTCTGTATATCTGTAAGGCTTGATTCCGAGATGATGGTGTGGAGAAAGGGGCGGTGGGGAAGGAGTCGCTTTCCGTGGGCGTGCGCTGAGCCTCCTCAGGCTGGC
>NZ_JBHSZV010000005.1:0-35111 GCF_042663045.1 Halobacillus seohaensis | reverse complement strand
TGAATCTACTTTGGGATTCGATGTTAACGAATGGCGCTCCTCAATTTGAAGCTTACGATCGAGGGGAATTGGCGTTTGAAGATGCCGTTCGATATTTGATCCTAATGGATGAAGCTCATCACATTATTAATACAAAGAAGAAAAGTGAAAGTGCGCTTGATTTCCTGACGAAGTTTAGTCGAGAAGCTCGGAAATATTTTGGCGGCTTACTCTACGCGAGTCATACGATTCGGGACTTTGTGCCAGAGGGGTCGGATCAAAGTATGGTGGAAGAAATCAAGAAGCTTTTTGAGCTCACCCAATATAAAATCATCATGCAGCAGGATAGCAACAATTTAGAAATGATGCAGCAGATCTTCACCGGGCAATTAAGTCAAAGTGAATTGCAAGCTATTCCCTACCTTCAAACAGGGGAGACGATGTTAAGCATACGGGCGGTTGAAAATATTCGCTTTAAGGTGGAGGTATCCGATGAAGAGTTAGCTTTGTTTGGGGGAGGTGCTTAACCATGCCTTGGTCATTATTGCTAGGGCTTGTCCCTCGAAAAGTATGGCTATGGTTGATCGGTTTGACCATGGCTCTATTTCTTCTTCAAATCATCTTATTTGCGTCAGCTATCACCACATTAATTGGCTTTCAAAAGAGCCATTCTAGCGATGATGTTCAGTCAGTGGATGTGGTGGATGGAACGGCTCAAGTATCAGCTGCGGTGGAGCAATACCGGCCTTTATTTGAAGAGTACGCTGCCCAATATGGAGTGTCAGACTATGTGGAACTCTTAATGGCCAAGACCATGCAAGAGTCTGGAGGTAAACTCGATGATGTCATGCAAGCTAGTGAGTCATTAGGGTTGCCTCCGAATACGATTGAAGATCCTGAACGAAGCATCGATGTAGGGATCGAATACTTTGCGGACATGTTAGAAAAGGCTGGCGGTGATGTAAAGCTTGCCCTTCAAGCCTTTAACTTTGGAGGAGGCTTTATTGACTATGCTAATGACCATAACAATGGCGAATACAGCAAGGAGTTATCCATTGAATTCTCTCAAATGAAATACCAAGAATTGAAGCATACTGGCATGTATTCCTGCATCCGTCCCGAGTCTGCTTCTACGGGTGCTTGCTACGGTGATATCGGTTATGTAGATGCTGTCTTACGTTATCTCAAAGGAGGCATCGTGGAAGGAGATGTTCAACCGACGGGAGAGTGGATGATGCCTATCTCAGGGGCATTAACTCAAACATCTGATTATGGAATGCGATCGGATCCGTTTGACGGGACGCAAACCATGCACCGTGGAATTGACTTCGCTTGTACGAATGCGGTGACTCCAATTCGAAGTGTAGATAACGGTCAAGTGGTGAGTGTTCAAAGGGGAAGTTCCGGCTATGGAAATAGCGTCATTATTAAACATGAGGATGGATTATATAGTCATTATGCGCATCTGTTTACATTTCGTGTACAGAAGGGAGATAGTATTCAAAAAAATGAAGAAATCGGAAAGTGTGGGTCAACGGGGAACTCGACAGGACCTCATTTACATTTTGAAGTCATGACCGAAAATCAATACCGTTCGGATGTAGACCCAGCCCCTTACCTTGACCTATAAGAAAGGAGAAAGCAATGAATAAGAGAGTACTTTTTATCTTGTTTCTGACGCTCTTAATAGCTATCACAGCATTTAATATATATGCGCAACGCACAGCATCAAATGATGATCTGCAAGCTGACATTCAACAACTGCAAGAAGAAAATCAGCAAGTAGCTGAAGAGAAAAATGAATTAAAACAGACCCTCAACCAACAAGATCCTGCTGAGATCCAAGCGTATCACAACGCCCTCATCAAACAAGTTTCTGAATTTGTAGAAACGGCTTTTGTGCAAAACAAAGGGACGTACCAGGAACGAAAAGAGAAGGCGAAAAAGATCATGAGCGAAGATTTGTTGGACATATTTTTCCCTACAGATACCTATAAAGGAGAAACAAAAGCGAGCGTGGGTAACATCGAAGTATTTATCAAAACAGGCCATCTCAGCAGCAACCGTGCAACGGTATTAGTAAGGCTGGATCACACCCTTCATTCTTCACAGAATAATCAAAAGCAAGTCTCCCCGGTATTTATAGAAGTCAAAGCTCAACGTCAGGAAGATCATTGGATGATGACGGAATTTACGGAAGTCATGAAGGAGAGGGATCCATGAAACGACCAACAAACATTATTACAGAAAGCACATCAAAAAAGTATGTAATTGGATTAAGCACCATGGCTGCGGCGCTCCTTTTTTTCTTGTTTTCCGGTTTTGTATTTGGAAATCAGGATCGTACAGAAGTTCAACAAACTCCGTTGCATGAACCGTTACATGTAAGAGGCGCAGGAGATTTAATTATTGAAGAATGGACCTATAATTCAGATGAAAACCTTATGGTTGTCACCTTGAATTTGGATCAATCAACGACCTTGTTAAATGATCAATTGATCTTTACTGCGCAAGAAAAAGAAAACCCGCAACACGAGCTTCCTACCAGGATAGAGTATCACGATGAGAAACGATATGTGATCAGTATTCAAGAGATTAGCTCTTCTTTTGATGTGATCGCTTTAGACATCACTAAGGGCAAACGAAGGGAACATTCATATGTTCAAGATGAACAATCAACATTTAAAGGAGGTGATGAAAGGGAAGAGTTAGCACGCGTTTATACCGACCAACGAAAAGTCAAAACCGATCAAACATTGAGCCTCCAAACAGAACAAGAATATGAAGTAGCTGCTGTATCACAGGAGATCAAAGAAGCCAAAAAATCAATCAAAAATAAGAAAGAACAGATTCTAACGATCGATGAAAGATTAAAGGAAATGGATCAAAAGATTGTTGAATTAGAATCGGAACGTCTCTTTGAAACGGACGAGGAAAAAGAGCGAACCACTGCTCGAATTGAACAACTTGAAAACGAAAAAGATAGACTTCATCGAGAAGCAACAGAGAACGAAACGATGATTCAAACGATAAAAGAGAAGCTCACCATGTTGGAAGAAAAACGAGAAATGATTGCGAACTAAAACGATAAGAAATAAGAGGAAGCATCAACACAAGGACCACACATCCCTTGTGTAGTGACCACACAACCACGGGGAATACGAAAGTATGTTCCTGTTTTAGCCTCACAGCGACCGCACATCTGGCGAATTTCTTGTGCCCTCGTTTTGCCCGGCTCTGCCGGGATTCACACGTTAAGTGGGAACAAAAACCCCTTATGCTCTTCTCTTTATTCACTAGTTTAGGACCTTAATCAAAAGGAGGAACTTCCATGGAAATAAGAATCCGTTATGTGGATCCCAAAACCGTTCAACGAATAGATGAACTTGCGAAGGAAAAAAGGTTAAGTCGGCAAGAGTTTTTACACGCACAGTTGCATCAGTTAGCAGTCTTTCATGAAGAGAACCATCGTGAACAAAGACTACAGCAATTAGTCGATCGAAACATTCAAACGATGGCTCATTGTTATACAGCCATTCGAGAAATGAACGACCTCTTACAGATTGAAGAATCTGGTGAAGAAGCATGAGTGAAATCGTAACACCCGGAGTGGTTTTAAAAACAAAATTCGTAACAGCAAATAAGAAAGGGTTTCAAGATTATGTGCAATATGTGGACCGTGAAGAAGCTAAAGGAAAAGGGAAAGCTCATCGGTCCATGTTTAGTTTATATAATCACTATATGGACGATCCGGATAAAACATCTGCCTTGTTTACTCAGCAATCGGATCGTTTATCGGCGGAAGGAAAACAGGGTATTAAATCATTGTTTGAACAGGCTCAAAAGAAGAACAGTATCATGTGGCAAGACGTTATTACCTTCGATAATGATTGGCTTAAAAACCGTGGTGTTTATGATTCAAAGACACACACCTTAGATGAAGATGCTTTGAAGCAAGTTACAAGAAAATCCATGCAGTCGATGATGAAAAAAGAGGTATTACAAGAGAGTGCTGTATGGTCGGCAGCCATTCACTATAACACTAATAACATTCATATTCATGTGGCCACAGTCGAACCAAACCCGACTCGTGACCGTGGGAAGCGAAAGCCGAAAACTCTAGACGCGATGAAAAGTGAAGTCGTGAATGGATTGTTAGATCGAACACGAGAACGAAATCAAATTAACTCGTTGATTCGTGACCATATGGTGAATTCAAAAAAAGAAAATAACAGTTTGAAATGGAGCAATAGGGAGATGAAACCTTTGTTCCTCGACGTGTATAATCATTTGCCAGAGGATAAGCGGCAGTGGCACTATGGCTATCAAACGCTGAATCCTATTCGACCGAAGATTGATGAACTAACGACAAGATATTTAGATAAGTATCATGGCAAAGAAATGGAGCAGCTGAATGATAAATTGGATCAAGAAGTGAAGGAACTAAAACAGACCTATGGAGATGGACCTAAGGATAAGAAGCGATACCAACATTACAAACAAAACAAACTGGATGACCTCTATAAACGAATGGGCAATGCGTTTTTACAAGAAATGAAACAGTACGATCACCAGCGGTTTCCTAGACAAACTTCTAATTATAAGTCCATGCCTTCAGGTATTCAATTGCAACGTTCCTTGAGAAGCATTCAACGATCATTGGGACAAACATATGACCAGTTTATCAATGATTTGGATCATCAGAAGTTAGAAAGAGAAATCGAAAGAGAAAGGTAGGGGAATATGAATGGGAAGGCGTCAAAATGTCACGCTTCATGAAGATACGATAGCGTTAATCAAAGAGTATCAGGAACAGCATCATATTCGTTACCCTGGTGAAGCTTTAGACCGTATGATTGACGAATGGGAAGCACAGAAAGCAACCGACCACTCTCAAGAATATCTCCTGAGTTTGATGGCGCAACGTTTCCAAGAAGTGTTTTCTGAAGAGATGAAACGGTTGCGGTTAGCAGCCAATCGAAGCGATAAAAATACTCAGGTGCTTCTCGAGTTAATGAACGGTTTTGCGATGGACCAAAACTTAGAAAGCTGTGTTACCATACCGATCTTTGAGAGCCAAGCGATGAAGGATGCGAGGCAAGCGGTAGAAGAAAGAATCAGTCATCAGCGCCAAAAGAGAATCAGTGCCGGAGAGACTTAACCAGTATCAAACTAATGGTCTTAATGAGAAATTAGCCAACAAAGGAGTTGAAGGAATGGTTTTGCTTAACAGCGATTATGAAGTCGGTGTGTTTAAGTGTTTAAGTGATAATAATGAGCTCGTGATGGACGTGGGACAGGAGGAATATACCTTAACGTTAAGTGATGAGGAAATGGAGGATCTGGAGCAGCATTTAGTGAATCAAGAGAACCTACTCATTCCATTTCATAAGGAAACAAAGGAACTGATATTAAATACAGAACCAAATTACGATGAGGAAGAGATGGAAGAACTCATGAACATCAGTGAGGGAGCTGGGGATCTTGGTGAAGACTAAACGATTTTATAAACAGAAATCACCGGAAAAGGTCAAAGAGGAAATTAATCGACTCACAGAGGGGATGGAAGAAAGTATTTCTAACCACTTTCATTCTCCTGAACAAATGAAAGAGTATCTAGACTTTATGGGGAAGTTCCACAGGTATTCTCCGCGTAATACGGCCTTGATTGATTCACAGTTTCCAGGTGCTGAAGCTGTAGGATCTTATGCCTTTTGGAAAGACAAAGGGTTCCCTGTAAATAAAGGAGAAAAAAGTCTAAAGGTTCTTGTGCCTAATCGGTTAGGCCAGCAGTTTCAAGATGAAGAGGGCGAATGGAAACCTTTGAAATATGCAACGAAAACAGAAAAGCAACAAGTCAAAGACGGTCAACTCGATAAACGAGATGGCCGTCTTGTTTATTCTACCGGAAGTGTGTTTGATGTTTCCCAGACAACGGCCACTCAAAAGGATCTGCCTCAAATCTTTCCTAACAAATGGATCGATGGGGAGATTCAAAATTACAGTCAGCTTCGACAAGGGATGGAGGCTATAGCAAATAACAATAACATTCAAATTGTAGAGCCTTATGAAGAGTTAGGAGCAGCTAAAGGCGTAAGTTACACCGGGCGAGATGAAGTCGCTCTTAATCCACGTAATTCTGAGCGACAAGATACAAAGACTCTGTTGCATGAACTGACTCATGCCAAACTTCATACAAAGGAAAACTTAAGTGACTACACCAAACCAGAAAAAGAATTTCAGGCGGAAATGACAGCTTATACCGTTGTTTCTTATTTCAATATTGATACCAGTGACTACTCATTAGATTATCTGCATCAATGGACCAAGGGTCATGAATTTAAAGACCATGAAAGCTTATTACAAGAGGTTCAGTCATCAGCTAAAGAATTTATTACAACTATTGAAGAATCTATGAGGCATGAAAAGGAAGGGGAGAAAGATATGAGTGTTAAAGAACCAAAACATGAAATGGAAGAGGAGAAACAAGAAAGAGAGATATTACCTTCAAAAAAGCTTCGGGAAATGTACAGAAGCCAAGTGAGCAAGGCTGAAAAGGATAGCGGGCCTTTTGGTAAGGAAGAAAAGGCCGAAGAGGAATATTCCCATCAAGACTTCAAAGATGCTTATAAAAAAGAGCTCATGAACTTTATTGAACCAACAGTCGGAAAAGAATTGGATAAAGAAGAAAACAATGACCGGCAAGAACGTTTGAATCAGATGCGTGCTTTTCAGGAGACTCACAGTAAGGAAGAGGTGTACCAAATTAAAAAGGAATCTCTTCAAGAATTAGAAGAGCTACCTTTAACGGATCGTGGAGAGAAGCGACTATCTCAAATCGAAAGTAAGTTGGACCGAGAGTTCCATGAAGAGAATGAAAAAGAAAACACCCCTTCGGAATTGAAGCATGGAAAGGGGGATAAGGAGGTTTCTCAGCAGAAGGAAAAGCCAAAAGAAAAAGTAGAGGCTGAACGATAGGCAGGGAGTTTTCTCCCTGTCTTTTTTTATATCTAATTTTAGAGAGGAGGAAGTGCTGCATGGCTAAACATGTAAGCGCGGACCAAGTGGAGGTTGCTCGTAATGTGGATCTCATAGATTATCTTGAGCGTAAAGGGGAGCCTTTGAAGAAAGAGGGAAGATATTACAGACATCAAGTACATGACAGCCTAGTGATTAAAGACCAAATGTATGCCTGGAACTCCAGAGACGAAAAAGGGGTTGGAGTCATTAACTTTGCGAAAATGTTTTATGGAATGAGCTTTCCGGAAGCTGTTCTCGATCTGAATGCGCAAGGTTATAAAGTAAAAGACAATTACCAAGAGCAAATGCCTAAGGAACCTTATCAATATCCTTCTCATTATGAAGTGAACGATAGGACAAAAGCTAAAGATTATCTTACGAATGAGCGGAAGATTCACCCTAAGATTGTTAATTGGCTCGATAGTAAGGATTTAATTGCGCAGGATAAGGTCGGTAATGTGGTTTTTAAGTGGAAACATCAGGGAGAGATAGTTGGTGCGGATCGACAAGGAACATCTACAATGAAAGACGGGCGAATGTTTAAAGGCATTGATAGGAACAGCCATAGATCAGCTGGTTTTTCTGTAGATATTGGTAAGCCTAATTCTATTTATCTTTTTGAGAGCCCAATTGATGCTTTATCTTACTGGAGTATTAAGAAAGGGAAGTTACAAGATACTCGCTTAGTTTCCATGTCTGGGCTTAAGCGACAGACAATGATTGATGAAATCAAAAGGATGGGGAAGGAGGGCCATAAGGTGAACCAAATAACGTTTTGTACGGATAATGATAGGGCTGGAAGGGAGTTTGCAAATAAGTATCGACGGTTAATGAGTAAAGAAGTATCTAAAATTGATTTACCTTCATATAAAGACTGGAATCAAGAAATTAGGAAAGAGAAGGAGTTAGTAATGATAAGGTAGAGTGAGGGACCAAATTAATATTGGACGAACTTTTTTTGGAAATGTAATATTAACTGTGTAGATAGAAATGCTTACGGATTCTACTTGCACAGTTTTTATTTTGGTAAAATCATAATAAGAAAATGGGGGGGGTAAATACCCTAAATCAAAACTGGATCCGGAGTCGGTGGTACTGGCCGTTCTTATTGTTGAACAGTATCAAACTAAGTCTGTAGGAGATATGCAAAACGCTTTGAAAGATATCTTCGGTCCTATGTTTGAAGCAATGCTTAATAATAACCAGCCCGTTCACAAATCCAATGATAAAGGTGAAAAAGAATGTTCCTTATCAAATTGTTTAGAGAAATTGCTAGTATTATAGTAAAATTAAATTGGAACTAAATTAGGAGGAAGTCTATGAATAATATTAATATTAATCAAATCATTAGTTATATCTGGGGCATTGCAGACGACTATTTAAGAGATGTCTTAGTTCGAGGTAAATATAGAGATGTAATTCTACCAATGACAGTTATACGAAGAATAGATGCCCTTCTTGAGCCAACTAAAGCAGAAGTTGAAAGGGTACACCAATTCTTAAATGAAAAGGGCATGGTTAATCAAGATGCAGCGTTACAGAAAGCATCGGGTTATGTTTTCTATAACACTTCCAAGTTCACATTACGTAGATTACTAGATGAACCTAGCCAAATTCGTGAAAATTTTGAAACATATATTGCAGGGTTTAGTCCTAACGTTCGTGAAATTGTACAAAAGTTTAAATTTCATAACCAACTAGAAACGCTTGAAGAAGCAAATGTATTATTTAAATTAGTTGAAAGGTACACTGAACCAGAACTGAAATTAGAAAATCTAACAAATCTCGATATGGGATATGTTTTTGAGGAACTTATTAGAAAGTTTAATGAAGAAAACAATGAAGAAGCGGGAGAACACTTTACCCCACGTGATGTAGTAGCTTTAATGACAAATTTAATGTTTGAACCAATTGCTGATAAGATTGAAAGTTCTGATTATCTTATTTATGACGGAGCGTGCGGTACAGGTGGAATGCTTACTGAGTCTCAGAACTTTTTAAAGGAATTGGCAGCAAAACGGGAAAAAAAGATAAATCTTGGATTATATGGTCAAGAAGTCCAGCCAGAGACATATGCAATTTGCAAGTCTGACATGATGATTAAAGGAAATAGTCCAGAAAATATAAAATATGGGTCAACATTATCTAATGACCATTTTGCAGATATGAAATTTGATTTTATGATAATGAACCCCCCTTATGGGAAAAGTTGGAAAGTCGATAAAGATGCTCTAACCGATCCGGTAGCCAAAAACATTGAAGATAATCGTTTCCAAATGGGTACACCTAGTTCTAGAGATGGCCAATTACTATTTATGGTAAATATGCTTACAAAAATGAAGGGAAGTACTACTTTAGGAAGCAGAATTGCAACTATTCATAACGGTTCAGCCCTATTTACAGGGGGCGCAGGGTCAGGTGAAAGTAATATCCGAAAATGGATTATCGAGAATGACTATTTAGAAGCAATTATTGCATTGCCAGAAAATATGTTTTATAACACAGGAATTGTAACGTATATTTGGATTTTGTCTAATCGTAAGACACCAATAAGACAAGGGAAAGTTCAATTAATTGATGCATCAAAATGGTTTGAAAAGATGAGAAAAAACCTTGGACAAAAGAGTAATGAATTAAAAGAGGAGCATATTCAAAAAATCCTTGATTCGTATGTTAAATTTGAAGAAACAGAGGAATCGAAAATTTTTGATAAAGAAGAATTTGGATACTATAAAATTACTGTGGAAAGACCTTTACGGTTATCAGTGCAAATTCATGATGAACAAATTAAAAATATGGGAAGGGCGTTTTTGGAAAATCAGAAGAAGTACAAAAAATTTGTTTCACACATAGTTCAGCTTGAAAGATTGTTAAAAGAAACCTTTGGTCTAGAAAAACATATGAATTATAACTCTGTAATGAAGGATTTAGATAGTGCACTAAAAGAAGCCAATATAAAACTTAATAAAACGGAGAAAAAACTTTTATTAGATTTCTTTACAAAAAGGGACGATTCCGCTGAAAAGGTAGTTAAGAAAAAAACGAAATCTAATGTGGAATATGAGCCAGATGTAGATCTTCGTGATACTGAAAAAGTCCCTCTTAATGACGATATAGATGAGTATTTTGAAAGAGAAGTATTACCTTATATAGATGATGCATGGATTGATTATGATAAAACGATTATCGGTTACGATATCCTGTTCACAAAGTATTTTTATAAGTATGATGAATTACGAGAAACTAAGGATATATCATATGAACTCATGGAACTTGAAAAACAGTCAGAGGGATTGCTTCATCAATTTTTAGAAGAGGTGAAGTAAGGTGGAAGAGTATAGAAGATACAAGGAAACAGGCTTAAATTGGATAAATAGGATACCAGAACATTGGGATGTGGTACCAAATGTTGCCTTATTTGAAGAAAGAAGTGAAAAAGGGTTCGAACATTTGCCTTTA
Organism: Halobacillus seohaensis; assembly: GCF_042663045.1. Taxonomy (NCBI): domain Bacteria; kingdom Bacillati; phylum Bacillota; class Bacilli; order Caryophanales; family Bacillaceae; genus Halobacillus; species Halobacillus seohaensis. Next base: position 24,653 of record NZ_JBHSZV010000005.1, on the reverse strand, counting down.
CTTGCAGTAACTATTAAACGGGGAGTAATAACTCAAAAAGAATTATTAGAAGATAGTGTTAAAAGGGATTCATCTAATGAGGATAAATCTAATTACAAACATGTTTGTAAAGATGACTTGGCATACAATAAGATGCGTATGTGGCAAGGAGCTGTCGGTGTTAGTTCCTATGAGGGAATTGTAAGTCCAGCTTATATCATTTTAAAACCAAAAATAAACATACACCCAAAATACTATCATTATTTATTCAGAACATCAGTTTATTCAAAAGTATCATATCAAAACTCTTATGGTATTCATGATGATCAATTGAACCTTAGATTTGAGGATTTTAAACGAATGAAGTCATTATTGCCACCATTAATGGAACAACAGAAAATTGTTCGATATTTGGATGAAAAACTAAGTGAAGTAGAAAAGTTAATAACAATAAAAAATGAGAAAGTTGATAAACTAATAGAATTAAAAGCAACTATTATAGAAAAATACATTTTTGGTTTAGAGAATAAGGGGGATGCTCAGTCTGGACCAATAACTGGTATTAAGTCAATACCGTCTCATTGGGAAGTCAAAAGGGGTAAATATTATTTTAAGGAAATAGATAAAAGGTCTGAAAGAGGAAAAGAAGAATTACTTTCTGTATCACATATTAATGGAGTTGTTCCACGTTCAGAAAAAAAAATAAATATGTTTATGGCGGAATCATATGTTGGCTCCAAACTATGTGTTCCTAATGATATTGTAAGTAATATCATGTGGGCATGGGCTGGTGGGATTGGTGTATCAAATCATAGTGGAATAGTAAGTCCTTCTTATGCTGTATATAGAATGAAAGAAGATTACTTATTTTATAGAGGGTACCTGGATATGTTATTAAGGACTAGAGCATATATAGCGGAATATAATGTAAGATCAACTGGGATTCACAAATCAAGACTGAGACTATACTCCAATGAGTTTTTTGATATGCCATTTATAAGACCTCCATATAAAGAACAAGTTGAGATTGTGAATTTTATAAACGAAAAGTTATCGAATATTAATATATTAATAAATTCTGTTAATAAAGAGATTGCAAAAGTTAAAGAATACTTTGATGCTTTAGTTTTAAATACCGTAACTGGTAGAAATAAAGTGAGTGAAGAGAAAGGATATGGGCAAAATGGTAACAGATATGTCGGAACGAGGGATTGAAGAGATTATAGAGCTTCATCTTAATGAAAATGGATATGTTACTCGTACGTATATTAACTATGACCCCCATTACTGTATTGATAAGGGACTCCTTATGGAGTTCCTGGAAACAACTCAAAGTGAAGCTATTGAGGTACTTAAGAATCGGCACGGAGCATATTTTGAACAACGATTTTTCAAACGAATAAGTGATCAAATAAGAAAAAAAGGAATTGTAAGAATCCTACGTGATGGTTTTCGAGATGGGGATGTGAAAGTTAAACTCTATTATAAAAGACCATCTTCAGAAGTATTGAATGTGCAATCATTTCAAAATTTTCAGCACAATATTTTTTCAGTAATGCGGCAGGTTCATTATTCCGAATTAACACCTAACAAATCGCTAGATATGGTTCTCTTTATTAATGGTTTACCAATAGTGACCATGGAATTAAAAAACACGTTAACACGACAGTCTTTTGTGGATGCTATAAGACAGTATAGAACGGATAGAGATCCCAAAGAAGAACTTTTAAAATTAGGACGATGCCTTGTTCACTTTGCTTTAGATGACCAAGAAGTTTATATGACAACTGAATTAAAGGGAAATAGCACAAACTTCTTACCATTTAATAAAGGATATAATTTTGGTAAAGGGAATCCCCCTAATCCCAATGGGTTAAAGACAGATTACCTTTGGAAAGAAGTGCTGGAAAAGAAAAGTTTAGCAAACATCATTGAATGGTTCTCTCAATTAGTAGAAGAAGAAGATGAGGATACAAAAAAAATAACTAGAAAGCAAATTTTCCCACGTTATCATCAACTAGAAGTGGTCCGTAAGTTATTAGATAAAGTGAGAGCTGATGGACCGGGGCAAAGGTACTTAATACAACACAGTGCAGGTTCTGGGAAGAGTAACTCATTAACATGGCTAGCACACCAATTATCGGAATTTAAAAACGCTAATGGAGAGAATAATATATTCGATAGTGTGATTGTTGTAACGGACCGAAAAATACTTGATAAACAGATTCGTGACAATATCAAGCAGTTTTCACATGTTGATGGTGTAATAGCAGCAGCAACAAAAAGTAGTGAATTAAAATCATTCCTCGAGTCTGGTAAAAAAATAATTGTAACAACCATTCAAAAGTTTCCTTATGTTGTTAGGGATATAGGAGAATTAAAGAATTATAACTTTGCAATAATCATTGATGAAGCACATTCTTCTCAAGGGGGAAATACTTCGGGAAAAATGAATGCAGCTCTTTCAAAAGTGGATAATGAAATTGAAGAGGAAATCACTCTAGAAGACAAAATCAACGAATTTGTAGAAAGTCAGAGAATGCCTCTTAATGTCAGTTATTTTGCGTTTACAGCAACGCCTAAAAATAAGACTTTAGAAATTTTTGGTGACCAACAACCAGATGGTACTTATACCGCTTTCCATAATTACAGTATGAAACAGGCAATTGAAGAGGAATTCATTCTGGATGTTCTTAAAAACTACACGACTTATGAAAGTTTTTATAAATTGTACAAAAAAATAGAAAATGATCCAAAGTTTGATACCAGTCGTGCAAGAGGGAGAATGAGGAATTTTGTAGAAACAAATGAGTTAACAATTGTCAAAAAGGCAGAAATCATGATAGACCATTTCTTGGATAAGGTGTATCGTAAGAGAAAGATAAATGGAAAAGCCAAAGCAATGATTGTTACACGCTCAGTAATTAGTGCCATACGGTATAAACAAGCCTTTAAACGAATACTAGAAGAGAGAAACTTAGATATCGATGCACTTGTGGCCTTCGAAGGAAGTCGTACCATTGATGGAAAATCTTATGATGAGTCTTCAATGAATGGATTTCCGGGGGATAATATACGTAAAAAATTTAAAAAAGATAAGTATCGTTTTTTAATTGTTGCAGAGAAGTTCCAAACAGGGTTCGATCAGCCACTTCTGCATACAATGTATGTAGATAAAACACTAAACAGTGTGAGAGCAGTTCAGACGCTTTCAAGATTAAACAGGGCATATAAACCTTATAAAAACGAGACTTTTGTTCTAGACTTTGCAAACTCAGCTCGGGAGATAAAAGACGCTTTTGATCCGTTTTATAAAACTACTGTATTGAGCGAAGGGACGGATCCTAATAGATTAAATGATCTGTATGATGATTTGTTAGAAATACAGGTATTTTCTGAAGAGGAAATTATGCAATTAATAGATAAATATCTAAATGGAGCAAGCAGAGTAGTAATTGATCCGTTACTTGAAGCAATGGTTGAACGTTTTAAACAACTACCTTATGATGATCAAGTGAAATTCAAGTCCAAATCTAGAACATTTCACCGTACTTATTCTTTCTTATCGCAAATTCTTCCGTACAATCAACAGGACTGGACTGCATTAGCAACGACTGTAAAATACTTGCTACCTAAACTACCAAAACTGTCTGAGGATGATTTATCAGAAGGGATACTGGAAGCTATAGATATAGATAGTTATCGTGTAGACCAAAAAGAGTTGCAGAATATTACTTTGGAAGGAAATACTGAATTAGATCCCTCTTCGACGGTTGGATCAAATGTCATAAAAGACCCACAATTAGAGTATTTGAGTGAAATTGTGCGAGACTTCAATGAAAAGTTTGGTAAAGACCTGACTGAAAATGATTCAATTCGTAAATTTATGATGGAAGAGCTTCCCCAAAAAGTAGTCGAAAAAGAAGAGTACCAGAACACGAAGAACCACTCGGATCGGCAAAATGCCAAGATTTCTTTCAAGAGAATTATGCAGGAAGTGTTTCAAGATTATATGTTTGATCAATTTGATATGTATCAGAAGTTTACAGAGAATGAAGAATTCCGTGAATGGTACACAGATAAAATGTTTGAAATTGATTATAGATTTGATGGGAATAATCCATCGTAATAAAAAAACTGCTCTAAGCTAATGCAAAGGGCAGTTTCTTATTGGTTCTAAATGGTAAGTTAATGTAAAAAAGGTGTTGTAATATGGGTATTGTTTTTAGGGTAACTATATCAAGGCATACCTACCTATTTCAGTCTGCGAAAGTTGAGTTAAATTATTATCATACAAGAAACTAAATATAAATTCCCCCTATACTAAAGGACTGTTATAAGGCCTCTAACTTTTGAAAATTCCTATCCTAAATTAAAGGAATACACATTTTTTTGTCTAATTATAATAAGTGGAGGTGTATAAGATGAGTATTACAATTCAATTAGAAGAATTAGAAAAAATAAAGAAGGAACATGACGATTTTGTTTCAAAAAATAAGGATCTTCAAAAAGAACAATGTGAATTTTTAAAGGAGTTAATTGAGCATTATAAACCAGCAATGGATTGGTATAAGCATAAGTTCGTTTTTACTCATCCAACTATAGCTTATAGAACTTCAAGAGGACCAATACTTGGGTTTAGGGATACAGGAAGAGAAGATATTTTAATTATTTATAGTGTATCTAATAATCAAGTAGAATATGTAGATTTAGACGATGAAGATAATGTGAAAAGAAATTCTCTATGGAACGTTGTAGAGGATGGCTACTTTAAGGATGCTGTAAAGGGAATTAGGTACCTTGATATTATGTTAAAGGATTATTTAGAGCGTGTAAAAGGTGCGCACAAAAATTTAAGTGAAGAGTTAGAAAGTGCCAGAGGGTTTTCTGATAATTAACTCTTCTCAATAACTTCAAAATTTTGCCGACTTAATAGAGATAGATTGAAAAAGATAAAGATTATACAAAATGGTGAACCTGTATATAAAAGTATTCAGGGAATGAGTGTCATAGTGTGTTTAAAGCCTAAGTTCTTTAATACCAATGAATTAAACACTTAAAAAATGATTTTTGACTTTTTTTAAAAAAATTAACTTGAAAAACTAACCTCTCATTAGTTCTTTGAACTCTTGAGAGGAAAACTGTTTAGAAAAGAAATAATTGCCAAAAAGGTATTCGGATTTTATTTATAAAGATGATTTATAAGTAATCTGGTGGGAGACCACCACAATTAGTTATAAACAACTATTTATAAAGTACATAGTTAAAAGCTTGGATACTAGCTAATGAATGAAAACTTTTTATTAAATACAATCCTGTTCGCTTCAAGTACAACCTTTACCTTCTACTCAGCAGCCTCTCTTAGAATCCGATAAGCTGTCAAACGTACTATTGGTCTTCTACAAACAGACAAAGGATATTGCTTTGTTCCAGGAGTTATTCAATCATACTAGCCAAGAGATTACATTATGGTACATTTGCATCGATCAGGATTCACTGGATAAGGGTATGGATAAATACAGAATCTAGTATTTTTTTTATTTTCCTATAAGTGGAACAAAATTTTCATAGGAGTGCGCTCATTTTATAAAGTGCTTTGACGTTAGAAATACCAACGCTTTCAACGTTTAGACAACTGCAACAGAATATGTATTGTTGGGATTTCATAGGTGTGAAGGGAGGAGTAAGTTAAATTATTTATAATTGATATAAATGTGAAACAGAGGTAAAATGTAGTAAATATCAATAAATTAGATGAGGTTTGAAAGGATTACATACCAATGGATTTTTTATTTCCGAAATACATTATTACTTGTAAAGACGTTTCTCAACACAAAAATGGTTCAGTAACTTTTCACAGTGTCTTTGAGATTTTAAATGTAGAGGATGTTCAAGAAGAAATAGACTTTTATATTGTTTTAGGTTTAGAGTACTCTTTGCAAGAAGAAGAGGACAGGTCAGTTAAATTAACAGTTACCGGTTCTGAAGATGACACAGAGGCTATAGAAGGGTTCACACTTGATATAGAACCAACGGACGGTTCCAGTGTTTTCGCAATGAATACTATACATATTCAAGGATTTATACCAACTGAAGAAGGAATCGTTAGTATCTTTGTAGAACATAAAAATAAGACTATTACAAGACAGGATGTCTTAGTAAAGGAGGGGTAGATATGAGTTTTACTTATTCAGTTAATATAAGCACATTAACTAAATCATATACTCCTTTAGTTCCTCCAGAACAGAGAACAGAAGCAGAAAGAAAAAGAATGTCTCAAATCATTACTGAAGACTTTAATTTACATTATAAACACCGCCTTGCAGATCGAGGGTTAAGAAGAGTGGACTTTGATCTCGAGATTAAAGGGAATAAGCTTGTGATTCATAAAATGGTTTTCGAAAAAGATAATGGTGACCAGGAAATATACAGAGATGTGCATAAAGTGCCATTAGAGGGGAATAAAGATAGTAGTAAACTATTCAGTAAAGTAGGTGCTACTCTTATGGCCATCATCCCTTTAGAAGCGCGCAAAACATTGGCAGCTACAACAAACGAATTTCAGAATGACTTTTTAGGGGATTATAAGTTCTTAACTATTGGATCGCTTTTTTACACTTCTTTTAGTGTGATATTCAATTTTGGAATGCTTTGGTCAGTAATTGGATTAACGCTCTTATTTTTATTGGATTATGCTGCATGCAAATTACCTAAACCACCCGAAATTAAAGAGCAACAGCTGGAAGGAAATACTTATAACAGTTTCTTCCAAAGGTCTCACATGTTTTTATATATATTACTTGGATTTGTAATATTTTCTGTAATTCAAGTCATAGTAAGTTCTCTAATTCAAATTTATGACCCTGGTTCCTTAGAACAGTTCCGAACAAGATTTCCATGGGCTGCTGAGTATTTTGGTGATGGAACACTAGGAATCCATACAGTTGCACTTGGTTATGGGATTATATATTATATAAAAAGAATTAAAAAGCAATTTATTCCTGATGATAAAATGATTAAACAATCGAAACCACAAAAGACTAGAGAGTAATAAATTGTTAATATATTCATGGCAGAAATCAGTCAGAACATTTCTAGAAAATGGTGAAAATGTATTACTGTAGGAATTTATCAAAGAGAGTTATTTATATCCACTAGAGATACCCAGCCATCTACTCAATCGAGTGGATTGCTTTGAACCCTGAGACTTAGGTAAAAGGGTTAATGTTCGAACTCGTCTGGTTAGGGAAGTTAATTTATAAAAGCTTAAGATAATGAAGAAGCTATCGTACTTGGGTTGCTTCTTTTTTTACATCCTACACATCCTAAAGGCACAGGGTTGGGGCGTGACTGTGTTTAGCTATAAACATTGGAGATGTATTATTAAGAACGTCTGAGAGAGCTTAAATATCAAAATTAGAAAGTTAACAATAAAAACACTCTGAGTTTCAAAACCCAAAGTGTTTTTTAGATACGGTTAGATTAAAAGTTAGTCTTTTTTTTCAATTTTAATTTTGTAATTCAAAAGAAAATGCACTGTTATTCCGGATATAACGAATTTGAGAAAAGTTATATCTAAAAAAGAATGTACAAAACCCATACTGCTACCTCACCTCGCTAACTTTGAAATTCAAGTTAAGCAGGTCTCCTGACTCTCACAATTAACGATATGGGCTTGGTTCAGTCATTACATGGAATTGTAATATTATTGCACAATTCCAGGCGATGAAATAGAAGAGCCATATCTAGTGATTACAGTTGCGGTAAGCAGTTCTGGATTTCAACCAGATTCCCTATTAAGCCCAAGTCATTTTTAATCACTCGGCACTTAAACTCTATCTTATTATATCATTTATTATCCGTGGGTTACAATTATTAATGGTGTAATTCAAAAGAATGTAAGTTGGTGTTCTTGCTAGTGAAAATGTGAGTAAAACCCTGGTTACAAAAGAGTTTCATAATAGTGTCTTAAGTGGGGAAATTACTCCTGAGAGAAATATAATAAACGGTTTTGAAAAATTATTTGAAAGACTAGACATTATAAAATCATGCTGATGCTAGCTCGTGATTGAGTGACATACTTTTTGACATACTACTCCTCATAAGTGTATAAGATACATTGGTTAATGTATCTTATTTGATTACCCAAAAGCTTTTTCCTCCAATTATTTAGGGTATTAATATACTTTATTTACTTAAGAGAAACCATGGGCGGCATAATGTAGGAAATTCCCTGCATTATCCCTCGTCTTTCTATGAACCTGTACAACCATAAATAGTTAGTTATAAGAAGACTACTTCCTTACTGAAATACCAAAGACTCAATTGGAGAGTTCGTCATCAAACATGGCTAACTGTTCCATGTGGTGCCTCCTTTACTTTCATGTCGTACTATGCAGTAACCTCTTCCCATGCAATAGGAGTAAATATTGTTTCGCCCTTTAATTTATACGCATAAGACCGATTCAGCTAAGTATGTGAAGGATATCCAAAGGCAGGTTTGAAGCAAGGAAGAAGTTCTTTGAGATTAGAGATCAAGAGAAATTAAAAGGCCGAAGCGATAATGCTCCGGCATACAGATGAACAATTATATGTGTAAATCCCCCATTCACAGTTATGTACTACTTAAAAATATATAAACATCTCATACCGAAGCCTAAAAAGCTCCGGTATGAGATGTTAAAGGATGGAACTAGCCTACAGGGAATCAAAATGGGTTAAACAGCTAGCCCTGTTAATCATTGTGTGCTATTTAAAAGAGCTTTAAACATAAAAAAGCCGAAGCAAGCACCCCGATTTTTAGTCCCTAACTCTATTATAACAGGGGGCTTGCTGAAATGGGAAATCCAGCAAAGAATTTAGACATGATTGCTGAAGTTGATTTATATAAAATGCTGTTTATGTAGTGAAAGATGGCGAAATGGTTAAGGCTCCTGCTCTTGAAAAAGGGTATGGAGATCTGATGATCAACTGGCAAGGAGGAAAGCCTTGTCACGGGAAAGTGGAACATACCTTTAAGCTCTAGTGTGTTTTGAACCATATTGTGACAAAGGACGGAAAAAAAAGCACCTATAAAGATGCTTTGAAAGGGTTAAGTATTGGGTGAGGTAACGTACCCCAACATTCATCTGTGAAGCTTTGATAATCAAATAGAAGATCACCTTTCTCATCAGTGTGATGTAGGTAAGATAAAGCAACTGTTTCATCCTTTGTTTTCCCTATCCCTTGACCAGTTAAAGTTTCAATAACAATGAAATATCTTTTCAGTTAAATCACTCCTTTAATTGATTATATGTAGGATGGCTAGTCTAATTATCTTTTTATAAAAAAACACTTTAAAATGGAATGCTTGATCAAAATCCTAATCTTTAATAGGGGCATAATTAGTTCTAATACTTGCCCAATATCCGATCCTGAAAATTAGAAAGTAAATTGGAAATGAAAAAGAAGTTCCCAATGTATTTTGTTGTAAAAGTTAAAGTACTCAAAAATGTTACCACCGACATATGAAGAGAAAATGCAAATATTATCCTTTTTAATAAAGGTGAAAAGTTAGATAATTGTAACGGGAATCAGAGTGCCAATCCCATGGGGCGAATGCTGGAACCCAGGGAAATAGATCATAGCGGTAATTCCACAAACCAAATTGAACATCTAAAAAGTCCAAAAACGAAGAGATCATTAAGACGATAAAAGTGGGACTTCACGAATACGTCTCAAACGCTCTTCCTTACCTTTACCAATACGCTTCGTTATGATGGGGTTCCCAGTGACGTGCGATCTTTTGTAAAAGTGGAAATGATGAAGGATAATGAACAATGGAAAGTGGACGCGATAGCCTTTAGTCAATTATGATGGGGAACATCGAGGTTGAGGATAGGAAAGGCATCGGTTTTTGATGGGTTTCCTACCGCAAGCCTGTAGCAACGGTAGCGATAGCGAACGGCGGTAGTTGTTTGAGCTCAAAAATATAAGGAGTGTTTATACATGAAAAGTACAGGTGTAGTAAGGAAGACAGATGAATTAGGTCGTTTGGTGATTCCAATGGAGCTCCGACGTACCCTTGACGTACAATCGAAAGGCCAACTGGAGATTTTTATGGAAGATGACAAAATTATTTTGAAGAAATATACAGCAAATGGAGAATGTGCTATTACAGGCGAGGTTAGCGATAACAATTATGAATTCGAAGGGGGTCTGGTGCTAAGTCCGAAAGGAATGGAAATTCTAAAAGGCGAATTAGAAGCTTTAGAACATTCTTAGAATTTTTAGGTGACGCAGAATAATATGCAACTGTCCTGGTTTAACGCCGTTACATTCAGGTGCTCATATTTGCAATTAGTTGAGAGATAGCCCACTGGAACATGGTTCGCTCCAATACAGACGCTTACATAAACAAAAAATTAAAGGTGAATGTTTATTTAAAGGTGTAAACAGTAAAACTTCGGTATCTGTTGGAGTACCAACTCCTATGATCTTTATCCCGATTTCTTATACTTAAAATGGACCAGCTTAAAATAAGCCGGTTCATTTTTTTGCTTGCCAAAAGAAGTAGTAAGATTCATTAATCATACTCTCCAATTCTTTAAACAGTTATTTTGTATAATGCTAATCTAAAGCTCTCTGTTTTGTTTTTTCTATAATTACGCCCTTTACGTGAATACTTGGAATCGATACAAATAACTTTCGTCAATTTACAATTTGACTTCTCTTAAGCGGTAAATGATATACTTAAAGTAAGCTTTTAGAAAGTCTAACTAAAGCTATAGGAGGAAGAGTTATGTCAGATTTTGCTACAGCGATTAACTGTATGGACGGAAGAGTCCAATTGCCCGTGATCGAATGGATGAAAGAAAAGTTTTCAGTACCGTACATAGACATGATTACTGAAGCGGGGCCAAACAAATTATTATTGGAGGGAACGGAGCAGGAGATTCAATCGGTTAAGTCCAGAGTTCGAGTTTCATATGAGGCTCACGGATCAGAAATAATAACGATTGTAGGGCACCATGGCTGTGCAGGAAATCCTGTTTCAAAAGAGGAAAAATGGACACAAATAAAAAAATCCGTTGAAATTATCAATTCCTGGGGATTATCTGTAAAGGTTCTTGGGCTTTATGTGAATGAAAATTGGGAAGTTGAAACTGTTACAGAATAGTCCAAAAAGGGGTCACGACATTTGGGGCTATTCTTGAAGGGATGAATAAGCGAGTAGGGGGCTATGGAATGTCACCATAGCCCGGGGGAAAATCATGGACTCAAAAGATAGACATACGTGTATCTGATTTTCTTTTTGAAGATGATAATCATTATTCATATTAAACAACTTCATTTTTTTAGTATTGTCATTTTAAATGGAGTTATAAAATTTTTTATGCAATTAAGTGTACCTATAAGATCGATTCAGCTAAGTATGTTGGCAATCAGGAGTATTTGCTAAGTATGTGGAGGATATCCAAAGGTAACATGGTTTTCTTGGTTAGATATTATCCTTAGTTCCAGTTTTTATTGGGAATGCTTTAAACAAAACTCCAGACAGTCTATAATGAATATGGCTGACGCAAAAAACATTAGTAAAAAGTCGAATGTCAACACTAAACTAGACAGTTTTTTCTTTACGAGTTTACAAAAATGGAAATACTGATTTATTTAATAGGTTTCTTATGCTAGCGGGTATGATTTTTTCTGCTATGTTAGTTGGATGTAACATTGATGAAAATGAGGATCAGGATCCTCCTGCAGAAGAGCAAGAGGAAGATGTTGAAGAAGACATAGAAGAGCCGATTGAAGATCCAGACAATGATGGAGTAGATGAAAATGATCCAAACCCAGAAGAATAGAAAAAGAGGTTTTTGTAACAAATTATTCAAAAGTATCAGTAAGTAAAATTTATAAAGACGTGTTCGACATGTACCCCATAAACTGTTTTTTTATGGGGTACATTTTATTGTTAGAGAATCCCTCTTTTCCTAATCGGTAACAAGTCTTTATTAAATTTGCCTGTCTTGCCTAAGTACACCCTGTAATAACAAATGAGAATGGTATCAAGGGTTCTATGTTTCAAGCAGTAGCTTTGTTGCTGTGTCCTCGCCCCAATCAGCGTACAACATGTATCTTTACATAGTAGAGGGTGGACTCTATAACATTCGGACCTTGGTCCTAGGGGGACACAACGTCCTACTTGGATACCTAAAAGTAACCTATTAAACCGAATAAACTGGTAACCTTATAATACGGCCCGTATATGAGAGTAATAGTTTATTAAAAAAACATTTATTGGAAATAGTTAATAAGTTATAATAAATACAAGACATTTATGGGATTAATAAATAAGAAGGTGACTTAATAATGTATCTTTCAGATATTAAAATATGGAATTTCAGAAAGTTTGGAGAGGTGGAAAAGGATGGGGAAACATATCCAGGACTTTCTCTATCGTTAAACAAAGGTCTTAATTTACTTGTCGGGGAAAATGATTCCGGGAAAACTGCCATTGTAGATGCACTTAGATATACAATATTAACTCAAAGTTATGAATATATTCGATTAGAACATGACGATTTTCATTTACCCGAAGGGGAAAGTGAATCTGGTAGATCAACAAATATAAGAATAGAATGTATATTTAGAGGTTTTAAAGACAATGAAGCAAAAAATTTTTTAGAATGGTTAGGGATAGAAAAAGGCAAAGATGATTTTCAGTACTATTTAAGGGTATTTCTGGTGGCAAAAAGAAAAGAAGGAAATATCTATTACGATATTAAAGCTGGGGCCGATGAAGAAGGGATGCAGCTGAACGGAGAAGTAAGGAATTTATTGAGAACGACTTATCTTAAACCACTGCGTGATGCAGAGAGGGAACTAGCACCTAGAAGAAATTCTCGGCTTTCTCAAATTTTAGATAACCATGAAGCTTTTAAAGACAAAAATGAGGACCATTATCTTTTCGAAGTGATAAGTGAAGCTAATAATAAAATAAAGAATTATTTTAAAGGAAAGGATGGAAATGGAGAGGAATTGGATGATCCTAATGGTAAAAAACTTTTAGAGGAAGTAAATTTTTATTTGGAAAAATTTTCAGTAATGAATAATGAATTAAATTCAGATTTTAAAATAGCCCAATTAAATCTTAAAAACATACTTGAAAAATTAAGTTTAAGTCTGCGGAGTGAAAAAACTGGATTGGGTTCTCATAATTTATTGTTTATTGCAACAGAACTTTTATTGTTAAAAAGAGAAGAATATACTGGTGTAAGACTTGCTCTAATAGAGGAAATTGAAGCACATTTACATACGCAAGCGCAACTTAGATTAATTGATTTTCTTCAAGAAGAAGCATCAAAATCAGGAATACAATTAATCTTAACTACGCATAGTCCAATTTTGGCATCGAAAATCAATTTGAAAAACTTAATATTATGTAATACTAATAACGCGTTTCCCATGGGGCCTGAACATACTGAATTGGAGTCTGGAGATTATTTGTTTCTTGAAAGGTTCTTAGATTCTACTAAAGCAAATCTGTTTTTCGCACAGGGGGTTATTCTAGTGGAAGGAGATGCGGAAAATTTATTAATCCCAGTTTTAGCTGAGATTATTGATAGACCCTTGTCCCAGCATGGTGTTTCAATGGTTAATGTTGGTAACACGGCTTTTTTGAGATATTCACGAATCTTTAAAAGGAGATACATAGATAAAGGTATTCTTGATATAAAGGTTGCTTGTATAACAGATAATGATATTAAACCCGATTTATATAAAAAAGAAGATGAGAAAGTAAAAACGAAATCCGATATTGAGAAGGACCAACCTATTGAAGAACTGAGAGAGCATAGAAAATCAAGGTTAGAAGGGCAGAATGTAAAAGTATTTATATCACCAGATTGGACGCTAGAATTTGATATTGCTTTAAGCGACTTACAACGAGAATTGTTTACTGCTGTTTTACATGCTGAAAAGATTCAGAATAGCGATAAGATTGGGTTGACAGAGAAGAAAAGAGAGGAAGTTGATAAAAAGATTGATGCTCAATATAAAGAGTGGGAAGAGCTGGATGTTCCCAACCTTGCAAGAGCCTTTTATATTTACAAAACTTTAATGTTAGATAAAAAAATATCAAAAGCCATCACAGCACAATGCTTGGGAAACATACTAAATAAGAGAAAGAGCCATTTTAAGCCAAAGGTTCTTCAGGATGAAAAATTAAATTATCTGGTACAGGCTATTCAATACACTACTGATCAGGTGGCTACTGTATGATTGATATTATATTAGATGATATCCGTTACGCGGAAAAAAAAGTGTTGCCAGAAGGGGAAGAGTTTAACCAAGAGAGAAGAAAAGTTATTCAAAGTATGGAAACTAATGATATACAGGCCTGCCCGGGGAGTGGTAAAACCACAACTTTACTTGCAAAATTATCGGTTATTAGTCGAAAGTTACCATTAAATCAGAACAACGGAATTTGTGTGCTAACACATACTAACGTTGGAATTAATGAAGTTAAAGAGAGGCTCGGCATTGAAGGTTCAAAACTCTTTAACTACCCCAACCATTGTGGTACTATCCAGTCGTTTGTGAACAAGTATTTAGCTATTCCGGCATATATAAAGTTATTTGGTAAAAGACCACTAAGGATAGATGATGAAATTTATTATGAGACAATAAAGAAGAAATACGGTAGGATTGTTCCGCGTAGATTGAGATATGGTGTTGAACAAAAAGATTCAGACCTAATATTCACCATGCGTTACAATTTAGATAATTTTCATTTAGTAAAGGGTATTTATGGTAATCAAATTTTAAAAAGTCGCTCAACTGATACCTATAAAGCCTTAAAAAAATTAAAGTATAGTACCTTAGAAAGTGGTGTTTTGTGTTATGATGACGCATATGCTTTAGCAAACTGGTATTTAAAAGAATATCCAAATCTTAAGAAAATCTATTCTAAACGATTTGCTTATGTTTTTATTGATGAAATGCAAGATACAATGAAACATCAAAATGAAGTATTGAACCGTCTTTTTGATGATTCAGTTGTAATTCAAAGAATTGGCGACACAAATCAATCTATTTATGATAATAAAGATGCAGAAGGCGTGTGGGAAGTAGACGATAATTGTTTATCAATTTCAAATAGTAAACGTTTTTCAAAAGCTATTGCCAACATAGTAAGACCTATTTGTATAAGACCACAACAATTAGAAGGAAATTCAAACATACCAAACATAGACCCTGTTCTGATTGTATTTAATGAAACACACATAAATAAAGTATTACCTTTATTCGGTGAATTGGTGATACAGAATAAGTTACATGTGGAACCAAATAATAATTTTAAAGCAATTGGTTGGGTTGCTAATGAAAATTCTAAAGGCCATACCTTAATTGATTATTGGAGTAATTTTAACAAAGAGTATAAAGTGAAAAATGATTATAACCATTTAAAATCTTATTTAGAACCACAGCATTATGATTTAATTAAATCTAAAGGTGCGAAAATTTACCGTAAATCAATTCTTAAAGCTCTGCTAAAAGCATTGAGAATAATGAAGGAAACAGATATAAATAATCGATTTTATACAGAAAGGTCTCTTTATACTTTTTTAAATGAAAACCATAATTCTTGTTACGATAAATTAATGTTAAACTTGGCAAGTTGGGTACTAGAGATTCAACGTGGTAATGATATTTATGAAAGTGTTAAAGGGTTTATAGAGAACGAGTTTAAAAGCGTTTTTACGTGGAATAATACATCGGCCTTAGAAGAGTTTTTTAAATTAGCAGGAGAAGTTTCTGGTTACAGCGTTTCAAGCAATATTTATAACTATAGAAACAAAGGTGGAGAAGTAAAAATAGAACTTGACACTATACATGGAGTTAAAGGTGAAACTCATACAGCAACATTGTACCTTGAAACATTTTACCATGGATATGACGTAAGTCGAATTATTGAATATTTAAAAGGAAATCACCAGTTAACACAAAAGAAGCGCACAATACAAAACCTTAAAATGGCTTACGTAGGCATGACGAGGCCCTCCCATCTATTATGTGTCGCAGTTCACGAAGAATCTATTAAGGGTCACCAAAAGCAATTGGAAGAATGCGGATGGCGTATTATAAATTTATAAATTGTTTTTAATTACGGTTAGCCAAGTATCTATAAAAGGTAGCTCTGCTTATTTCAGCAGCATCCAATATCTCTTTAATACTATATTCCTTACTATCATACATGCGAAAGGCCATATTCAACTTGGATTGGTCTTTTTTTGGTCGACCACCATTTCGTCCCCGAGCTCTGGCAGCATCTAATCCGGATTTCGTTCGTTCAGATATAATGTCACGCTCAAACTGCGCTAATCCACTAAATATCGTGAATACCAATTTTCCCATTGCTGTTGTGGTATCAATATTCTCATTAATAGAAACAAAGTTAATGTCTTTATCTTGAAAGTCATTGATTAGATCTACCAAATGTTTTGTGCTACGACCAATTCGATCGAGTTTATAAACAATCACCGTATCTCCCTCACGTAGATACTTCATCATTTCCATGAATGCCGGACGATCCTTTTTAGTCCCCGTGATTTTTTCTGAGTAAATATTTTTCTCTTCTACCCCATATTGCTTTAACGCGTCAAATTGCATATGTAAATTTTGATCTTTTGTACTTACCCGAGCATATCCAAATAACATATTTTGTAACTCCTTTTGAAACTCGTTACTTATATGTTATCAAAAAGGTTTTTTAGTGTACATATTAATACCTTGTTTTTGATACGACTTTTGAAACTGGAATGTTAGGGATTGAGGAATAAATTATCTCCTTCGAATGCTTGTTATCAAAAATGAACGTTTTAAAGATAAGCAAGGAAAAGATATACCCTTCTTTTTTATACTAAAGGTAAATAATGGGCATACTAATTCAGCCAGTAATTTTGGAGGAGGAAGTCTTGTAATGTCCATAGAACAAATTATTTTGATAATGGTGTGGATAGTAGCTTTCTCTGCCCTTTTAATACTCATTCCAAAAGATAAGATTCTTCATGCCTTAGTAGCCTTTCATATTAAGCAGTGTATAACATGGTTGTTTGGTATTATTGTTGTTGATATGAGGCTGATTAAATATCCTGTCAATTTGTTTGATTATGCAACCAAGGCAAGTTTTACTTTTGAATATTTTGCGTATCCTGCAATCTGTGCCATCTTTAATGTTCATTATCCAGAGAAAAAAATAAAATAGCTAAATTTGGTTACTATGCTCTATATACTTCAATCATTACAGTTATTGAGGTGATACTTGAAGTGAATACTAATGTAATTGAGTATGTCCATTGGTCTTGGTACTGGACTTGGATAACTTTATTTGTAGCATTCTTTTTGGCACGTTCATATTATAAATGGTTCTTTAAGAGAATATATTCAAACACTGGACATGCAGAATAATCGCAGAGAAACTGTGGTTTTTGAAGAGCATATTTGTAGGATTAGGCCATGTAGAACAAAACATTGAGCGTGAGGCATTGTGTGTGAAAAATGGCGGGACCATATTCCGACAAGCGACATCCTGAAAAGGGATACGACTTCTAAAGAGAATCTCCTTCGAAATGTATCCCTCGTTGATAATCTGGTCGTCATTGATAACAGTAAATCAGATGGAGAACTCGTTTTAGAAACCTCCAATGGCCATGTCCGTATAACTTTTGAGGTTGACGACATTCCTAACTGGGCAGCCAGCAGGTAGGTCACCCAAACCTTTCCTGCTGCAAGCTAAGAAGATTTAAACTCTTTTGAAGAACTGGAGGAACAAATTTTGTTTCCTTTGGTTGAGCGTTTACGCAAAAAAAAGGTCAATAATTAATGCAACAAAAGTTTTATTAATTATTAAAAAAGTAAAGATATAGGAGAAAAATAACGTGATGAACCCCTCGATATTGATATCTCTGCTGGTATAAAAACTTATATAGAAACGGCAAACGTTCGTAATTAATTTTAAGTGTTTTACGAACGTATGATTTCATAGATTTAAGATATTTTCAGGATGTTTGTAAGAGTGTACTTTTATAAACGATAACAAAAACCCTATTCAAGAAAAGGGCCAATATTGTTGTCTCGAAACGTTTCTAATTTAAATTGAGGGATTGGACGGTTAGGGGAGTTTTAAAGAACCACAATAATAGTGGCTCTTTAATCTCTCATTGATCCAGCCTCACGAGACGTCATGGCCCCTACACCTTTGCTTAAATCCCTTTGAATTTCTTGTTTTACTTTTTTGGGATCTGTCCCTGAATAGCCTGGCTCCATAATGGATTTCGGATTATCTTTTCTTACTTGTTGAATCCTAGTCCCTGCCACTGTCTTGTTCTTTGCCATTATAAACACCTCCATATTAGTAGTTTTAGCAAGAACCAATATAATAATCAGGTTACTATAAAGAACCTCAAATGTTTTTTCTTTCTAAAAAAGAACAATTTACAAAGTAGTCTTTCAAAAGTGAAAAATGTATGATATTCGACTTCATACATTTCCGTTTGAAGAGAGAAGTGTATAAGAAATCCAGTAAAGGAAAAACTAATTGTAAAATCAAGTTTTTTTGCAAGGTGGTTTCAATGGATGGACAACTACACGAATGATAATACCGCTAGACGCTACACAGCTCATGTTACTACTTTGGGGACTACACAACTCCATTTAAGAAATCCCTATATCATAGCTTGGTGGAGTGCAGCATTTCCCGGATTTGGACATTTACTATTGTCTAAATATCTTCGTGGTTTTGTTTTATTTATCTGGGAAGTGATTGTTAATCTCAATGCGAATGTTAATTTATCCATGGTTTATTCATTTCAAGGTGAAATAGATATGGCTAAAGATATATTAGATACTAGGTGGCTTTTAGCATATATACCAGTTTATCTATTTGGAATCTGGGATAGTTACCGAACAACAGTAGATATGAATAAAGTTTACCTTTTAGCAGAACGAGAAGAACATCGCTTTAATTCTTTCAGTTTAGGTGGGCTTGAAATTAACTATCTAGATAAGAGAAATCCAGTGATGGCTTTTATTTGGTCTTTATTTGTTCCTGGACTTGGTCAACTTTATATACATAGAATATTGACCGCCTTTTTCGTTATTACTTGGTTTGTTATCTTTTCTTACTTTTCTCATAGCCTTGAATCTGTTTCGTTGCTGTTTCTCGGAGAAATACAGGAGGCCACAACGGTGTTAAAACCTGAATGGCTGTTATTTTTCCCATCACTTTATGGTTTCGCTATTTTTGATTCATATATGAATACAGTGGAGAACAATAAGCTTTACGAGAAAGAACAGCGAAAATTTTTAAAAGAAAATTTTCAAGCTTCTACTTTTAAAGTAAATAAAGGACAAAAGAAGGAGTGACGAAGTGCAGCTATTTTCAACTTTCGAAAATAACTCCTTTCTAGAATTAGCAATTTCTACCCTGAAGAAGAAGGGTATTAACAAAGAAAATATTTACGCCGTTCCCCTTGATAATCGAAAGGATGAGCGGCAGATCTTTGATACCATTCATCGTTCAGATGGTACTTCACTCATTGACATAGGAATGATTCTTGCAACAGCATTTTCTGTAATAAGTACCAGTATAGGGTTTAAGTTAGCGTGGGGCCCTATATACTGGGGATTAATTGGTGCATTTACAGGATTCATTATTGGTCTTGCTATTCGAATTTACACAGAAAAGGTACTCAAAAAGAAAAACAGACTATTAAAAGGTAAACAATCAGAAGTTATTTTAATAATAGATTGTGAGGAAACACAGGCTGAATTAGTAGAGAATATTTTGTGGAGTCATTATGCTTTAGGTGTTACAAAAGTTAAGTAAATTTTATAATTTAAGATCCTTTTCTTTTCTAACAAGTGGACTTTAATAACATATCATCTCAATTATTGGGAGAAAAACTTAAATATGACTGTTACAAAAGGCCGCAGAAATGATCTTCCGCAATAATACGATCGGGGTCGATTGCTTACTCTTTTCTCGAGAAACCCTATATTGAACGTCCAATTCTTAAAAAATCTTTTAAAACCATACGAAAAATTCGTATGGTTTTTATATAGCAACCAAATTCGTCTAGGGATCAGCTTCTTACGACAAATAGCTCTCAAATTAATGGTCATTTACCACTGAAACTCACAATATGATATGAGTTTCATGATTGAAAGGAGAATCTTCAACAATCGGGTAGTTATCTTGAAATGAAGTCTTCAAGAATAGGGGCGTTAGTTTAATTTAACAAAGTCTTTTTTGAAAAAGTTGTTCATTGGGATTCGTTTCCGGAGGGATGTGTCTTTTCTGACTAAGAGTTTATATAATTTTGCCGATTGGAATAAACTATCTCCATAAAGGAGTTGGTAGCATGGATGTTAATGGAAAAATCATTCGAGGAGAGTTTGATCGTATCAACGACGAATTTGTTTTAAATCAAGTGAAGCACTTTACGACTCAATCCACCCTTAATAAAGACCAATTGGATACAATTTATGACTATTTAAATAATCATAAAGATGAAGGAGATGGTCAAATCCTTGCTTTGAATGAACAGATGCTTGTTCGGTTGAGTCAAGAAGAGTCGAGTCAATTTATAGAAGACTTAAACCAGATTCGTGAATTGTACCAATAAATTCGATAAAGGATAGGTCCCGTTGACCATAAAAAAATCCTGAAGAAGGTGAAATTACGGCTGTTTCTCCTGTTAAAGTCAGTATACCTTCGATTGGTGTGGAGGCTAACATTGAGAATGTAGGGAAGCTTGCCAACGGTCAAATGGGTGAACCGGAAAATATCGATGATGTGGCTTGGTATGAACAGGGATACAAACCAGGGGGATGAAATCATTGTTACGGGCGAAAGCGGGAGAGAAGAAACGTTCATCGTCCAAAAACAAGAAAGCTATGACAGGAAAAGTGCACCTGTTGAAAAAATCTTCGGTTATTTCTATCGAAAACAGCTTAACCTCATTACATGTACTGGCGAATTTAATCAAAATACCGGGACACATGATGAACGTTTAGTTGTGTATACAGTTCATGAAGATGAGGTGACTTAAGAGGGTTGGGTCTGCAAAATCAGGCTAGATCCTTTTTTGTATCACTTTGTGACCTTGCCCATCATGTTTCCTCAACATCTACCTATGTCTCCCCAGGGAACGGAGTATAAATATCCATTGATACTAATTTACCCAATTGCTATAATATTCCTCCGAAGGAAATTAATGTGGTGAGAGGGTGGATTTTTTGCGTTTTCAATCGTTAATTATAAATAAGATTCCAATTTACACTTGCGGCCAGTATTCAAGTCGTCTGGATGGAACGGTAGTCATTGAGATAGAGGAGCAATTAACGAGGAAGTTAGTAAACAATCTTAAGAGAGAATATATTAACCATGTGATAGTATATGATGACTATACTGGCAATTCCCCTTTTTTCTTAAATGGACCTTATTATTTAGAGGAAAAATCTGAACTACTTATATTAAACAAAGTTAGTGCGACAAAGGTTAGCGAGAATAAAAAAGATATCATCATTTAATTTGATGATATCCAAGGGATAGTAATTTTAAGAGCTAATACTTTGGGGATAATATGATTTATTTGAGTTCTTTATGGTTCTTCAATCAAGTATTCTGGAATGGTGACTTCTCCCATCATATCTATAAATAAATTTACTAAGTTTCCGTCAAACTGAGTCCAAGAACATTTACGCAATTCGCTAAATGCTTCATCGTTGCTTAAGACCGTCTTCATATAATTGCGTTGATCAATTGTCATAGTGTCAAAAGCATCACAAATAGAAATAATACGACCTTGTAACGTGATTTCATCTCCTAACAAACGTCGTGGGTAACCTGTCCCATCCCATCGTTCATGATGATCTCGAATAAACTTAGCGGCTCTTGTCATACCAAGATGCTTCCGAACTATGACATTACCAACGTGAGAGTGGCTTTGGATGATAGTAAATTCCAATTCAGTCAGTTTCTCGGATTTAAATAATATGTTTTTTGAAATCCCCATTTTACCTATGTCATGTAGCATAGAAGCAACACGTACATCCTCGTCATAGCAGTCCACTCTTTTAGCCAACATACTAGAAAGGAACATCACTCGGAGTGAATGATATTTAAATATTTGAATGACGTCGTTATCTTGAGCAATTTCGTAAAAAAGAGTCTCGGGATCGCGACCCCATTCATTCAATGTTTTTTCTTCGGGTGGGGCCGTATCATCTTTAGTTGAGGGGGGAATTGATTGAAGCGAAAAAATTTCTCCTAATTTACTAAAAATATCTTCAAATGACCATCTTTCGTCCCTTTTCTCAGAAACATACAAAATTATTTTTAAATCATAATCATCATAAACCTTTTTTCCATCTTCCGTTTCAATAAAGTGACCTAACTTTGTTTCAAGTTCCTCGAACCAACTTTCTACAATGTTAGAGTTTCTTCCTAAAGAAGCAGAAATTTCTTCTAAAGTATATTTCGTCATCAAATCTCATCTCCCTTTTTCAACAAAGAATGTTATTTTTAGATAAATTTAGATATGGGGAAAAGACAATTATTATTATACAAAAATTCCGAAAATTTACAATGGTATATTCGTTCTTCGGAAAAATAAAGGATCCCGATGTAGTTGTATTGATGCCGATCCTATCAAAAAAAAGAAGGATTGTAAGGGGGAGATATAGCTTTCTATTTAGTTGTTTTTTCATCAAAGGGGTGTTTTAGAATCTGGTAAGGAAGAAGGAAGGTAAAAGGGTAAGATAAGATTGGAATAAGAACGGAACGAAGTCTGAATACTCAAACAGTTATCAAGCGTTAGAGAAAGACTGATCCCTTTATTGCATAATTAATTTATTAAATGTAATCTCGTTTTTTATGTGAAACACAAGCAAAGATATATAACTCATATTGGTAAAAATAGTTAAGGTGATTGAGCTATTACCCTATTAACTTACCTTTTTAATGCCTTAGGTTATAACCTTCCATGCTTAATTCTCTCCTCAGCTCTTCATAAGCTTGCTGAGAATTTTCCACCATATCCTCTAGTTCATTTATATGCTTTTTCTGGTTGATAAGGTTCTTACTCATGAAATCGAAGATTTTCATCACCTCCGGGTCTGAATTGTGCTTCCCATTGATTGATACGTTGTTTAATTTCCTTCATTAAAATCACTCCTTTACTATATAATCGCTTTTTATTCCTCATTTGGTGTCACATTTTTTGAAAAAAGTTTAAAATTTATTTTCTAATGGTAAAATACACTAGTTCTTCAACTTCAAATAATACCGAAAGAATCCACTCATTTTGTGAGTGGATTCTTTTATAGGTAATCAACACGTGTTTAATGAAGAAACACGACATAATTATTAGAATCCCATTTGGGGAAAAAAATGGGGCAGGATTTTATTATTGTTGCCCCATTTTTATTTAAAGAGAATGTATTTAATACCATAGAAGGTTGATTTAATAGGGATCAACATCACTTCATTGTGAAGTATCACACCTTAACCAACAGCCTTCTAAGTTGTGGATTAATATTAGAAAGATTTCTAGAAACTAGGAAGATAAAGACCTTTTTTAACTGGATAGTATTTATACTTATCAGTGGTTAGGGATACAAAAAACACACGGAGTACAGTGGTACTCCGTGTGTTTTGCCTTAAAGTTAGTATTTACTCAGTTGTTTTTTAATGATATCAATATTCCACTTCATCATTTCTCTATAAGTCTCTCCGTCTTCCCCTGATTTGCCTAGGGAGTCTGTAAATACTTTTCCACCGATTGGCACACCAGTCTCACGAGAGACCGTTTCCATACTTCGTGAATCGATACTAGTTTCTAAGAAAAGAACGTTAATGTCTTTTTCCTCTATCAAATCAATAACTTGACGAACTTGGTCTGGCGTTCCTTGATTTTCTGCGTTGATCTCCCAGATGTATCCGGCTTCGATGTTATATGCAGCGCTGAAATATTTGAAGGCACCTTCACTAGTGATTAGAAAGCGCTTCTCTTGCGGAATTTCGTTAAAACTGGTCTTGGCGTCGTTATGAAGTTTTTCAAGCTCATTGATGTATTGCTCTGCATTTTTTTCATACGTTTCTTTGTTATCGGGATCAACTTTGATAAGGCCGTCTCTAATATTTTCGACATAGGTTATCCCATTTGAGATATCGAGCCATGCGTGGGGATCTTCTTCCCCCTCTTTTCCTTTGGTCGTTAAGTACTTAGGTTCTACGCCTTCACTCAGTCGAAAGACTGGTGCATCTTCTCCATCTTTTCCAGTACTAGTGAGCAGTTTTTCAAACCACGAGTTGCCTGCCTCTAAGTTTAGTCCGTTATAAAAAACTGTGTCAGCGTCAGCTGTTTTCTTGACGTCTTCAGGGAGTGGGTCATACTCGTGTGGATTGGCTCCGATCTTCACCATGCTGTGAACGTCTACTTTATCCCCACCTACGTTTTTGACCATATCCTGTAAAATGGAGTAGGTAGTTACGACTTGAAGCTTTTCATTGTCATTCTTTGTGTTATTAGTAACGGTACTGCAAGCACTCATAAGAAATACTAATAATACCCCAACAAATAATAAATTAATCTTCTTAAACATTTTCATTTCCCCTCTCTATCTTACTA
>NZ_JBHSZV010000004.1:164803-471488 GCF_042663045.1 Halobacillus seohaensis | reverse complement strand
AAAGTTAATGAATACCTTCTTTCCAACACCAGATGTAGTGGAAGAAAAAGAAGAGGAACCAAGCCCTGAGGTTGAAAATGTGGAAGAAATCGTTGATGGACTGATCCATCAAATTATTCAAAATAGTGCTCATCCCGCTATGAAACGTCATGAAAAGATTGAATTGATTCAATTTATGGATGAAAAAGGTATTTTTTCTATGAAAGGATCTATCGATAAGGTTGCGGATTTATTAGGCATTTCTAAGGTAACCGTATACAGTTATTTAGATGAAATCAAAAGTAAATCAAGTTAAGGAGAAAAAAATGAAAAGTATTTTTGAAGTAGAAAACCTAAAATCAAATGGCCATTATGCACTAGCTACTATTCATGATCACACCGTTTATATTTCAGGGCAATTTGCCATTGATCCAGAAACTCGCGAAAGGAAATTTGGTGCTATTGAAGACGAGACATCACAAGCACTTAAAAATGTGGAAATGATTGTAGAAGCAGCTGGAAGCAAAAAAGAACATATATTACGTATAAACTTATATATTCCTGATGTGAAACTATGGGATAGGGTAGACGAAGTTTATAAAGAATTTTTCGGAGAACATAAACCGGCTCGTACGGTCATACCAACAAATAAATTACATTTTGGATTTAAAATAGAAATTGATGCAATCGCGTATATATAAAATTTTTTTGGAGCGAGCATATAAAATATTATATTATATATAAAAATATCTAAGGGGTTGATGAAGGATGGAACAATATGTTTGTAATTATTGTGGAAAAAAGCATGCTATTACGCCCGTTATATGGAAATGTACGTGTGGCGGTGTATTAAATTTGATAAAAGATACTCCTAAAATAAATGTGGCATCCTGGCCCCGCTATCCTAACTCATTATGGCGTTACTTAGAAACCATGCCATTCGAAAAAGAATCAAAGACATGGAAATCCATAACAATGGGAGAAGGTCAAACACCTTTAATTGTACTAGATACTCTTGAACCAAATACGTATGTAAAAGTTGATTATATGATGCCTACTTTATCCTTTAAAGACAGAGGAGCTGCAGTTTTAATGACGAAGGCGAAAGAATTGGGGGTCTCAAAAGTTATTGCGGATAGTAGTGGGAATGCTGGGACTGCCATTGCAGCCTACGCTGCACGTTGCAATATTGCTTGCGACATTTATTTAAGTGATGAAACGTCTCCAAAAAAAATTGCTCAAGTAAAAGCTCATGGTGCCACGATCAAGCAAATTCAGGGGTCACGAGCAGATATTGCAGAAGCTGCCCAACAAGCGATAAAAGAAGAAGAAGTTTTTTACGCAAGTCATGTGTATAATCCTTACTTTTATGAAGGAACGAAAACGTATGCCTACGAAATTTACGAGGAGTTGAATGGTGCGCTCGATACATTAATTATTCCTGTTGGTAACGGTACGCTTCTACTAGGTGCATTCTATGGGTTTAAAGAGTTATTTGCCAATGGATTAATCGATAAAATGCCG
This sequence comes from Halobacillus seohaensis, assembly GCF_042663045.1. Classification (NCBI taxonomy): domain Bacteria; kingdom Bacillati; phylum Bacillota; class Bacilli; order Caryophanales; family Bacillaceae; genus Halobacillus; species Halobacillus seohaensis. The sequence goes on along the minus strand of NZ_JBHSZV010000004.1, from coordinate 469,985 downwards.
AAAATTATTGCCATACAAGCAGTAAACTGTTCCCCGCTAGTAGAGGCTTTCAACAATGGGGATTTATCAGCCCAGCCTGTTATGAATAAAGGCACTTTAGCAGAAGGGATAGCTATAGCAGCACCAGCGCGTTCCCCGCAAATTTTAGAAGCTGTACGCGAAACTAATGGTGATTTTATAACTATTGAAGAAGATGAAATTCTGAGTGCCCGCGCGAAACTTAGTGATAAAGGTTTTTATGTTGAAGTGACAACAGCCGCAAACTATGCTGGCTATTTAAAATATAAGAAAGAACCAGAAGAAAAAATAATCGTACCTCTTTGTGGCGCAGGAATTAAATCAAAATAAGTACTTTCATATCCAAGGAAAAGTATTGTAGATCTAATGTGGTTAACCAGACATTACTGCCCCATTTTTATTTGTCTTCTTCTTTATTAATCATTAAGAAGGTTGATTTATTAGTGTTTTGTTATAGTTTTTCGTGGCAATCATCCCCACTCCAACAGCCTTCTAAGCTGTGGGTCTTTTTTTACTTAGTAGTATTATCACTTTTATGGCCTCAACTGTTCCATAATTTCAGGTATAATCGTATCACAAAGCCCTTATATAAGGGCTTTTAATGGCTCGCAACTTGTCATCTAAGAAAAGACGAGAGTTGCAATCCATCGGGGTAAAGTGAAGAGGTTAAGTTTGAAGTAGGGGAAGAATCTATTAATTTAAACATCTTTTATTCGGTTAGTTTATTAAGAAACGGTAGACTTGTTATTTTTCTTCAAAAAGGAGAATTGGACAGTTGAGATTATTTGGGATTTATCTAGGTTCAGTGCGATTGAATATTTCAGGGTATTACTCCATTAGACCAAACAATACTATTCTTATAGAGCCTGTTAATCAAGAAAAAGGAATGGGAGAGATGTTATTGAGTCTAAATATGAAGCAAGATTATTACTTGAAAGTGAAACTATTGACCACGAGCATGAAAAACTCTAAAACCCTTAATGGTCCTTATCTATTGCGTGAATTACATGGTTTAATAGTCCTTGACAAAGTAGAGAGTATTGAAGAAATAAGAAAAGAAACGGTAGTAAGCCGTACCGCGGCTGATTCCTAACTTTTTGGCAATCGTTGTTTTATAAAGACTTGCTCCATGTACTGTTGAATTTTAATAAGGAAGTTTGATAAAAAAGTGTTCAATGTGTATCTGATTTTCTTTTTGAAGATAATCATTATTCATATTAAACAATTCCATTTATTTAGTATTTTTATTTATAATGGAGATATAAATACAATTTTTTATGTTGTAGTCCGATTATGAAGTGCAATGAGAAAAGCCGAAGCAAGTAATGCTCCGACAATTGAGACAGGATAGTGGACTAGCCTCCAGGGAGTTCAACAAAATGGTTAAACAGGCTAGTCCCGTTAATCATTATGTACGGATAAAATGTATTTAAACATCAAAAAATCCGAAGCATAAGCTCCGGTAACGTGAGATGAATGTTAAGTATTTAGAGCTATCCAGCACAAAGGGGAATCTTATAGCTCTCTGACTATTGTATGGGAACTTTTTAGGAAGTATTCAAACTATTTGAAGGGTTTAATGGGACGAACTTGATTGGAGGAATAGAACTAGCTGCGGGGAGATGTAGCAAATATGGAAAACAGCTAGTCCTGTTTATTATTATGTGCTATCGATAACAGCTTTAAACATAAAAAAAGCCAAGAGCAAGGCCCTCGACTAATTTCCCTAACACTATTTTAACATAGGGGTCCTACTCAATGCGATTGAATCAAGTACAGATGAAATTGATAATGGAAAACTTAGCTTAGAAATGGATCTACCAGAAGGTGATTCCCCGTTCTGTGTCGTATATTGTAACGGAAAGGCAAAAATAACCACTTTACCTGAGCATGGAGAGACGAAAGTAATTACGCATCAGGGGAAGGTGAAGAGGGTGAAGTTTGATGAGAGGGAAGATTTTTGAATGGCAACCTAATTGAATTGTATCTAAGAGTATATGAATCATATACTAGTTTTTTTACAATAGTATCATTTGAGGCATTATTAACTATATTTGCGGGGGGAGCAGCAACCTTAGGGGGCGCTTATATTGGTGCAAAAAAAGCTGGAGAAAAGTCAGTAGAAGCTGTAAATAAGCAGATTGAATATGACAACAAACTTAGAAAGAGAGAAGAATATGAACATCATCTAAAAAGGTTGCAAATTTTACTTGATGTAACCGTAAAATAGAGTTCGCTTTAAAGGATTTGATGGGTAGCATCGATGATGATATGGAAAACGGAGTCCTAGTAATGTCACAAGAAAGACATAATAATATCAAGGCGTTAACGAGAGCTGTGAGAGAATACAACATTAAAAGTAAAGAAATACCTGTAATGAGTTTACCATTGGGATTAGGGCAACAGTATTCTAACTTGCATTTATTAATTATTGAATTGGAAGAAATGTTAAATAACCAAACATTTAAGACTTTGAATAAAGAGGAGTATCATAAAAGGATACGATCAAGACTAAATTGGCATGAAACGAATTTTAGAGGCTATCACAAAATGTTGGAGCAAAAATATGGTTTGTATGCAGAAAAGATAAATGAACTTTTTTAGTATTTGTTCTACTGGCTAACCAGAGGGCACGAATTAAGAGCAAAAGCTCTTGGTTTGTGTTCTTTTTAAATAGAAAAAGAGAGGAACCTAGTCCCCCTCTTCAGTGTTATTCTTTCTTTTTATCTTTTCCAGTAGGTTATCAGCAGTAGTTTTTCTATTTTTTGTTTCCTCTGCAAGAACTTCATACCGGAAATTTCCATTTTTGGTATATTTTCTAACAATATCGCCTTCTTGAAGTTCATCGGGAAAATATTCCTTAGACAATTCTTTTTGAATACTTTCGTCGCCCTTTTTTAACAAGATGACAAGATTACCTTCAAATCGGTCAACCGTATACTTGTTCATGATTTCACTCCTATAAAGTGATGTCTGGTCTCATTTCTTCAATAGTGGCAGGTCCAATGTAGCTTACGTTATCAAGTTCCTCAATGGTTTGAAATGGGCCGTTAGCATTACGGTAGTCAATAATATTTTGAGCGATGGTTGTACCTACACCAGTAATTAGCTGAAGTGTTTCATAGTCAGCTGTATTTACGTTTACAGGATAGTCTGACTCAGGTTCTTCTGGTTCAGGCTCTGGTTCTGGATCTGTAGTATTCCCACAATTATCTTCTCCCATAAACGGATCTGCATCTACATTATAACTCGTTCCGTTAGATGTGACCGAGATTGTTCCGTGATCACAAGTTGAATAGAGATCAGCACCTGCGTTCCATAAACGGTTAACTACCGTAGATTCAGGATGTCCATAACTATTTTCGCCATACGATAAGATACCTACTTCAGGATTAACGGCATCTACAAAAGCGGAAGAAGAAGAATTACTTGCTCCATGGTGACCAAGCTTTAAGATCTCAGCTTCAACATCATAATTTTGTAGCATTTCCTGTTCATTATCTACTGAAGCATCTCCAGTTAACATGAAATCAATCTCATTGTGAGAAACTTTTAGAACAATGGAAGATTCATTGTTATCGCTTGAGCTATTCTTACTATTTAGTACCTTAATATCTAAAAGATTATCAAAATTTAATGTCTCTCCAGCCGTGGCTTCTGCAAATGGAATATTCTTTTGGTCAATTAGTTGTAAATACTCCAGGTACGTATCAGTGGTGTGGGTTTTACCGCTGTCTAATACTTTGTTAACTTTCACTTGTTCAAGAACATCGATCAATCCACCAATATGGTCTGCGTCAGGGTGAGTGGCAACCACCAAGTCAATTGAATCAATATTAGCTTGTTTCAAATAGCTGACCACTTCTTCACCAGCAGATTTGCGGCCTCCATCAATGAGAATCGTTTTACCAGAAGGAGATTCTATGAGAGTGCTATCTCCTTGGCCAACATTTATGAAGTGGACTTCTAAGTCATCTTGAGAACGGAATTCAGGCTCAATAGTTGCTCCTAAAACCTTGGAAAATTCAGCTCTTGTAATATCGTTATTAGGTAAGAAATTTCCGTCAGGCATTCCGTTTATTATGTTCTGAGAGCTTAAGTCCATAATGCTTTCTGTAGCCCATGAGATGTTCTGAGCATCAGGTAGTTCACTAGCTGACCCTGTTCTTTCGACATCATAAGCTCTGTCGATCATTACGGCTGCTTCAGCTCGGCTTATGTAGGATTTAGGTTGAAAGGTATCTTCACTATAGCCATTTATAATTTCTTTATCATACGCTATTGCAACAGCTTCCGTATAATATTTACCCTCAGGTACGTCACTGAAAGGATTGTCTTGGTTAGAAGTTTCATTAGGATAAAGATCTCTAACGATCATAGTCGCAACCTGACCTCGAGTAACTTTATCTTTAGGACCGAATCGCCCGTCTCCATAACCATCTATAATATTATTTTTGCCCAGATATTCAATCTCGGGTTTAGCCCAGGAGACTCCACTTAGATCGTTAAAGTTTTCTGAGGCATTAACACTTGAAACTGGTAAGACAACAAACAACGCTAAAATTAATGAGAGTAATTTTTTCATCTTTTTCCTCCTTATAATGTATTATTGTTAATTATAGTATATAATGATTAATTTTTGGTAGAAAAATGGAAAGTAATTATGGTAGTGAAGAAAAATTTAGTATAATACTAAGTAGATTGATAGATTAGTTATCTTTAATTCTATATAGTTCTACTGGCTAACCAGAGGACACGAATTAAGAGCAAAAGCTCTTGGTTTGTGTCCTTTTTTATTACCTAAAAGGAGTGATTCAATGATTGGTCTATTTATCTATATTGTGATCGGCGTAGCTTTATGTGCAATCAAAGACGAGCCTGACCATGAAGATCAAGAGAGTGAAACGTTTTATATGTTCTTCTTAATCGCCTTGGTGTTTCTTTGGCCATTGTATCTCCTATGGAAGTTTGTGAAGCGAAATGGCTAGACTGCAGCATTACCGTATGCAGTGGAAAGTATCGAATGAACGAAAAGACAAGCGTACTGGAGTTAGACGTCCAGGTGGGCGTAGTGAATACATGAAGAGTCTGATGGAAGAGGCGAGGTTCAAAGATGAATAAAAAGCAGGTCGAGAATCTAATTTATGAGTATCATTGGCATAGAAAAGAATTAGATCGAATTGGAGAAATCATTTGGGGTGGATACTCCAGAGGTCCGTCATTCGGATTAGTCCAGCAATTCGGAATTGAAGCAACCATGCCCAAAGCGAATACGAATATTAAAAGTGCTGCTGAAATAGATGCTTTAGACGTAAGAGAAAAGCGTTTGTACAAGAGGTGGTTAGAATACCGTGAAAAGGTTCAGGCGATTGAATTAATGGTTGATTTTCTTGAAGAGGAACAACAAAAGATCGTGTTGGATTGCATGATGGAGGGTATGAGTTATCGTTCGATTGCTGATCACCTTAGTATAAACCGGAACAAGATCAGAGAAATGAAGGATGACATGCTATGCCAATTATGCCAAAAATGCCACTTCTTGCATGATTTGTTATTAGAAAAAATTACGGTGAAAAAAGGAGAATATACAGTAACTGTACATAGTGATTTAGATCAGGAAACCGAGTACTCTTATGAAATCAACGGAGTTCCTTTTGAAGGTACACCTGATAATACATTATTAATTAACTGATAATACTAAAATACTTTTTGTAGACAAGAATTCCTTTAGTGGTAAAATAGTTTTAGTTACTATTACTTAAAAAAAGAAGGGAAACAATCAATGGATTATATTATTCGTAACGACGGGTTTGGATGTACCCGTGAATACCCTGCGCAAGGCCCTCTAAAGATACATTATACTTATGTAGAGAATAGTGAACGTCATATTATTGTGCAATACTTGGCAACTCCATTCTGCTATCGAAAAGTCCTTCAGTCTGATATTTCTTCATTAGAGTCTCACTTATGTGATTTCCTCGAAAGTGAAAAAGTATGGATAGAATTAGGTTCATATGATCAGCATTTTGATATGGCAACGTAAAAAGCCTCACCTTAATGGTGAGGCTTTGCTGCCTTAGGTAAAGATTGATATTCATTAAGTACTCTATCAAGTTGTTGTGATACGTTAAGAACCTCTTTACCCGTTGGGTTCTTCGCATACTCTGTGTACATTTTCTTCCGCAATCTCTCTATTTTCTCTCTAATTTCCCCAGTACCCATCGTCTCATCACCCTTATATCTAATGCTTTATAAATACTGCAGTTAAAGGTTAAACATTTTAACAAACTAATGCAACAAAATTAACGTAATTTACACGACATTTACAAAGTTGTAATAATTTTAATGTTAGGTTGTTGTGTACATATACAAACTCTTTAGATATAATAGGAACAAATGTTCGTATTTAGAGGGTGGTAAGAGTGAATGGTTTATTTATTCGATCAGCTGAGGATAAACAGAATCTTGAAATGATCTACTTGGGAAGTAATGAGCAATTATCTCAACGAGTGATTAAAGTAGTGTCCGTTAAGAAAGACGATATTCTTGCCTACTGTTATTCCAGGGACCAGCTCAGAACCTTTAAAAAGGAAAATGTCATGTCGGTATATCCATATAAGAAGAAAGTGGGGGCATAGTAATGAATCCGAATGATAGAGGGACGAAGAAGTGGACCTCGTTAATGATGCCAGAGCACATAGAAATGTTACAGGAAGTTTGGAAAGAGGATGAAAAAGAGAAAAAGGCCATCCTAGATGAACAGCAAATTGAAGAAAATGTCTTCGCATTACATTGCGCGATGAAGGATGGTTTACCTGTGAAAATCAAACATCATAATGGGGTCAATTATAGTTGCAGTACTGTAAAGGTTGTTAATATGAATCAGAGTACAAAGAAGATTAGCTGTAAGGATTATAAAAATAAAGAAGATATCACCATTCAGTTTGATGATATCTATGATGTATCGGTTTTATGAGCTCTCATATTGAGAGCTTTTTATTTTGACCACGCATGATGTCAGACGCTACATATATATATATAGACCCAATGAAGGGGTTTTTTCTTTATTTTTCTATTTTAATGGTGACTTATCTTTCAAACAGCTCACCTTCACCTCCAAAGGAGATAGTTAGTCATTTTCTTTTTCTTCTTTTTCTTTCTTCCTTTTCTCTATTATTCTAGGAACAGAAGTTTTCATGAAAAATTCTGCCATTTCCTTCATTGTCTTGTCACTTATTTTCGGTGGTTTTACTTCTTTATCCATAATATTTCTCCTTTATTAGTTTTGAATTTCCTTTTTTATTCCACGTCCGTCGTTCAATCTTCCTTATCAGCTAAATGGTTAACATATATATAAGCTAATCCTACACCTATAAAGGGGGTAACATTAAGAACGTCCACATTTTCACCCTCCTAAATTGTAATTATAAACTAGCGTTACACAGACAAGTTCAATGGTAGCTCTATCCTTGTGAGGTTTCAAAAACCTCACAAGGACCTCACAAAAATGAAATGAATGAAGAAGGTGCACAAAGTTATTTTCTTAATCCTTTTTGTTCCTCTCCATTTTATTCTTATAAGTGACATCGAGCGAATGTGTAGAAAGTTGAACATATGATATCTATAATACTATCTATTTTTAAATATTTTTCGTATAATTGAATAGATGAATAAAACCAAGCGCCATTTATAAGTTTCTTCTTATAATATGGCGCTTCTTGTGATACTACTTTTGATAATTAATTTAATGTGAAATGAGTTTTAGAAAGGAAGATATAATTGGGTTTATTTGGATTTTCTCAGGATTTAGGGATTGATTTAGGTACAGCTAATACATTAGTATTTTTGAAAAATAAAGGGGTTATTCTACGAGAACCTTCTGTCGTAGCCAAGAACAATCAAAGCGGGGAAATTGAAGCGGTTGGTAATGAAGCACGGAATATGATTGGTCGCACACCGAATTACATATCTGTTATTCGACCTATGAAGGACGGTGTAATTGCAGATTACGATACAACGGCCCAGATGATGAAGCATTATATAAAACAAGCCCTAAAAACTCGTTCATCCTTTGCAAGTAAACCGAATGTTATGGTTTGTGTTCCTTCAGGAATTACAATGGTTGAGGAACGAGCGGTTATTGATGCGACAAAGCAAGCAGGAGCAAAAGATGCTTATCCAATTGCAGAGCCTTTTGCTGCTGCTATTGGCGCCGGTTTACCCGTATGGGAACCAACAGGGAGTATGGTTGTTGATATCGGTGGAGGGACTACAGAAGTTGCTATTATATCTCTAGGTGGAATTGTAACGAGCCAATCGATTCGAGTAGCTGGGGATGAAATGGATGATGCAATTACTCAGCACGTGCGTAAGCAATACAACTTAATGATTGGTGAACGTACATCTGAAGAAATAAAATTGGAAATCGGTGGAGCAGGTAAAGTAGAAATTAATCAAGAAATGGATATTCGCGGTCGGGATCTACTTAGTGGCTTACCGAAGACCATTCAGATTCACTCTGAAGAAATTGTGAAAGCCTTAAAAGACACGGTTGATTCTATCGTTGAAACGGTTAAAAACACATTAGAAAAAACACCCCCAGAACTTTCCGCTGATATTATGGAACGAGGAATTGTTCTTACAGGTGGCGGAGCTCTACTGAAAAATTTAGACCGTGTTATAAGTGATGAAACAAATATGCCGGTATTTATTGCTGATGAACCATTGGACTGTGTAGCTATTGGGACGGGGAAATCACTTGAGTATATTCAACACTTTAAATCACAACCTAATGTAGCATCTCGTCCCAAAACAGATTAAGGAGTCTTAGTATGCCATCTTTATTTCGCAGAAAAGGCCTTATGACAATTCTAATCGGTTTTATCATTCTGGTAGCTCTCATCGGCTTCTCAATGAGGGATCGTAGTGAGTTATCCGTACCAGAGAAGTTTCTCCAAGATTCAGTAGGTTGGCTTCAGTCGGTATTTCACGCCCCTGTCCAGCTCGTAGATAATACGTATCAGAATGTACAGAATATGCTCAATGTCTATGATCAGAATGAAGTATTAAAAAACCGATTAGATGAATATAAAGGTCTTATCCAAGAAAATCAACAGTTGAAAAAAGATAATGATGAACTTAGAGGTACCCTAGATAAAACAGAATCAATACGTGACTATACTCCTATACAAGGAACCGTTATTGCTCGCAGTTCTGATCGTTGGTTTAAACAAATGACGATCAATAGAGGCGAAGAACATGGTGTGGAGAAGAATATGGCGGTTATTACAGGTGAAGGCATGGTAGGTAAAGTTCAGTCAGCAGGAGCTTTCCACTCTAATGTACAATTACTTAGTGGTTTTGATGAATCGAATAAAATATCTTCTTGGATTGTTAGAGAAGATGAGGATAATGCCTTTGGTTTGATTGAGGGTTATGATAGTGAAAGTGGTCGTTTGTTGTTGGAGGGAATCAGCTTAGATGAGGAATTAGAAGAAGGCGATGTTGTTATGTCTTCAGGTCTAGGGGGAGTATTTCCAAGTGACCTTCGCATCGGCACAGTCGATAAAGTAGAAAATGACCGATCTGGACTTACAAAAACAGCTTATGTTGAGCCTTTTGCCGATTTATTTGATATTACTCATGTAATGGTCATCAATCGAGATATGCAAACCGTAAGTGAAGAAGAGCAAGAGGCAGGCGAAGAGCAATGATGCGTTTTTTTATTGCTATTTTTCTACTCATATTATTAGTTATGCAGGGTATGGCAATGAGTTTACTGCCAGCTAAAATCGTGTATTCGGACCTTCTGGTAACTCCACACTGGGTTTTGTGTTTTATTATGTTGGTGGCGATATTTTTTGATAAAGATGATACCTATCACTCTGTGTGGTATGGAATCATTTTCGGACTATTAATAGATGTTGTATACACGGGTGTACTGGGTGTTTATATGGTTACTTACGCAATTGTTGCCTATGTCATACATGGCTTGCAAAAATGGTTTCATGCTAATTTTATTGCGTCTTTGTTGCTAGTAATGGTGGGAATAGCTCTTGCAGATACTTTATTATACATCGTTTATTCATTCGTCCAAATAACAGACATATCTTGGGGAGATTATTCCATATTAAGATTACTTCCAACTATACTAGCCAACGCTTTATTTTTTATTATTATTTATCCCCTCATGAAAAGCCGTGTCGAGAGGTGGTCTGATGAGTGGGAACATGCTTAGCACATTAATGTCCAAGGTTTGAGGTGAAAGCCTGTGACGGCTAACAGTCAGATGGTAACAATTAAAGGAACAAGAGATGGGTTAACTCTTCGCTTAAATGACCAATGTTCGTTTGACTCCATATTAGAAGAACTATATGACAAGCTTTCTGTTAATGGAGTAGATGATGGCCAGCCGATGATTCGTGTGACGATTCAACTAGGAAAGCGGTATTTAACAATGGATCAAAAAGAAATGCTTAAACGAATCATTCGAGAGAAGCAAAAGCTGGTGGTCGAGCACATTGAGTCAGACGTCATTACAAAGGAAGAAGCGTTTGCCTGGAAAGAAAATAGTGAGATCACTCCAATAGTAAGAACGATTCGCTCTGGTCAACTTATAGAGGTGAAAGGTGATTTACTTCTTTTGGGTGATGTTAATCCAGGGGGAAAGGTCATTGCTACTGGAAATATATTTATAATAGGTCATCTAAGAGGGATTGCACACGCAGGATTTGATGGAAATGAGGAAGCAGTTATATCAGCTTCCTATATGAAGCCTAATCAGTTAAGAATAGCTGGTCAGTTATCAAGAGCTCCTGATCAGGACGCAGAAGGTGTATATATTGAATGTGGTTTTATAGATAAGCAAGATGATGCTATTCGAATATCTCCCCTGCAGGATGTCTTGAAACAAAAGCCAGATTTGGTGAGCTTTGAAAGGAGAATGCTTAATGGGTGAGGCAATCGTTATTACCTCCGGAAAGGGAGGAGTTGGTAAAACAACAACAACGGCTAATTTAGGGACAGCCTTGGCTCTTCAAGATAAAAAGGTTTGTCTTATCGATACAGACATAGGTTTAAGAAACCTAGATGTTGTGATGGGGCTTGAAAATCGAATTATCTACGACATTGTTGATGTAGTTGAAGAACGATGCAAGACCAAACAAGCCTTAATTACAGATAAACGTTTTGATTGCTTGCATTTATTACCAGCTGCACAAACGTCAGATAAGTCAGCAGTAACACCCGAAGCTATCAAGCAAATTGTCGATGAACTTAAGCAGGATTATGATTATATAGTGATTGATTGTCCAGCAGGGATTGAGCAGGGTTATAAGAATGCTGTTGCTGGAGCGGATCGAGCAATCGTCATAACCACTCCGGAAAAGTCAAGCGTTAGAGATGCTGATCGCATTATTGGTCTGCTTGAACAAGAAGATATGGAGTCTCCTAAATTAGTAATTAATCGCATTCGTAGTCATATGATGAAAAATGGAGAAATGCTAGATGTTGATGATATTGTGAATATCCTATCAATAGATTTACTTGGTATCGTTATTGACGATGATGCTGTTATTAAAGGATCAAACAATGGCGAGCCAGTTGCTTTAACGCCTGATACAAAAGCTTCACTTGCTTATCGTAATATTGCAAGGAGAATTTTAGGTGAATCTGTACCTCTTCTAAACTTAGAAGATGATCCGGGATTACTAGCCAAAGTGAAAAAGTTTTTCGGAATGCGTGTATAAAAAGATTGCGAACTTAGTTCGCAGTCTTTTTATATATTTTTTGATAATAATGAACTTGTCCTTTCATCTATTCATAATCTGCCACTCCGTACCATAAAGTAGTAAAAATGGCAGAAGAGAGAAGGGATCTTTTGAAGAAAATTGAACATGTAAGAAAAAACATTGCAGATCGAAAAAAGAAAAAAATTACATCCTCTGTCAAAATTCCGAACCAGGCGAAAGTATTTGTTCCCCAAGATGAAGAAATGCATGGCTATCCACCTTTTGTTGAAACAAATAAAGGAAAACATCCTATATCCAAAAAATCGTATTCTCTTTTGGGTGTACAAGCTGTAGCCTCTCTTCTATTATTTGCAGGGGTTTTTATAAGTGAACGTGCTTCTATAGCATTCGCTGAAGAGCCTCGAGCGTGGGTTTCGTCTCAACTACAAGATGAATTCCCTTTTGCTAAAGTTACAGCCTGGTATGGTGATCGGTTTGGTGACCCTTTACAACTGGTAGAGCCAAAAGATGAAATAGAAACAAATCAAGTTGCTTTTCCCGTTAATGGGGTAGTTACGGAACCTTTTGAAAATCACGGGCGGGGCATTATAATGAGTGCAGAGGAAGGGGAAAAAGTTAAATCAGTTAAAGAAGGTACGGTTATTTTTGCTGGAAATGATCCTGAAACGAAAAAAACGATTATTATTCAACATAAAGATGATACAAATACGATATATGGATTCTTATCTACAATTGATGTTCACCTTTATGAGCATATTCCGGCTCAACAAACAATTGCCACTTTGAATGAATCAGGTCAAGAGAAGAATGGGTTCTTCTTCGCTATTAAGAAAGACCAGGAATACTTAGATCCTATTGAAGTGATAAAAGTCGATGAAGGTTCTTAAGCTAGGTCAGTTGATTCATATTCACCCACTCTTCTTTCTTCTAGCATTTTCTGCTTTTTTAACAGGTGCGATTTATGAATTTATTATATTATTTACGATTGTAGCAATTCACGAAATGGGTCACTTTTGTGCGGCGCGTTATTATGGTTGGAGAGTTTCTCATATAGAATTCTGGCTGCTTGGTGGCGCCGTTGTTAGTGATGAACATACGACTAGACCCATAAGGGAACAAGTTTATGTAACCTTAGCTGGACCTTTTCAACATATATGGATTTTTATAATTCTACAGGCTCTAAATTTAACTATAGGGCCACATCCCCTTCTTTCCGCTGGATTTACTTACAACAGTGTTATTTTGTTATTGAACTTATTACCAATTTGGCCATTAGATGGAGGGAAGCTGTTATTTTATACTATTTGTCAGTATATGTGTTTTAAAAGTAGTTTGAAATTATCGCTTATTATTTCGATTTCCTGTCTTATTATAGGTCTATCTTGGATGATTTTTAGCGGACGAATGACGCTAGCGAGTACTATGCTTGCTGGGTTTTTACTATTAGAAAATAGGTTGGAATGGAAACGGCAAATCTATGTATTTATGAGGTATATTGTCCATTGCTTAGAAAGAGATGTGAGTCAATTAAAGGTGAGATACTTTACCGTTGATCCTCATACTACAGCATTTGATGTAATAAAAAATGTTCGAACAAATCGTCATCACCTTTATATATTGAAACAAAAGCCAGGTTTATATATAGTAGATGAACAGGAGTGCCTTCATCAATTTTTAATGAAAAAACAATCGAGTATAAAATTGAAGGATATTTCTAATATGTCAAGGTAAAAGAGGGTAAGATTACATGAAGACCATTGCTTTACATACAAAAATGAGTGAAATGATCGGGCTGGTCATTGAAGATCATCAAGTAATAGAATACTTAGCTATACGCCCGGAAGCGGAAAAGCTTGCGGGCTCTATTTATAGTGGCATAGTAAGAACGATTCATAAGGGAATGCAGGCAGCGTTTGTTGATATCGGAACAGAAAAACATGCCTTTTTAAAAAAGGATACGATTCCTTGGTGCAACGGGGGAATCGAACATTCTATTACAGAAGGTCAAACCATTATAGTACAAGTGACCAAGGAATCAATTGGTGAAAAAGGTGCCCAAGTCAGTGCTGATCCAACAATTCCTGGTATCTTTTCAATTTATCAACCTTTTGGAAAAAGAATATCAGTATCAAGAAAGATTGAAAAAGAGCGAGCTAAAAAGATAAAGAATGAGGTAGCTAAGCTGCTAGTTGGAGAAGAAGGAAGCATCATTAGAACAGGTGCGTCTGGAGGAGATTTATCAACAATCGAAGAAGAAATTATAGTTTTACGAGAAAAATGGAGAAACATGAAACAAGACAAGCCAATTGGGCTTCTTTGGGAAGATCAGATTCTACCGGATCAGCTTATTCGTAAGTATGCGTCCTCTTGTGATGAAATTGTTGTAGATACAAGCTTGCAGAGTCAGGAGATCAAAATAAATTATCCTAGTCTTCGGCATAAAGTTCGATGGGTCAAACAAATAGAAGATTACACAAAAGTATCCATTAATCTTTTGCAAGATCATATGACTCAAAGGCGAATCACAACAGATAAAGGGGTACAATTAGTGATTGATATGACAGAAGCTATGATCGTAATAGATGTAAATAGTTTTAAGTTTAAGCAAAAAGCCCTATCCAATGAAGAAGCATTTGAAATTAATAAATTAGCCGCAAATGAGGTCGCTAGACAACTAAAGCTAAGAAATTTATCAGGGATGATTCTGGTCGATTTTATTTCTATGAAAAGTCATTCATTAGATAAACAGCTTGTTCAATGGTTGGGTAAACAAGTATCTAAAGATCCTATTAAAACAGTCGTTCACGGTGTAACAAAATTAGGGATCATAGAAATCACACGAACACGTCAAAGGCCGAGTGTGATGGACCAATTACTTTCTATACAAAAAGTGAATTACAATTTATCCACACAGTTATATCGATTAGAGCGAGAGTTATTAGTGAATGTTCATAACGAAGCTGTTCTTTTGGTCGTTTCACCTGAACTTTATGATTTTAAAAAACAATTGCACTCTGGCACAATTTCTAGTAGAATTTCTAAAGAGCTATTTGTTCGACAGGATCCAAAGATAACTGATTGGCAAATTGAGCTTGAAGGGTCACTAGACATGATCACAGCAGCTATTCAGCGTCGCGAGTATCATGTTGACAACTTGTTTTGATCTGTGGTAACATTATTATGTTATTCAAGTAGCACTTCATGCTACAACCGCGCAGAACAGGTTTTAAAACCGATTTCGGTACCTGAATGGCGAGTCTGAGTTAATTGAGGAGGTGCAAGTATGTACGCAATTATTGAAACTGGTGGTAAGCAAGTCAAAGTTCAAGAAGGTCAGGAAATCTATGTTGAGAAAGTTAATGTAGAGGATGGCGAAACTGTAACTTTTGACAAAGTTCTATTCGTTGGTGGCGATGACACTAAAGTTGGCGCACCATTCGTAGAAGGTGCAACTGTAACGGCTAAAGTTGAAAAACAAGGTCGTCAGAAGAAACTTACGGTCTTCAAGTACAAGCCGAAGAAGAACTATAAACGCAAACAAGGTCACCGTCAACCGTATACGAAGCTTGTTGTTGAAAGCATCAAGGCGTAAGCGCGACGATGATTAGTGTATCGATGTATCGTTCACAAGGCGAAATAACGGGTTTTGAACTAACTGGGCATGCTGAGAGTGGTCCATATGGACACGATCTAGTATGTGCAGCTGTATCAGCCGTTTCTTTTGGGGCAGTCAACTCATTGATGAGCCTTTGTGAATTTGAACCTGAAATTACTCAAGGTGGCGAGGGTGGTTATTTAAAAATAACTTTGCCGAAGAAGCTGGATAAGGAAGCTTATTCTAAAGCCCAGTTGCTACTTGAAGGTATGCTAGTTTCATTACAAACCATCGAAAATGATTATAACGATTATATACAGATTACAAATATGTAAGGAGGTGGAACACATGCTACGTCTAGATTTGCAGTTTTTTGCTTCTAAAAAAGGTGTAAGTAGTACAAAAAACGGTCGTGACTCTGAATCCAAACGTCTTGGAGCTAAGCGCGCCGATGGTCAAACTGTAACAGGTGGATCAATCCTTTATCGTCAACGTGGTACGAAAGTTTACCCTGGTGATAACGTTGGTCGTGGTGGAGATGACACATTGTTTGCTAAATTAGATGGTGTTGTTAAATTCGAACGTTACGGTCGTAATCGTAAAAAAGTGAGCGTTTATCCTGTAGCTCAGGAAGCGTAACGTAATAAAGTATGATACTCATACGTAAATGTAAGCCGCGCTGTGCCATTGCATAAGCGCGGCTTCTTTATTTTACTATGATTTCAGTTTCTAGGTAATTTTGCTATACTTTTATTATATGGCTAGCTAAGGGAGTTGGATGATAATGAATGATAAAGATATCATACATATATTACGACATAAGCGTCATGACTGGATGAATCAACTACAGTTGGTTGACGGGTATGCTTCCATGGGAAAAATGGACAGGATGAAGGAACAACTGGATAAAATTATTACAGATGCTGAGCAAGAGCGCAGGTTGTTAAATAGTTCAGCCTATCATTTTTCAATATGGTTGCTAACATTTAATTGGGAGAACCAGCAGTGCCGACTTTCTTATGTTATTAATGAGGATATTGATTTATCCCGTCATGATGAACAGCTGGTTGCTTATGCCAATCAAACTCTGGATATACTAAATGAACACTGTTTATTTGGGGAACTTTATGAAGGAACCATTCAAATAAAAAAAAATCAACAGCAAGAAAAAGAAAATGTGGTAGTTAGTTGGGACTGGTTAGGATCCTTTAAGGATGAACCATTGCTAATGGAGAAATTATATAATAAAGGATTTAGCGCATCACTCGATACAGGTTCAGAGCTTTCTATAGAAATAACGATAGAATAATGAGGTGAAACATATGTTTGTCGATCAGGTTAAAGTTTTTGTTAAAGGCGGCAATGGTGGTAATGGATTAGTTGCTTATCGTCGCGAGAAATATGTTCCAATGGGCGGTCCTGCAGGCGGTGATGGTGGTAATGGTGGTAATGTTGTTTTTAAAGTAGATGAAGGTTTAAATACCTTAATGGACTTTCGTTACCAACACCACTTCAAAGCAAAGCGCGGAGAAAACGGCATGAATCAGAAGCAACATGGGAAAAACTCTCCGCCATTAGTCGTTAGTGTCCCACCGGGCACAACGGTCAAAGATGTTGAAACAGGAAGAGTAATAGCGGATTTGACAGATCACGAACAGCAAGCTGTTATTGCCAAAGGGGGCCGCGGTGGACGAGGAAATGCTCGGTTTGCTACCGCAAGAAACCCAGCACCAGAGATTGCTGAAAATGGAGAACAAGGGGAAGAATTAGATGTTCAGGTAGAATTAAAGCTCCTTGCCGATGTCGGTCTTGTTGGGTTTCCTAGTGTAGGAAAGTCAACATTCCTTTCGGTGGTTACGGCTGCGAAACCTAAAATTGCAGATTACCATTTTACAACTTTGGCGCCTAATTTAGGTGTGGTAGAAACCCAAGACCACCGTAGTTTTGTTATGGCAGATCTGCCTGGGTTGATAGAAGGAGCTCATGAGGGGGTAGGACTTGGTCATCAATTCCTGCGTCATGTGGAACGTACAAGACTGCTGCTTCATGTAGTTGACATGTCTGCTTTAGAAGGGCGTGATCCTTATGATGATTACGTTACGATCAATAATGAGCTTTCGTCATATGATGAAAGACTTACTCGACGCCCACAAATTGTAGTGGCCAATAAAATGGATATTCCTGAAGCGGAAGAGAACCTTGCTGCTTTTAAAGAAAAAGTGGGAGAAGACGTTACCATTTTTTCAATATCTACGGTAACTAGAACAGGATTAGATGAACTTTTATATGCCGTGGCTGACAAATTAGATGAGATTCCAAAACATGAAGCCGAGGAATTGGAAGAAGTAGAAGAGCGTGTTGTTTATAAATTTGAAAAAGAAGAAGTACCATTTAAGGTTACGCGCGCAGATGATGGAGCTTATGTCCTTTACGGGGAGAAAATTGAATCTGTTTTTCTGAAAACAGACTTCTCTAGAGATCAATCGATCAATCGTTTCGCCAGACAAATGCGTGGTATGGGAGTCGATGAAGAACTTAGAAAGCGCGGAGCCAAAAATGGAGATACGATAAGGTTGCTCGATTATGAATTTGAATTTGTGGATTAACGAGGTGGCTAAATAATGACGGATTATAATGAGAAGTTTTATTTAGTCCGTAGTGACATTTTACCAGAAGCAATGAAAAAGACGATAGATGCGAAAGCACTCATCGAAAGAGGGAAAACCGTGTCCATCTTTGACGCAGTTCAAGAGGTTGGGTTATCCAGGAGTGCTTTTTACAAATATAGAGATGCAGTTTTCCCTTTCCAAGCGATGGTAAAGGAACAAATGATTACAGTGTTTTTTCATTTAGAGGATCGAACAGGTACTCTGTCGAATTTACTAATCGCTGTAGCGGAGTCAGGGTGTAATGTATTAACGATTCACCAAACCATTCCTTTGCAAGGGAAAGCGAATGTCACTTTGTCGTTAAATACGACAGGTATGGTATATTCAATAGAACAATTATTACAACGGCTTCATAAGTTGGACTTTGTCGATCGTGTAGAGATTCTTAGTTCTGGGGCTTAGGGAAAAGGAGTTAAACAAAATGCAACGAATTGGATATTTAGGACCTAAGGGTACTTTTACAAAAATGGCGGTAGATGCATTATTTGATCAAGGATCATTTGTTGGCTTTGATAGTATTCCTGCATGTTTAGATGCGGTTGAGCGTGGGGACATTGATACGGGAGTCGTTCCACTTGAGAATGCTATAGAAGGTTCAGTTCACTTAACGATTGACTATTTAATTCACCAAGTAAATCAATCGATAATTGCAGAATTGACTGTTCCTATTCGTCAACATTTGCTCGTTCACCCTGATTACAATGGCGAAGAATTCACTCATATTTATTCCCATAGTCACGCCATTGCTCAGTGTCATCAATACTTGTATAAAAATTATCCTAACGCTGAATTGGAATATACGGCTTCTACAGGTAAGGCAGCTGAAATTGTTGCTTCTGAGGGAGTTGCAGTGGCTGCAATTGGTAATCATTTAGCGGCAGAGGAAAACGGATTGAAAATTTTAACATCCAATATCCACGACTACGATAATAACCATACACGTTTCGCTGTTGTGCAGAAAACTCCTCAGAAATTAAACGTAAAAGACCATCCAGTGGCCACACAAAAAACGACTGTTATGGTGACATTACCGAAAGACTTTGTAGGTGCTCTTCATCAGGTGTTAGCAGCTTTTGCATGGAGAAAGATGAATTTATCAAAAATCGAATCGCGACCAATGAAGACTGGTTTAGGCAATTATTTCTTTTTAATTGACGTAGATCAACCTTATGATGAAGTGTTATTTCCAGGAGTGAAAGCTGAGTTAGAAGCTCTTGGTTGCAAAATGAAACTACTCGGTACGTATCCGAGTTATCAAGTTGATATTCCGTCTCCCGTTTGTCAATAATTTATTAACTGAGAGGTGAAGTAGCGTTTATAGCTCTTCACCTCTCTTTTTTTTATTTGCCTTAGTTTTATGTATGGAAGTTCTTGCCCAAAAAGATTAGGCAATTCCATCATCCTTTTCCTTGTCTATGCATAAAGTGTTAGGAAACGATTATGCTCTTATAACTTTATAGATCATAGGAAAGGAGTTGCAACTGTGAAAATTCACATTGTACAAAAAGGCGATACGTTGTGGAAGATATCTAAAAAATATGGGGTGAATTTCGAAGAGTTAAAAGCGGTAAACACACAGTTATCGAATCCTGATATGATTATGCCAGGTATGAAAATTAAAGTTCCACAAGGGAAAAAATCAGTGAAGAAAGAGGCGCCAAAGAAAGAAGCTCCTAAAATGGAAGCTCCCAAAAAGGAAGCACCAAAAAAGGAAATGCCTAAACAGAAACCTATTCCTAAGATTAAAGAAGACGAAAAAATTCCGCAGTCTAAGCCCAACCAGCCTATGCCCAATCAACCCATGCCCAATCAACCCATGCCCAATCAACCCATGCCTAATCAGCCTATGCCGATGATGGAAAAGCCAATGATGCCTATCCAAATGAATATGCCGATCCAAATGCCAATGGACCAACATAATAAAAATTATTATACATCCTTTCATCTGCCACAAATGCCACCACCTGAACAAGAAATGCAACCACTAGAGTCTTCTGAGGTTGAGGAATATCAACACAAACCCATGAAGAAACCGATGCAAAAACCCATTAAACAACCGATGCAGCAACCGATGCAGCAACCGATGCAGAAACCAATGCAACAACCAATGAATCAACCAATGCAACAACCAATGAACCAAGAGCATTATGCGCAGGAGTTTCCTTACTGTCCGCCAGTGCCTCTGTTGCCACAAGCCTTTTACCATTGGGATCATTGTTGGTATCCGCCTTATGCTATGCCGATGGGAATGCAACACCATCCTCATCAAATGCCATATCATCAAGAGCCTCAACACCAAATGCCACAACATTACGGTATGGGAGGAATAGGAAATAATAATGCCGCCCTTCCCTATATGAAGAATGATTCTCAAGACGGCGGGTGTGGATGTGGCGGGGGTGCGAAACAACCAATGTATGAAGAAAATATGATGAGTTATGAGGGGAATCAACCGAATCAAATGCATAACCCTCATATGAATGGATGGAATCCTCCTTCAATGATGAATGGAAACCCTGGTAGTCATGGTTATTATCCTCAGCCACCCCAAAACCCTTTAGGTCAGTGGGGTCCTACTGAACCATGGCAGGATGATGATGAGGATGACTCGTAGTTTTAAAGAAGGCGATTCTTATACGGATCGCCTTTTTCATTGGCTGAAGTCACGTAAACAAATAAATATCACCATGTCTACTGAAATTAAGCCTAAGGTTTATAAAGTGTTGATTGATCACCATCCTGTACTATTAAAAGGGTATCGTCGTCCCAATGTTTTAAAGCAGCAAATTAGTTTTTTTGAAGAATGGAAAAATGCAGAAAGTATTGCTGCTCGTCCTTTGCCATTTCCTACGGGTGAAATGAGTATCAGTAAATTAGGGTGTGAATGGGGTCTGTTTACTTGGAAGGATGGACGTCATGCGGACTTTGGTAATGAAATGGATCGTAAAAAAACTTATAATTGTTTAAAGCAATTTCATCGTAATACGAAAGGAATTAATACACTATCGATTCCGAGAGATCCTCTTTATTTAAAGTGGTATCGTCGATTAGAACAATTTAGTGATACTAAACATGTATTTCACTCATACTATAAAAAAGAGTTATATGAAGAAGTCTTTACAATGATGGATCGCTTGCTTGATGTTTTTGCTAGTTATCCGTGGGGTCAAATCGAAGAAAATTCATGGAATAGTGAGCAATGGTTGCACGGAGATGTGGCCCATCACAACTTTATTATAGATTCTGTGGGATCCGTGAGTATGATTGATTTTGATTTGTTACACAGAGGCCCTAAGCTATATGATGAAATTCAGTTAGCTCATCGGTTTCTACCATATTTAGAGAACGACCGTATAAATTTTTTCCAATTATTCAAGCATGTAAGCTACCCAGAAATTTGGTTGAGAGGCTCGCTTGTTCCAGCTGACCTTATTAGGGAATGGTTGTATGGTTACAACAAGTCTAGAAGAGGCGAAGAAGCATTGCTGACTCATATAGAAAAATTCGAGAAAGCATGGGAGCGGAGGAAACAGTTTGTCCGATATGTTGAATTCATGCTAAGATGAGTAGTATCTTGAGTGTGAAAGGATGAACAAACTAGTGGAGCAAAAAGTGGAGAAAATTGTCACTTGGCTAAGAGAGCAAGGGGAAAGAGCAAATGTTGATGGTCTTCTTGTTGGTGTAAGTGGTGGTATAGATTCGGCTGTTGTATCACACCTTATTAAACGTGCCTATCCAGAAAAATCTCTAGGAGTTATAATGCCTTGTAAAAGTGACGGCAGTGATCAAGAACACGCTAAAAAAGTAATTGATTCTAGTGGGATTCAATCTATAGCGATCGATCTTACGGAAACTCATAATGTTATGTTTGGAACAATTTTGGAACAATTAAAAACCGAGGATATTTTCAATGCAGATCAAGAGAAAATAGCGGATGCCAATTTGCGTGCAAGATTAAGAATGAGCACTCTTTATACATTAGCAACTAATCACCGATACCTAGTGGTTGGAACAGATAATGCTGCAGAGTGGCATACGGGTTATTTTACAAAATTTGGTGATGGTGGTGTCGATCTAGTTCCTTTAGTCAATCTGACGAAAGGTGAAGTTGGAGAGATGGCTAAGTACCTTGGTGTTCCAGATGAGATTATTCATAAACAGCCGAGTGCTGGTTTATGGGAAGGGCAGACGGATGAAAATGAAATGGGCACAAGCTACGAGATGATCGACCTCTATTTAAAAGGTGAAGCCATTCCTGAGGAAGATAAAAGAATTATCGAAGCTATGCACAATCGTACCGCTCATAAGAGAAAAATAGCTCCAGGCCCGCCAGAGTAAAGTTACCTTATATTAGCAGATTAAAACATTCTCCTTTGTCCATAGTAATGGAAAAGGAGAATGTTTTTATGTGGAAGTGTATATGTATGTTAACAGGTTGTGGAATTATTTTAATGGCATGTTCTGGTGATGTCCCTGAAAAAACCGAGGAATCTCAAAGTGAAGAATTATATCAACCGATTGAGTATACAGAAGATGATGGATCGGTACAAAGTAAAGAAATCCCCACAGGTGAAGACCAATATTTTAAACGATCAACGCAAGAAGAAAACAAGGAAACTAAATATTCAGAAACCAACCGTTCGCACGATAATGATTTCAATAACGAAGAATCGATGTTGATTACTCAAAAAGTGAATGAGCTAAAAGAAATTACGTTAACCCAAGCATTCACTAATGGAGAAAAAGCCTATGTTGCTGTAATGATCAATCCTTATGATCGAAGAGATAAAGATATAGAAGAAAAAGTTATGGAAAAAGCCGCGACTGTAACGGAGCTACCTATTGTCGTCTATACGAATATAAATGTATGGGATCAAAAAAAGGACGATAATGCAAGGATTAAAGCTGCGGAAGCACCAAAGGATTTGCAAAAACGAATTCAGCAATTCTTTAATCAGAACCAGGAATAAACGAAAGTTACTAATGAATGGTTTTTATGATATATTTATAGGGAAAAGTATTGCTCCAGGGGAGGAGATACCTATGGCAGGCCATTCAAAGTGGAATAATATAAAGCGCCGAAAAGGTGCACAAGATGCGAAAAAAGGCAAAATATTTATGAAGCATGCTCGTGATATTTTCATTGCAGCTAAAGAAGGTGGAGCAGATCAAGAAATGAACTCGAATCTTCGCTTAGCTGTTGATAAAGCTAAGTCAGACAACATGCCCAACGAGAACATTGACCGTGCTATAAAAAAGGCTACCGGCGATCTGGATGGGGTGAGCTATGAAGAATTCACCTATGAAGGTTATGGTCCTGGCGGTGTAGCAATAATGGTTACTGTGTTAACTGATAATAAGAATCGAACAGCAGCAGAAGTACGCCATGCTTTTAGTAAAAACGGTGGAAACCTTGGGGAAAACGGTTGTGTAGCTTTTATGTTTAATCGTAAAGGTTATTTAGTGATTGATCGTAAAGAAGTGGAAGTAGATGAGGAAGAGCTAATGCTTGAAGTGATTGAAGCAGGTGGTGAAGAACTAGAAGCAAGTAAAGAACAATTTGAAGTATTCACCACACCTGAAGATTTTACAAATGTGAAAGCAGGGCTTGAGAAGAGTGGTTATGTTTTTAACTCAGCAGATGTAACTATGTTCCCCACGACTTATACTCCGCTTGATGAAGACGGAGTCGAGAAGATGTTGAATTTAATTGATACATTGGAAGATAATGATGATGTCCAGGAAGTTTATCACAATCTAGATGCGGATGATGAGGTAGTCGAGAAACTCTCTTAAATGGTTTACCTTATAAAAGTTGTTGTTTCTGAGCATAATAGAAACAACAGCTTTTTTATAAGGAGGAAATAAAGTGTATACAGTGTTGGTGACTACGTTTTTCCTAGTGAGTTTCATGATGCAACCTATCATAGTAGACGAAGAAGGAAAACAAGCAACCCATCATAGTTTCGCAAGTTCTTCTTTACCGATGGATGAAAAAAAAGTTCCGGCTTTTGCACTCGAGGACCCTTTGGAATTAAAAGTCATTTTAAAAACATATGACGAAGATAGGCTTGTTGAAAGGGAGGAATCGGTGGAGAAGATTTGGGCAATGGAAGATTTTTGGGCGGAATACGATGGCTGGGTTGTTGAGGACCAAAAAATAGGAGAGATCGTCTTTCAAAAGAAACTGGAGAAAATATAAATAAATGACAAGACCAATGTGTGAAGTCAGAGAACAGTTATCGTGGAGAAAACGTTAAAATAAGGTTCAATAACATTATAAAAAGCAAATAAAACTACTGGGTAATTTGCGCACAAAAACGCTTGGATTTAAATGCAAGCGTTTTTGTGTGCCTTTAAAATCTTAAGTTCCACGGTTTCAAATTTGTGAATGATAAAAGTTTCCTCGTTCGTTACTCCCTACGAGGCCTCGGCAGCCCGAGTTTCAACTGTCATACTCACGAAAGTTTCATCCATAGTACTAAGATTTCGGAGCCTACTTTATTCAAACGGTGCCGTTCATCTCAATGTGGGTAAGGGGGGAGCAAATCATTCTCTTGAGCCCTTTCTCTGTTTCTAACAACGGAACCATCATTCTGTTCCTGCCCTGTCTACTGGTTTGTATGATTCGCTACTCTTAGGTGTAAAGAGCAGTTTATTCTATTGATTCTTACTTATACGAACATGTGCTTGTGTGATATAATGAGGTCTAAACAAGAATTTGTAGTAGAGGGGAATATTCACCATGATCGCATATGTCAAAGGAGAATTAACGACCATAGATGAGGAAGCAATAGCAATAGAAACTCAAGGGATTGGCTATGAAATCCTCTGTGCCAGCCCTTTTAACTTTCAAGATGAATTACATAAAGAGATAAAGGTACACACCTATCACTATATACGAGAAGATCAGCAACTGCTCTTTGGCTTTAAAAAGAAAGAAGATAAGCTTTTGTTTGCTAAACTTTTAAATGTCTCAGGGATCGGCCCTAAAGGAGCCTTAGCCATCTTAGGTAGTGTAAGTGTTCCTGAGTTTGTATCAGCTATCGAACAAGAAGACGAAAAATACCTTACACAATTTCCTGGTGTTGGTAAAAAAACGGCTAGACAAATGATCCTAGACCTAAAAGGGAAATTAGTTCTCTGGCTCCCTGATGAAGACAATGAACAGACTATTTTTTATGAAGAAGATCTTACAGCAAAAGAAAGAAGAATTCGATTGGATGAGGCATTAGAGGCATTAAAAGCATTAGGCTACTCTGATAAAGAACTCAAGATGATACAACCAGAATTGGCTAAAGCTCAGAATTCAAATGTTGATGACTATGTTAGACAGGGATTACAGCTTCTCATGAAGTCCTAAAGGAAAGGAGGAAAAAGGATGGAAGATCGAATGATATCAGGTGAGGTTCAAGATGCAGAGCAGGATATAGAGCTTAGTTTACGTCCCGAAACACTTCGGCAATACATTGGTCAAGATAAAACTAAGGAGAATTTACGTATTTTTATTGAAGCAGCAAGAATGCGTGAAGAACCTTTAGATCATTCTTTACTATTTGGCCCTCCCGGGTTAGGAAAAACAACGCTAGCCTCTATAATTGCCAATGAAATGGGTGTTCAGTTTCGGACGACTTCAGGACCTGCGATTGAGCGAGCTGGTGATTTAGCGGCTATATTGTCTTCCCTCGAAGCCGGAGACGTGCTATTTATTGATGAAATCCACAGATTACCACGTTCCGTAGAGGAAATCTTGTATCCGGCTATGGAAGATTTTTGTTTAGATATTGTTGTTGGAGCAGGACCTAGTGCGCGTTCTGTTCGTCTTGATTTGCCCCCTTTCACATTAGTAGGTGCAACAACAAGAGCTGGGCTGCTGTCTGCTCCGTTACGCGATCGGTTTGGAGTCCACTGCCGTCTTGATTATTATGATGCAGATGCTCTATGCTCCATAGTGGAGCGAACGGCAGAAATTTTCCACGTGGGTATAAAAAAAGAAGCGGCTGTTGAGATAGCCCGAAGATCAAGGGGTACACCAAGAATTGCTAATCGGTTGCTTAAGCGTGTAAGAGATATCGCTCAAGTACAGGGAGATACAATTATCTCAGAACAGACGACACAAACTGCCCTAAAGATGCTTCAAGTGGATGGGGAAGGTCTTGATCATATTGATCATAAGCTGCTTTTTGCTATTATGGATAACTTTAAAGGGGGACCCGTCGGACTTGATACAATTGCTGCGACAATTGGTGAAGAGTCACAAACGATTGAAGATGTATATGAGCCTTTTCTTCTTCAAATGGGCTTTATTCAACGCACCCCTAGAGGCAGAATGTTAACAGATAAGGCTTATGAACACTTTCAACGGGAGGTGCCAGGCTCTTGACGGGCATGGGTAAAGTCTTTATTGTAATAGGGGTCGTCTTTATTGTTATTGGATTAGTTTGGAGTTTATTTGGCAAACTACCAGGTGACTTCAGTTTTAAGAAGGGTCCAGTTACGGTATACTTTCCAATTATGACTTCAATTATTGCAAGTGTGGTTTTAACCTTAATTTTTTATTTAATTAGTAAAATTCGTTAATTTAGAATAGGAGTTTCACATGAACATTAAGACATATGATTTTGATTTGCCAGAAGATTTGATTGCTCAAGTTCCATTAATAGATCGAGCATCATCGAGACTCATGGTTCTTAACCGTGCCACTGAAAAAATGGATCATTGTAATTTTTCAGACATAACACATTATTTGAAGCAAGGGGATTGTCTTGTTTTAAATGATACACGAGTACTTCCGGCCCGATTATATGGTGCAAAGGAGGATACGGGTGGAAAAGTGGAGGTCTTGTTGCTTCACCAACATGATAACGATCAATGGGAAGTTCTTGTTAAACCTGCTAAAAAAGTTAAAGTAGGCACAAGAATTGTCTTTGGTGAAGGACAACTTGTTGCTGAATGTACAGAAGAACAAGCTCATGGTGGACGAAGAGTGCGTTTTACTTATGAAGGAATTTTTCTTGAAGTGTTAGAGTCTCTTGGAGAGATGCCTTTGCCTCCTTATATAAAAGAACAGCTCTCTGATCGAGAACGTTATCAGACAGTATATGCGAAGGAAGAAGGTTCCGCGGCTGCTCCGACAGCGGGATTACATTTTACTAATGAGCTATTGGACGAGATTCAGGCAGCTGGTGTTGAAGTTGTCTATTTAACTTTGCACGTAGGTCTTGGAACTTTTCGTCCCGTTAGCGTGGAAACCATAGAAGAACATGAAATGCACGCTGAATTTTACCAGCTCAGTGAGTCATCGGCACAGAAGTTAAACCAGATTAAAGAAAATAATGGTCGAATTATTTCTGTAGGGACAACTTCCACTCGTACGTTAGAAACAATTGTTCGAGACTATGGGAATTTTCAAGCTTCTAGTGGATGGACGGATATATTTATTTATCCTCCATATCAATTACAAGCCATCGATGGTTTAATTACAAACTTTCATCTGCCTAAGTCTACGTTAATAATGTTAGTCAGTGCCTTTGCCGGCCGTGATTTTGTATTAGAAGCTTATCAAAAAGCAGTCGAAGAACGGTATCGTTTTTTTAGTTTTGGCGATGCTATGTTTATTTTTTAATGATGGTATGTGAGAAAGGAACGAAATAATGGCAATTACTTATGAATTAATAAAAACGTGTAAACAAACAGGGGCGAGATTGGGAAAGGTTCATACACCCCATGGTTCATTTGAAACCCCGATGTTTATGCCTGTCGGAACCTTGGCCACTGTTAAGACAATGAGTCCCGAGGAATTGGAACGGATGGGAGCACAGATTATTTTGTCTAATACATATCACCTTTGGTTGCGACCTGGAGAGGATATTGTAGAAGAAGCAGGTGGCCTTCATAAGTTTATGAATTGGGATGGATCTATCCTTACCGATTCTGGTGGTTTTCAAGTCTTTAGCTTAAGTGATTTGCGTCAGATCGAGGAAGAGGGGGTTCATTTCAGAAACCATATTAGTGGTGAGAAGCTATTCCTTTCTCCAGAAAAAGCAATGCACATTCAAAATTCTCTTGGTGCGGATATAATGATGGCCTTTGATGAATGCCCTCCTTATCCTGCTGAACATCATTATATGAAGAAGTCTGTAGAAAGAACTAGCCGCTGGGCGGAACGTTGTTTAGAAGGTCACAAGAAACCTGATCAACAAGGGCTGTTTGGAATTATACAAGGTGGAGAATATGAAGATTTGAGGCGTCAAAGTGCTCAAGATTTGACCTCTCTTGATTTTCCGGGGTATGCTATTGGTGGATTGTCTGTTGGGGAACCGAAAGATGTAATGAATCGGGTTCTCGATTTTACAACTCCACTTCTTCCTGATGGAAAACCGCGGTATTTAATGGGAGTAGGGTCACCGGATTCACTGATTGATGGTTCCATACGTGGTATTGATATGTTTGATTGCGTATTGCCGACTAGAATTGCTAGGAATGGAACTTGTATGACTTCACAAGGCCGTTTAGTTGTTAGAAACGCAAAATTTGCTCGAGATTTTCGTCCAATTGATGAAGAATGTGATTGCTATACGTGTCGAAATTACTCGCGTGCTTACATTCGCCATCTAGTGAAGTCGAGTGAAACTTTCGGGTTTAGACTTACTACTTATCATAATCTTTATTTTCTGTTAAAATTAATGTCGCAAGTGCGTGAAGCCATTAGAGAAGATCGACTCGGTGACTTTAGAGAAGAATTCTTTGAGCAATATGGTTTCAATAAACCAAACGCAAAGAACTTTTAGAAAGGGGGAATATAAATGGAAACGTTAGTAGGCTTATTACCGATTATTCTAATGTTCGTCATTTTCTATTTCTTGTTAATCCGTCCACAGCAAAAGAAACAAAAGAAAGTACAACAAATGCAGACGGAATTGCAAAAAGGAGATAGAATTATAACTATTGGAGGCCTTCATGGAACTATTTTTTCATTGGATGAGGGGACTTTAATCGTTACTGTTCAAGACGGTATACAGATGAAGTTTGATCGTTCATCTGTACGAGAGAAGTTAAATGAGGACTAATGATAGAAGAAGTTAGAATTTCCAAATACTTAACTGTATTACAAAAATCCCGTTTTTAACGGGATTTTTTGTTTTTTGAAGGACATATAAGATCACACTTTTCTCTTTGGCATGTTCACCCCAATCATTCCCCCCAAGGAAGCAGCTAATAATAATCCACCGAAGTAACTTAATTGAGCAATAGAAACCCAGCGATTTTCGAAAATAATTTGAAAAAGTATCATAATTACAATAAATACAAGGCCAGTAAGCATCCCTGTCAACCACCCCTTTTGTTCCCCTTTATTTGCTGCTAACAGTCCCCCAATAGCTAAAATACTTAATCCGGCAACGAGTGAAACTTGATTTAAAGTGTCTGTATCAATAGTGGTAAAACGAAGCAAGCCGGCTAAAACAGCCGAGAAAAGGATCATAAGAATAAATATGGAACCGACCCCATAACCGAGTACTCCTTGTAAAAAGTTTTTCACACTATCCGCCCCCTTATTTAGCTTGTCTTCATTACTATATGCGACCATACAATTAAGATAGAAGTAGATATTTGTGTAACTTTTGAATAGACATAAAGAAAGAGCGTTAAAAAGGGGAAGATCTATGACCACTTTGCTAACCATTATTATTTTTGTCATTAGTTATTGTTTGCTTATGATTGAAAAATGGAATCGAGCTGTCGTTGCCTTAACTGGTGGTGTGCTTCTATTAATATGTAATGTTTACGAATGGGAAGAAGCATTTGGATTTATCGACTGGGATACCATTGCTCTCCTTTTTTCAATGATGGTTTTGGTTTCCATTACAAAGAAGACTGGTATATTCACTTATGTAGCTATACGACTAGCACAGCTAGTTAAAGGCAGACCTGTTCCACTGCTTATTGTAACAGGATGTTTTACAGCAATTGGTTCTGCATTACTTGACAATGTTACGACTGTTCTTTTATTTGTTCCTGTCTTACTGTCGTTAGTAAAACAATTACAATTGCCAGCATTTCCATACTTAATTACTACTATCTTTTCTTCTAATATTGGAGGTGCTGCCACATTAATAGGAGACCCTCCTAACATTATGATTGGACAGGCCGTTGAACACTTTAGTTTTTTATCCTTTTTAAATAATATGGGGCCTGTAGTTTTAATAGTATTTATATTAGTAATGACAATTCTATTGCTCCTTTTTAAAAATAAATTATATTATAATGAGGAACTCGCTACTAAGTTTATGAAAGAGGATGCAAACAAACATCTAAAAAAAGATCAACTCTTGTTTCGTTCTTTATCTGTTTTGTTTTTAACAATTGCTGGTTTTATGTTACACCCGTTTATTCACATGGACATTACGACGATTGCTGTAAGTGGGGCTTTACTTCTACTATTTTTAACTGATAAGTACTTGGATGTGGAACAAGTATTTCAAGAGGTTGAGTGGGTAACTTTATTTTTCTTTATGGGGCTTTTCATGTTAGTTGGCGGCCTTCAAACGGTTGGTCTCATTGATGAATTAGCAAGAGGCATGGTTTGGGTTTCAGATGGTGATCTTCCTTTTACAGCAATGTTAATGTTGTGGAGTTCTGGAATATTATCTGGAATTGTTGATAATATTCCGTTTGTTGCAGCAATGATCCCTGTTGTTCAAGAATTGCAGGGTTATGGGATGATGGACGTTGATCCTATTTGGTGGTCACTCGCCTTAGGTGCGTGTCTTGGGGGGAATGGTACGCTGATTGGCGCTTCTGCAAATGTAGTTGTAGCAGGATTAGCAGCTAGCTACAGGGAACCGATACCTTTTATTAAATTTGCTTTATATGGAATACCTATTCTGTTATTATCCCTAGTCGTCAGTACGGTCTACGTTTTTCTTAGATATTTACTTCCATTTTTATAATAAGGGTGAGAGTAAATGAATAAAAGTAGCTTGTAGTTCAGTTCTGGTGATCAAATATTAAGAAATATATGTAAATGGAGCATAGAATTGCAGAACAATTCAATGCTCCATTTTATTGTCATTTTGGTTTCTCTTAGTCTGCAGTAAATTCCAACCTGATTTTGCAACTGTGAAATAAAACTTTACCAGCTGTGTTCGATCAAGAAATGTATTGTTCGTATTTCGGTAGCAAATTCACATGAAAAAGTAGTTCAGTTAAGGGTACAAGTTGTGTTTTGTACTCCAAAACTGAACTACTTAGCTAAATGCTCCGCTATTATTTTGTGATTATTTTAGTCCATTCTTCCTTAGATAATAATTTAAACTTAAATAGTAATGTAATGTAAATGACCGACAGTAAACAGCCTGTCAGTAAAATTTCCATAATGGAGTTAGATGGAAAGTACGCCTGTTCACGGATCAATAACCCTAGCCATCCTGTGACAAAAAGAATAATAACAAACTTAAGCGTCATGATATAAGGAAATTTAAATTTGATTTCACGAACGAGAACTGATAGATGTAGTAAAGTTACTACAACAACACCTGTGACCATCGCAATAGCAACTCCATTAATGCCAAAATCGGCTCGTGAGCTCAAAAATACTAAAACAATGAACTTAATGATTGCACCTGTTAAGGTATTCCACATGGCTGACTTGGCTAAGTCTAAAGCTTGTAGGCTTGCTTGAAGTGGAGTTTGAATATAAAGCAATAAAAAAAAAGGTGCCATAAATTGTAGTAAAAATCCTCCTTGTTTTGTGCCATATACAATTGCAAGGGTTGCGGCCGGGAAAATGAAGTAAATTACAGTTATGAGACCGCCTGAGGCAAGAGATAAACGAATGGATTGTAAAATACGATAGTGAATCGTGTTGTAGTGATGGTTTGCAGCTGATTCACTTATAGAAGGAACAAGTGAAACCGCCAAAGCATGGGTCAGAAAAGTAGGTAAAAATAATAGAGGGAGGATATATCCAGTTAACCCTCCATACTGTTTTGTAGTTTCTACTACTGTCAAACCAGCAATAGCTAAGCTTTGAGCAACTAGTATGGGCTCGAAAAAATAGGTTAGAGAACCAATGAGACGACTACCTGATGTAGGTAAGGCAATAGTCATGAGTTCTTGAAGCGTCTTTTTCCCACCTTGTATATGGGATTTCCACGTTTTTCGTAATTCAAATGACTTATGAATGGAGAATAGGCGTATCATGTAAGCTAGTGAGGCTAATTCACCAATTATGACAGCAATCATGGCTCCTGCGGCTGCATATTGAACACCGTATGGATAAAAAAGTTTGGTTAGGAAAGCGACGATAATGATACGGACTACTTGTTCGATCACTTGAGAGATGGCCTGGGGTTTCATATTTTGTCGTCCTTGAAAATAACCTCGGATAACAGCGGAAATGGCAACAATAGGAATAATGGGTGTTACAGCCAATAATGGAACTAAAGCTCGCTCATCAGTTAAGAAATAGTGAGCAACAATTGGCGCTGATAAAAATAGACCGATAGTGAAAACTATGCTTAGGCATCCTGTAATTAAAAGAGAAATAATAAGAATTCTCTTAATTTGTTTTTCGTCACCGATTGCCTCGGCTTCAGAAACGCGTTTTGAAATTGCTATGGGGAGGCCGAATTGAGTTATTGTCGTAGCTAGAATTAGAGTGGGAAGAGCCATCATATATAGTCCTACACCTTCCTCACCCATTACTCGAGCTACTACAATGCGGTTAATAAAACCTAACAAGCGTGTGATTAGTCCTGCAATAACTAAGATAAGAGCTCCACGTAAAAAGGTTTGTTTTGCCATTGTAGGAATCCGCCTTCTCAAAGAAATAAAATTCAGATACAATGAAGTATATGCGTTGAAGTGGACAAGGCATGACAAAAGGATTTAGCTATTCCTAGTTATAAAAAATAAAGGAGTGCTAGCAATGGAAGATAGAAAACCAGTCAGCCAATGGAGAAAGACTGTAGAACTTGTTCTTAATAGTAAAAAGGAAGAGTTCAAATTATTAGGGTATAATAAAGCCACGACTGAAGATGTGTGGCAATGTCTACATAAGAAAGTATGGAAAAATGATCCACCGAAAAGGCTCTATGAGATAGTACAAGATATTTTCCACTTGAGTAATAATTTATTTGTAAGCTATATTACTGTAGAGGCTTATCGAAACGATGACTTGATGGCATCTATTGAAGCATTAGAAAATAGTTCGTCACAAAAACAATAAAACTTTTGTATTGTTAAATATGAAATTAATAGTAGAATTGATAGGGGAATAATTGAGGGAAGAAGTATATTTTTCTTTTCTACATAGCCTGAAGGGTCGATAGAGGTTAAAAGGAGGTAAATATTGTTATGGTGAAAAGAGGGCGTATAGTTGCCTTTTTTCTAGCCGTTATATTAATAGCAGCTACGATTGGCACAAATTTAACAGGTGTTACGAAAGATATTAACTTAGGATTAGATTTACAAGGTGGATTTGAGATCCTCTATAATGTTGAACCTTTAAATGAGGACCAAGAGCTTAATGAGCAAGTATTAGAGGCGACAGTTCAATCACTGAATGAACGTGTGAACGCGTTAGGAATTAGTGAGACTAACATCTCAATCGAAGAAGAACGTATACGAGTTCAATTAGCTGGTGTAGAGGATCAACAGCAAGCAAGAGACCTGTTGTCTACAACTGCTGAGTTATCTTTTAGGGACGTTGAGGGTAATGAGTATATGAATGGTTCTGATTTAGTTGAGGGAAGTGCTCAACAATCTTATGACCAAAATAATACGCCTGTTGTGTCTCTTGACGTAAAAAGTGCGTCTAAATTTTATGATGTATCAGAAGAAATTGATAGCAAAGAGGAAGACCTTAGCACACCATACCCTGATGATTTAATGGTGATTTGGTTAGATTATAATGAGGATACTTCTTTTGCTGAAGAATATGGTAAGGAGGACCCGAAATACATATCAGCCCCAGGATTCAGTGATGGGCCGATTCGGAGTAACTCTGTACAAATTTCCGGTGACTTTACTGTAGAATCTGCTCAACAACTTGCTGATGTTCTGAATGCAGGTTCCTTGCCAGTAAACTTAGAGGAAACTTATTCTACTTCAGTAGGAGCGCAGTTTGGCGAACAAGCGATGAATAAGACCATCTATGCGGGAATGATTGGTATAGCTTTAATTTTCATATACATGATGGTTTACTATCGCTTCCCTGGAATTATTTCTGTCGTTACATTGTCAGCTTATATCTTCTTGATTTTAGTTGTGTTTGAACTTCTGCAAGGTGTGCTTACACTACCGGGTATTGCTGCTTTGATCCTCGGTGTCGGTATGGCTGTTGATGCGAATATTATTACTTACGAAAGAATAAAAGAAGAATTGAAGTCAGGGAAATCCGTTTTATCAGCCTTTAAATCAGGTAATAGACGGTCCCTTGCGACAATATTAGATGCAAACATTACTACTTTGATTGCTGCAACAGTCTTATTCATCTTTGGGACAAGCTCTGTTAAAGGGTTTGCGACAATGTTAATAGTCAGTATTCTTGTTAGTTTCATCACAGCAGTTTATGGTACTCGACTTCTCCTAGGCTGGTGGGTGAAGAGTCGATTCTTGAATAAGCGTCCTGGTTGGTTTGGTGTCAAAAAAGACCAAATACATTCCTTAGAAGAAGGAGAAGTTGTTGAACCTAAATTTCTGAATCGAAAATTCGATTTCATTAAGTATCGTAAAAGGTTCTTTGCCCTATCACTCATTTTATTAACTGTTGGAGCCATCATATTAGGCGTCTTCAAGTTAAATTTGGGTATAGACTTTACAAATGGTTCTCGTGTGGAGGTCTTATCTGAAGAAAGTATTTCTACCGATGAAGTAGAGAAAGCTTTTGAAAATGAATTGAATGTGGCCCCAAAACAAATCGTTTTATCTGGAGATAATAATGAAATTGCTGTTGCTAGATTTGAATCTGAACTTTCAAAAAATAAAATTGCTGAAATTCAGGATTATTTCTCAAATGAATACGGAAGTAACCCAAATGTAAGCACCGTTTCTCCGGTAGTAGCTCAAGAGCTTGCTAAAAATGCAGCATTAGCTGTGTTATATGCGTCAATTGGAATTATTATCTATGTGACTTTTAGATTTGAATTCTATTTTGCTCTTACGGCTATTTTAGCCTTATTACACGATGCATTCTTTATCATTGCCCTGTTTAGTATTACAAGATTGGAATTTGATATTACAATCATTGCTGCTATTCTTACGATCGTTGGTTATTCGGTCAATGATACAATCGTTACGTTTGACCGCATCCGTGAAAATCTTAAATTTCATAAGAATGTTAAGTCATTTAAAGAGCTTGCCAAAGTAGTTAATGATAGTCTGCTACAAACAATGGCACGAAGCTTAAATACAGTTATTACAGTTGTGTTTGCGGCTGCTATGCTGTTTGTTTTCGGAGCATCATCGATTACAAACTTTGCTTTCGCACTTGTTATTGGATTAATTGCAGGAACCTACTCTTCTTTATTTATTGCTGCCCAACTATGGCTAGTATGGCGTGGTAAGAATATTAAGAATAACCCTATAGATTTTTCTAAAAAGAATAATACAGGTGGACCACAAGTATAATAAAAAGAGTGGTTATAGTAGTTCCGATACTGTGGAGAAAATGTAACAAAACATTGAAATACCACTAAAATAGCAGGACAATTAACAATAAAACAGCACACAAAAACGCTTGAGATAACCCAAGCGTTTTTGTTTTTTATCAGATGGTCTTGTTAAACTGAAACACCCAGTTGTTTGAATAAACAGATGGTCCGTTTGTTTTTTGGAGTTCGGTATGGCAGAGAAACAACTCGCTTTCCACTCTGAATCTGAGGTATAAACAAAGTTATATGAAAGGTTCTGATCGTTTTCTGTGTCCTACCTGTTACCTCTCCTTTTCCGTATACCGATGACGGAATTGTTGATATTTAGGTGAATTACTTGAGACCTAATCATTATTCAATTTGGTCTGCTAATTATATGTTATTTCGTGTCGCTCCACCAAAACGGAACTACTTAATAAAAAACAGCCTTTTTAGATTATGAAAAGTATCAAAAGGGTATAAATAAAATGACTGTGGAAATAAGTTAGGAGGTTAGTTTTATGAAAGGACAATCTTATATTATACTTGCACTTATATTTGCTTTATTAGTTGCTGTGTTTGCAGTAATTAATGTAGGGGATGTCCAAGTTAATTATCTGTTTGGAACAGGAGAAGCCCCGCTAATTTTAGTAATCATTGTTTCAGTTTTGATGGGGGGACTTATTACTGCTTCTGTTGGTGCTGTACGTTACTATCAACTGAAGCGGGAGAATAGGGGACTCCATCATAAAATAAATAATGGATCATCCCCAAATAAACAAACGGAAGAAAAGAAAAATGAAGAAGCTATAAAGAGTAGTGGTTCAACATCTGAAGATGAAGAAGAGAAGTGAAATTAAATAAACGAATTTGCCACCCCTGACAGCCTCTTGTATAATGAGTAAGTCAGGGGTGAGCGTATGTTACCAAGTAAAACAAAATGGAACTTTACATATAAACAGAATGAGCATGATCAAGAAGCTCCTTTGGTGAAAGGAGTTTCCCAGTTAACTGGACAATTGTTGGAGAAGCGGAATATAAAGAATCCTGAAGATGTGGAAAATTTTTTAAACCCATCTCACAATCATTTACATGATCCTTTTTTAATGGAAGGAATGGCACTAGCAACTTCCCGGGTGAAGTTGGCTATCGAACAAAATGAAAAGATTCTGGTGTATGGAGATTATGATGCAGATGGAGTTAGTTCCACGACTGTGATGATTGAAGCTTTAAGAGAAGCTGGTGCAACTTGTGAATTCTACATCCCAAACAGGTTCACGGAAGGGTATGGACCTAACGAGGCAGCCTTTAGGGAAGCTGCTGCTTCGGGATACAGCTTGATCATAACAGTAGATAATGGTATTGCGGCTGTACACGAAGCTGAAGTTGCCAAAGAAGTAGGTATTGACTTAATAATTACGGATCACCATGAAGTACAAAACGAATTACCAGACGCCTATGTCATTATTCATCCAAAGACTTCCCCGGATTACCCTTTCAATGAATTAGCTGGAGTGGGGGTAGCATTTAAATTTGCACAAGCTTTATTAAATCGATTGCCCGAACATTTATTAGATATGGTCGCGTTAGGAACTATTGCAGACCTTGTCCCTTTAACCAATGAAAATCGAGCGCTTGTTCATTTAGGATTAAAGGCATTGTCCCAATCTAAGAGGATAGGATTAAATGCATTAAAGGAAATATGTAGTATTGAAGGTGCCATTGATGAGGAAATGGTCGGGTTTAGCATCGGACCTAGAGTGAATGCTGTTGGACGCCTTCAGGATGCATCCCCTGCAGTAGACTTGTTTTTAACTCAGGACCCTGAAGATGCTACACAGTTAGCTGGCTTTATTAATCAAGTGAACCAGGAACGTCAAAAAATAGTATCTCAAATTGCTAAAGAAGCTGAAGAGATTCTGTTGAGCGGAGAACAACCTTTAGGAGAGGTAATAGTCGTAGCTAAGGAAGGATGGAATCCAGGTGTTCTAGGTATTGTTGCTTCTAAACTTGTTCGCCAATTTGACCGACCAGCTATAGTCCTTGCTATTGATCCAGAAAAGGAGCAGGCTAAAGGCTCAGCAAGAAGTATCGTGGCTTTTGACTTATTTTCAAACTGTATGGAAATTAGAGATCACTTTCTTCATTTTGGGGGTCATTCTCAAGCAGCTGGAATGACATTAGATGTAGAAGGAATTGATCATTTACGTTCAAGTTTATGTTTACTGGCTCAGCAAAAACTAACAGACGATGATTACCAGCAGATACTTGACATAGAAATGTCTGTCAATATAGAAGATATTTCACTGCAACAAATCGATGAGATTAATAAATTGCGTCCATTTGGTATGGGGAACCCTAAGCCGCTTTTCCACATAAAAGAGACTCCTAAAGAGGTTCGACTGATTGGAAGTCAACAAAACCACTTGAAGATGCTTTTTAATAGAGATAAAAGTAAACTAGACGGGATTGCTTTTGGCATGGGGGATTTGTATCATCAAATTGCTCCATCATCAGAGCTTGATGTTGTGGGTGAATTGAGTATCAATGAATGGAATGGTAGAAAAAGCGTTCAAATCATGATTAAGGATATGCAAGTCCAAAAGTGGCAACTATTCGACCTGAGAGGGTCAAAGCACCTTGAGAAAAAATTGGATTTTCCTCACGGGGAACAAACAATCGCTATTAGCTTTAACGGAGAGAATCGATCTCCTCATGATATTCCAATTATTCCTGTGTCAGAACTGGACAGTCTAAATCCAAAAGATGTACAAAGAATCGTCCTGTTAGATATGCCAAAGCAGTTATCACAGCTGTCTGAGGTCATTCAAAAGCTTGTCCCTAACAACATTTATGCATGCTACCAAGTGGAAAATAGTGCGTATTTCACATCATTACCAACTAGAGATCATTTTAAATGGTTTTATGGTATGCTAATTAGGCGTAAATCATTTCATTTAGTAAAAGATCGGGAGAAACTAGCCGAGCGTAAGGGCTGGAATGTATCTATGATTGATTTTATTTCCCAGGTGTTTTTTGAACTTGGTTTTGTTAAAATGGAAGATGGTTTAATTACGATCGAATCATCACCATCCCAAAAAGAATTAACTGAATCATTACTCTACCAAGAGAGAAGAGAGCAGTTATATGTAGAACAAACCCTTTATTATTCTTCTTATAAGGAGTTAAAAGGGTGGCTCGATGAGCAGAGAGAGACCGTCAAGGAGGAAGTATTAAATGGATTATAAAGAGCACATTGCTATTGTAAATGATTGGCCTAAAAAAGGAGTGCAATTTAAAGATATCACACCGTTGATGGATAACGGTAAAGCTTTTAAGTCAGCTGTTGATGAAATTGTTGATTATTCCAAGGATAAAGAAATCGATATTATTGTAGGACCAGAAGCTAGAGGGTTTATCGTAGGCTGTCCGGTTTCTTACGCTCTAGAAATTGGATTCGCTCCGGTAAGAAAAGAAGGAAAGCTTCCTAGGGAAACAATCAATGTTGATTATGGACTTGAATATGGTAAAGATGTTCTAACAATTCATAAGGATGCCATAAAGCCAGGTCAACGTGTATTAATCGTAGATGATTTGCTTGCAACAGGGGGAACTATTGAAGCAACTATTAACCTTGTTGAGCAATTAGGCGGAGTTGTGGCTGGTTGTGCATTCTTTATTGAACTGACATACTTAGATGGCCGTGACAAACTAGTAGGATATGACGTGAAAACGCTAATGGAATATTAAGATTGAAGAGTGTCCTGTCATAGGGCGCTCTTTGTTTAAATCTAATAGACGCTTTTCCTTTACTTTTGAACGACTTTTTTTGATAATAGAAAGTAAACCATTAAAATATCGGAAGCTTAGAGAAATCAGGGTGATTGAATGGCAAAAGATAAAATTTTAACGGCCGAAGAAGTTATTGAACTAGCTGGTCAATATATGAACGATGAAGATCTTGGGTTTATACGCAGGGCTTCTGAGTTCGCCAATTTGGCTCATAGTGAACAATACCGTAAGTCTGGGGAGCCTTATATTATCCATCCCATTCAAGTTGCTGGTATTCTTGTCAATTTGGAAATGGACCCCGAAACGATAGCTGGCGGTTTTCTTCATGATGTCGTTGAAGATACGGATTATACATTAAAAGATATTCATAAAGAATTTGGTGAAGAAGTTTCCATGCTGGTCGATGGCGTGACCAAATTAGGGAAAATAAAATATAAATCAAAAGAAGCACAACAAGCAGAGAATCACCGAAAAATGTTCGTTGCAATGGCAAAGGATATGCGTGTAATTTTAATTAAACTTTCTGATCGTTTACACAATATGAGAACTCTTAAACATTTGCCTTCAGAAAAACAACGTAGAATTTCAAATGAAACATTGGAAATTTTTGCTCCTCTTGCTCATCGGCTTGGAATTTCCACGATTAAGTGGGAGTTAGAAGATACAGCTTTAAGGTATTTAAATCCTCAACAGTATTATCGTATTGTCCATTTAATGAAGCAAAAGCGTAACGAACGAGAGTACTATATTGATGATGTTATGAATGAAATCACGAACCAATTGGAAGATGTAAATATTGAAGCTGATTTAAACGGACGCCCGAAACATTTATATAGTATTTATCGTAAAATGGTATTACAAAACAAACAATTTAATGAAATTTATGATTTATTGGCTGTGAGAATTTTAGTCGATAGTATTAAAGATTGTTATGCGGTACTAGGCATTATTCATACGTGTTGGAAGCCTATGCCGGGTCGTTTCAAAGATTATATCGCTATGCCCAAGCCCAACCTTTATCAGTCCTTGCATACTACGGTTATCGGTCCAAAGGGAGATCCTTTGGAAGTGCAAATCCGAACACACGAAATGCACGAAATTGCTGAGTACGGAATAGCAGCACATTGGGCTTATAAGGAAGGTAATCAAGAGTCACCAAACCATTCTTTTGAAGAAAAGCTTACATGGTTTAGGGAGATTTTAGATTCACAAAGCGACACTCATGATGCCGAAGAGTTTATGGAGTCTTTAAAAGTAGACTTATTTTCGGATATGGTATATGTATTTACACCGAAGGGCGAAGTTGTTGAGCTTCCTTCAGGGTCTGTTCCAATTGATTTTGCTTATCGTATTCATACAGAAGTAGGTAATCAAACGATAGGTGCAAAAGTTAATGGGAAGATGGAACCTCTTGACTATAAGCTAAATACAGGTGACATTGTAGAAATGATGACTTCAAAGCATTCCTATGGTCCTTCGAAAGATTGGATCAAACTTGCGCAAACCTCTCAAGCAAAAAATAAAATAAAGCAATTTTTTAAGAAGCAATTAAAAGAAGAGAACATTGTAAAAGGTCGCGAGTTAGTGGAACGTGAAATTCGCAATATAGGTTTACAGCCTAAGGAAGTCTTTACAACTGATAATCTAAATAGAGTATCAGAGAAGTTTAATTTTACGAATGAAGACGATATGTTTGCAGCAATAGGTTATCAAGGAATTACAGCTTCACAAATCGCAACAAGATTAACGGATAAGCTTCGAAAGAAAATTGAAAAAGAACAAGACTTAGAACAAACGTTAGCAGACGTTACAACAACTGAGATCAAGACATCTTCATCTAAAGGAAAGAAAGATTCAGGTGTAAGAGTTGAAGGAGTAGATAACCTACTTGTCCGACTTTCGAAGTGTTGCAATCCTGTTCCAGGTGATAACATTATTGGCTATATTACAAAAGGACGTGGCGTTTCTGTTCACCGTACAGACTGTCCCAATGTCCAAACGGAAGAGGCGCAAACTCGTTTATTACCAGTATATTGGGAAAAAGGTCCAAGTGATACCAAACAGTATCATGTTGATTTAGAAATATGGGGTTATGATCGTCGGGGCTTATTAAATGAAGTGTTACAGTCCGTAAATGAAACAAAAACAAATATTACGGCAGTCTCTGGTAAATCTGATCGAAATAAAATGGCTACGATTAATATTACAATTTTAATTCAAAATACAGATCATTTACGTAAAATCGTTGAACGCATCAAGCAAATTCACGATGTTTATACAGTGCGGAGAGTTATGCAATAAACGGGGGAATAAAAATGAGAGCAGTTATTCAACGTAGCGGACAAGCTTCTGTTAGTGTGAAAGGGAACATGGTAGGTCAAATAGATCATGGTCTTGTCATTCTACTAGGTGTAACTCATGATGATACAGAAGAAGATGCTCGTTATATGGCGAGAAAGATTCCCCACTTGAGAGTGTTTGAAGATGACCAGGGTAAAATGAACAACTCATTAATTGATGTTCAAGGGAAAATGCTTTCGGTTTCACAATTTACGCTGTATGGCGATAGCCGAAAAGGAAGAAGACCTAATTTTATGAAAGCTGCTAAACCTGAGTTAGCTAATCAATTATATGATTGTTTTAATAATTTAGTTATAAAAGAAGGCGTTCAAGTGGAAACAGGCGTGTTTGGTGAAATGATGGACGTCCAACTAACGAATGATGGACCTGTAACTCTAATATTAGATAGTAAAGAATAAAACAAGCAAAGGACTTTTGAAGTCCCTTGCTTGTTTTTTATTTAAAATATTGTACTAATCCGTTTGTAATGCCGTGGCTAACCTTTTTTTGGTAACTAGCTTCTTTAACAATTTTTTCTTCATTCAAATTAGATATAAAACCTAATTCGATTAAAACAGATGGTTTATTATTGTTTCTAATGACATGAAAATTTCCTTTTTTAATTCCTCTATCACGTTGGCCTGTTGCTTGTGTAGCTGCCGACTGAATGTTCGAAGCAAGACTCCTTGTATTAGAACTATGAAAATATGTGTTCATCCCTGATGCCTTAATAGATGGGGGAGAACTGTTGTAGTGCAGACTAATAAAAACGTCACCCTTAGAAGAATTAGAAAGAGACGTTCTAGCAGAAAGAGATAGATATGAATCGTTTGATCGGGTCATGACAACATTAGCACCATTTTTTTCTAGTGTGGATTTTAGTTTTTGAGCAGTTTGCAGAGTGAGAGTTTTCTCATATGTTCCGCTACGTCCAATAGCACCAGGATCGAACCCTCCATGACCAGCGTCGACAACGATCGTTTTTCCTTTAAAGCTTCCAGAAGAGACGGGTGTTGGAGTGTGTTTTGAACTTTTTCCTTCTTCAACAATCCACCCCGCTACATAGGCTGTTTTACTATTGTAGGAAATCTCATACCATTCCCCTTTCTTACTAATTACATTAAATTGGTCGCCTTTATTCGCACGACCTAAAACTTTATGATTAGTAGAGGGGCCGCTTCTCAAATTCGTAGCATTGTACTGAAGTACAATTTCTGACTGAGAACTAGGTTTTGAAACAGATGAATTTTCTTTGGAAACAAGCCAGCCTGCAACCCATCCCGTTTTACTACTATTTAACTTAATCTTATACCAACCTTGCTTCTTCTCTAGGTATTCAAAGCTACTACCTTGTCTCAATTGTTTAAGTATCGAACTGTTTGTTGTAGCTTTACTTCTAACATTTAAAATAAGTGTGGCGACTTTTACTTTTCCTAGTGATTTTTGAGAGTCTGATGTATCGTTACTATCTTTTTTGGGGTCCTCTGTGACATATGTACTCAAGTAATCTTTGTGTACCCATCCAGAAGCTTTAGGGCGCTCTATTTTTACCCAATCACCTTTCTGGTCCACCTTGGTCACTTTCTCACTTTTCATGAGGTAACCCTGTACAGTTCCGTTCAACCCTGCTTTTGAACGTATACGTAGGTAATCAACTTTTGATACGAGTGACTCTTTTTGCTTAATTTTGACTAGCCAATTGGCTACCCAGCCTGTTTTATTATTCCATTTAATTTTCACCCAGTCGCCCTTTTGGTCAATAACTGGGTATGTTTCATTATTATGGACTTTGCCCACAATAGAATCAGAGAGGCTAGGCCCGGCCCTCACATGTAAATTATCGACCTGCACAGATGCTGAATCGGCATGAGCGGTAGCTGGAATGATCCAAATTAAGCCGGCTAAAATAAATAATAATGACAACCATCCTTTCATAGGAATGTATACACCTCCATTCGTTATTACTTTAATATTAATTCGACATAATTTTATCAAAACCTTCTAATATCAGCAAAAAGTTCTTAAAGTTAAAGAGTAATTCTATCTTATTAACTTGACACAAACATAGATGAAGAATTATGATAGTATCTATATTCTAAATGATTCGATTAAAACCATTGAGGGAAAAAGTAATTTGGTTGTTTTGTAAACAGAGAGGAAATGCCGTTTGGTTGGAAGCATTTCTTTACGAAGATCAAATGAAAGACATTTCTGAGGTGTCATGCTGAAACATTCGAAGTAAGTGTGAACGTATTGACAGGCGTTAACTGTTCATGAGCGGAGGCAAAGTCCTCAACTAGGGTGGCAACGCGGGAAAAACTCCCGTCCCTTTCTAATTAAATTTAGAAAGGGACGGGAGTTTTTTTGTCAATTATTATTTAAGGATTTTTTTAAGGAGGAAAAGACTATGAGAGCACCTAGAGGGACTCAAGATATATTACCAGGTACATCAGAGAAATGGCAGTATGTAGAACAACAGTTAACTGAAATTTGTCGACGTTATAATTATAAAGAAATTCGGACACCAATTTTTGAACATACAGAACTGTTTCAGCGAGGAGTAGGGGATAGTACTGATATTGTTCAAAAAGAAATGTATACATTTGAAGATAGAGGAGGGCGAAGTGTTACCCTTCGTCCAGAAGGAACGGCCTCTACCGTTCGTTCTTTTGTTCAAAACAAACTCTTTGGTCTACCTAATCAACCAACAAAACTTTTTTATATTGGACCTATGTTTCGTTATGAACGACCACAGCAAGGAAGGTTGAGACAGTTCGTACAATTTGGTATTGAGGCACTAGGAAGCAATGATCCTGCGGTTGATGCTGAGGTCATGGCTCTTGCTATCAATTCCTACCAAGAGCTAGGACTTCGGTCGTTATCACTCGTTTTGAATAGTTTGGGTGATCAGGAAAGTAGAGAAGCCCACAAAAATGCACTAGTAAAACACTTTAGTCCTCATCGGGAGGAGTTATGCTCAGATTGTCAA
Organism: Halobacillus seohaensis; assembly: GCF_042663045.1. Lineage (NCBI taxonomy): Bacteria > Bacillati > Bacillota > Bacilli > Caryophanales > Bacillaceae > Halobacillus > Halobacillus seohaensis. The sequence continues at coordinate 425,199 of NZ_JBHSZV010000004.1, read as the reverse complement.
GTGCGCTTGGATCAAAATCCACTGAGAGTGTTGGATTGTAAAAAAGATAAAGATCATCCGTCTATGGAAACAGCGCCAGCCATTTTAGACTATCTAAATGAAAAATCACAATCTTACTTTGAAAAGGTAAAAGGACATTTAGATAGAATGGGGATCGATTATGTGATTGATGCTAATTTGGTTCGTGGTCTTGATTATTACAATCACACAGCATTTGAAATTATGAGTAAGGCAGAAGGTTTTGGGGCCATTACTACACTAAGTGGTGGAGGACGTTATAACGGTCTGGTCGAGGATGTTGGTGGTCCTGAAACTTCAGGTATTGGTTTTGCTATGAGTATTGAACGCTTATTAATGGCTTTAGAGGCAGAAGGAGTTGAACTTCCTCTAGAATCTGCCCTTGATTGTTACGTTGTTGCTCTAGGAGATAAAGCTGAAGATGAATCTGTTCGGTTGACATATCAGCTTCGTAAGGCAGGTGTACAGGTAGAAAAAGATTATCTGCAGCGAAAACCCAAAGGTCAGTTTAAATCAGCTGATCGAATGAATGCTAAATATGTAGTTGTTTTAGGTGATAGGGAAATGGAAAACAATGCAGTATCTATAAAAGATATGACAACTGGGGACCAAAAAGAATTACCACTGGAAGAAGTAATTAACTATTTGCAAGAGAGATTGGCAGGAGGGAAACAATAATGGAACGAATATATTGTGCTTCACTAAAAACAACGGATGAAAATGCTAGTGTATCTTTAAAAGGATGGGTACAAAAACGTCGCGACCTTGGTGGATTAATTTTTATTGATTTAAGAGATCGTTCTGGACTAGTGCAAGTTGTATTTAGCCCAGAAGATTCAGAGGAAGCTTTACAAATTGCTGAGAACGTGCGAAGTGAATATGTCATTGAAGTAGAAGGGAATGTCGTGCTTCGTGATAAGAATACAGTTAATCCAAATATACCTACTGGAGAAATAGAAGTTCTTGCTACACAGGTTAACGTATTAAATAAATCCAAAACACCTCCATTTATGATTGAGGATCATTCCGAAGTGTCTGAAGACATTCGGTTGAAATACCGATATCTAGACTTAAGACGAAAAGAAATGCAAGAAACATTCAAACTTCGTCATGATGCAACTCAATCCATTCGTAATTTCTTAAATGATGAAGGTTACTTGGAGATGGAAACTCCTATGCTGACGAAAAGTACGCCGGAGGGAGCGCGAGACTATTTGGTACCAAGCCGTGTTCATGAAGGAGAGTTTTATGCCCTTCCTCAATCTCCACAATTATTTAAGCAAATGTTAATGATGTCCGGGTTTGAGAAGTATTATCAAATTGCTCGTTGCTTCAGAGATGAAGATCTCCGAGCCGATCGACAACCGGAATTTACACAAGTAGATATTGAGACTTCTTTTATGTCAAAGGAAGATATTATGGCTATGACTGAAAGAATGATGGCAAAAGTTATGAAAGAAGTTAAAGGTGTTGAGGTTGTTACACCGTTTAAACAAATGCCTTACCAAGAAGCTATGGAGCGTTTTGGTTCTGATAAACCAGATACTCGTTTTAGTTTAGAGCTTACAACTCTTTCTGAGATTGTTAAAGATTGTGGTTTTAAAGTATTTAGCGATGCGGTGGCTTCAGGTGGTAAAGTAAGTGGTCTGAATGTGAAAGGTGGGGCAAATTCCTTTTCCAGAAAAGACATTGATCAGTTAACAGAGGACGTCAAAGTTTACGGGGCTAAGGGCCTGGCTTGGTTAAAAGTAAAAGACGGAGAATTTAACGGACCTATTGCGAAATTTTTCTCTGAAGAAGAAACAAAACAGTTAACTCAAGCGATGAGTGCCGAAGAAGAAGACTTGTTATTGTTTGTCGCGGATAAGAAATCTGTCGTTTATGATAGTTTAGGTGCTCTTCGATTGAAACTAGGTAAGTCACTTGGATTAATCGATGAAACTAAATTTAATTTCTTATGGATTACAGATTGGCCACTCTTTGAATATGACGAGGATCAGGGAAGGTACTTTGCTGCACACCATCCTTTCACAATGCCCGCGGAGGGAGATATGAACCAATTGTCTAATGATCCAGAAGCTGCTAAAGCAGAAGCATATGACATTGTCTTAAATGGATATGAATTAGGTGGCGGGTCGTTGCGTATATATAAAAAAGAGATGCAGGATCGTATGTTTGAAGTGTTAGGATTTACTAAAGAAGAAGCCGACGAGCAGTTTGGATTCTTGTTAGAGGCTTTAGAGTATGGAACTCCTCCACATGGTGGTATTGCTTTAGGGTTTGATCGCTTCATAATGCTGCTAGCTGGTCGAACCAACCTTCGCGATACTATCTTGTTTCCAAAGACTGCATCGGCACAAGATCCGTTAACAGAGGCCCCTGGAACTGTTAGTGCTGTTCAATTGGATGAGTTGCATCTTCAATTGAAGAATCAAAAACAGGACTGAAGCCGGATAATTCTTATTTATTTCAATGCTTGATAAGATTAAAATTTTGTGCTATTATTTGATTACAATATAAATAAATCAATCCTGATGTGTACGTTGTTCGAATGTACGTTTTGACCGAACAATATTGAGACGGGAGCCTGTCGTCTTTACATGGAATGCAAGCCTTTTATTTACATGAAAAGGACTCAAGAAGTGTGAAGCAAGGCACCCACCTGCCTGGAGCGGGTTCAAAACTCATGATCCAACGGCACAATTGGGATTGGTTTTTTATTAGAAAAAAGCGAGCATTGTATGCTCGCTTTTTTTATTTAGCTAAATGTTCTAAATTTACACTTTTATCCATTTGGGAGATCGTTTTGTTCAAATAATCTTGATCATCAAACATTGTCATTTTTCTAGCGCGATCCATAATGGTTATAAAAGCTTGATAATCTTCTTTTAGTGAATTAAGTTGAGAATGAAGGTGCTGATTAGCTTTCAGTAAATCATTCTTTTCTCCTTCGAGTTGTTCAATCTGATGATTCAAGGACGTTTGACTATGATTTTCTTTTTGTAAAGTTGTCAAATAAGCAATGACTTCAGGTAAATTTATAGTAGTAGACTCAAGATTTTCAACTGTATTTGTTTCGTTAGCCGATGGAATGAAAGTTTCTTCATCTTCTTGGGTAACCATTACTGGTTGATTAAATGTCGCTTCATTTCGCTTCTTCTCTTTACGTTGTTTCTTAGCTAGATCCACGGCTTGTTCATATTTTTGTCTAATCTCTGCATTCCAACGAAATCCACAAGCTGCGGACGTGCGATTTAGCACATCACCTACTTCATCAAAGGCTTTTAATTGAGTGCCACCTTCTCTAATGTGGCGGAGTACAGTTTCTGCTAGTAGTAAATCATCTTCATGAGACCAAGCATCTTGTCTTACCTTTGGCATAATAACCCTCCTGTTGAACTATTAGAACAATAGTTTGTCAGATTTGCTACTAGTGTTACCAAAGTAAACAAGGAATATACTTGATTAAGATTTTTGTTGGTTTATTTTATCATAAACTTGTTTAAGAGCCTGTTCGAACTTACCGGTAGATTTAGGTTCATAATATGATTTCTTTTTTAATATGTCAGGTAGATATTGTTGATCTACCCAAGCATTTGGATAGTTGTGCGGATATTTATAGTCGATACCACGCCCTAAATTAGTTGCCCCTTTGTAGTGAGAATCTTTTAAATGAACAGGGACGTCACCACTCTTTCCATTTCTTATATCTGACAATGCAGCGTCCAGAGCTTTGTAAGAACTGTTGGATTTAGGAGATAAGGCTAGTTCTGTTACAGATGTAGCCAAAGGGATCCTGGCTTCAGGAAAGCCTAGGCGTTCAGCCGCTTCGACTGCGGCTAATGCCCTCGGACCTGCCTGTGGATTAGCGAGTCCAATATCTTCATAGGCAATCACCACTAAACGTCGACTAATGCTATCTAAGTCTCCAGCTTCGATTAACCGAGCTAGATAATGTAAAGCCCCATTTACGTCACTCCCCCGAATTGATTTCTGAAAGGCAGAAAGCACATCGTAATGGGCGTCTCCATCTTTGTCGTGAGAAAAACTCTTTTTTTGCATACAGTCTTCAGCTATGGATAGATCTATATAAACAAATCCTTCTTTATTTTCTGGAGTTGAGAAAGCTGCCAATTCTAAACCATTAAGTGCTGCGCGCATATCACCGTTAGCGCTACCAGCGAAATGTTGTAAGGCCTCGTCCGTAATTTCTACTGATAGATGAGCTAATCCTTCTTCTTTATTGGTAATCGCGCGGTTAATTGCTTCTTTTATATCTTCGTCATCCAAACGATAAAGTTCAAACAAGTGACACCGACTTCGAATAGCAGGGTTGATGGAATGGTAGGGATTACTGGTTGTGCATCCAATAAGAGTGAGTCGGTTACTCTCTAAATGTGGTAATAAAAAATCTTGCTTGGCTTTATCAAGACGATGGACCTCATCCAATATTAGAACCATTTGGCCGTGCATTTTGGCTTCTTCGACAACAATTTCCATATCTTTCTTTTTATCTATTACAGCATTTAGCATTTTAAAAGGTAGGTTAAGACTTTTGGCCAGGGCAGAAGCCATGGAAGTTTTGCCTGTACCTGGTGGTCCAAAAAGGATCATGGAGGCAAGTCTTTCAGCCGCAACCATTCGATTTAATGTTTTACCTTCGTTAACTAAATGTTTTTGTCCGATAATGTCGTTAATTGTAGAGGGTCTCATACGGTAGGCTAAGGGTTGTACACTCATTGGCGAAAGTTCTCCTTTACGATAGTAATAATTTTAAGGTTATGCTCAATTCTATTAAAATGCAAGGGACTTGTCATTCATGCTATAATAGCGTTTGGTATAATGAATCAAGGAGAGATCAGCAATGAAAATGAATTGGTATTATGGTCCTTACTCTGGGCTCCGTTGGTCTTTTTTTATTGTAGGATTAATCCTACTAGGACTCGGCATTTCTTTAACCATGCAGGTAAAAGATTTTGGAATAGGTCCATGGGATGTACTTCATTATGGTTTGTACAAACAGTTTGGACTTACGGTTGGTACATGGTCAATAATTGCTGGATTACTGATTGTTATGATCAGCTCAATTGTTTTAAAAAAGATGCCGCAAATCGGTACAGTTTTGAACATGGTATTAATTGGAGTATTTATTGATTTCTTTAATTGGATATTGCCTGAACCTGAATGGTTAGTATCTAAGATAGTAATTTTTATTTTAGGAACGATGATTATCGCTTTAGGTATCGGTCTCTATGTTGCTCCTAATATTGGAGCTGGTCCGCGTGATAGTTTAATGCTCATTCTAACAGATACATTACAGATGAAAGTTTCCACAGTACGAAATGGAATTGAAATAGCAGTTGCACTTTTAGGATGGTTATTAGGGGGACCTGTAGGCGTAGGTACAGTATTTATTGCACTATTTCTTGGTGCATTTGTCGGCTACTCTCTCCCGCTTTCTAAACAATTATTGAATTTCTTAGTGAGGAAAGGTGAAGATTATGAAAATATCTACAAAGGGTCGCTACGGGCTAACCATCATGATTGAATTGGCTAGGAAATATGGAGAAGGCCCGATTTCGCTAAAGCAAATCGCTAGAGACAATGATTTATCAGAGCATTATTTAGAGCAACTCATTGCCCCATTAAGAAACGCTAGCTTAGTGAAAAGTGTCCGTGGAGCTTATGGAGGATATATGCTTACAAAGGTTCCTCATGAAATAACCGCAGGAGATGTTATCCGAGTTTTAGAGGGACCAATTACACCAGTCGAAGGTATTGAAGATGAAGAACCAGCGAAGCAGGCGCTTTGGAAACGAGTCAGGGACGCTGTTAAAGATGTTTTAGATACCACCACCTTAGAAGATCTCAAAGATCATGTAGATGATCAAACTCAGGATGCCTATATGTTTTATATTTAACAAATGGAGGTGTAGAGGATGGAATCTATTTACTTAGACCATGCAGCTACAACACCTGTTCACCGACAAGTGACGGAAGCTATGATGCCTGTTTATCAAGACGTGTTCGGAAATCCTTCCAGCGTTCACCAATTTGGACGAAAAGCTCGAAAGATTTTGGATGAAGCTCGTCATACAGCTGCTCAAAGCATCCATGCAAATGAAAAAGAAATTGTGTTTACTAGTGGAGGTACAGAATCAGATAATTTAGCGATTATTGGCTCCGCGATGGCTAATCGACAAAAAGGGAAGCATATTATTACCACACCTATTGAGCATCATGCTACATTACATGCGGTAGATTACCTGAAAACTCAAGGTTTTGAGGTAAGTTATTTACCTGTATATGAAGATGGACGTGTGAAAGCGAAGGATCTTAGGCAGATTATAAGAGATGATACTATTTTAGTTACTGTTATGATGGTGAATAACGAGACGGGAATTATTCAGCCAATTGAAGAATTAAGCGAAGTTATTCAAGAACATCAAGCCTATTTTCACTCAGACATTGTACAAGCTTATGGGTTGTTTAATATAGATACAAAGCAATTACCAATTGATCTAATGTCGGTATCCAGTCATAAAATTAACGGCCCAAAAGGCACAGGCTTGCTTTATATAAGAGAAGGAACAGTTCTTGATTCCCAGCAATTTGGTGGAGAACAAGAAAGAAAGCGTCGGGCAGGCACAGAAAATGTCCCTGCAATTGTTGGCTTTGAGAAAGCTATTCAGTTAGTCAAAGAGAACCGAAGCGAAAGTAACGAAAAATACAAACATCTCAAACAAGTATTTATAAATGAACTTACTAAAGAGTCAATAGATTTTGACATCAATGGGTCAATGGATCATAGCGTTCCGACCATTGTTAATTTAAGTTTTCCGAACATGAACGTGGAGACGTTATTAACAAACTTTGACTTGGCTGGAGTGGCTGCATCAAGTGGCAGTGCATGCACAGCTGGTTCCATAGAGCCTTCTCATGTCCTATCAGCAATGTTTGGAGATGGAGAAGCACGTACTACTAATTCAATACGATTTAGTTTTGGGCTAGCTAATACTGAAGAAAATGTAGCAGAAGCGGCAAACAGAATCAGTCAAATATTAAAAAGGCTGAGTTAGGAAGGTGAATTACAGTGAAAGAACGGAAAGACACACGCGTCGTTGTAGGGATGAGTGGAGGAGTCGACTCTTCTGTATCAGCTCTATTGCTTAAACAGCAAGGGTATGATGTTGTAGGGATTTTCATGAAAAATTGGGATGATACTGATGATAGTGGTGTTTGCACAGCTACTGAAGATTATGAGGATGTCATACGAGTATGCAATCAATTAGATATTCCATACTTCGCCGTCAATTTTGAAAAGCAATATTGGGATAAAGTGTTCACATACTTCTTGGATGAATATAAAGCAGGACGTACCCCGAATCCCGATGTGATGTGTAACAAAGAGATTAAATTCAAAGCATTTTTAGATCACGCTTTAGCCTTAGGTGCTGACTATTTAGCAACAGGTCATTATGCTCAAGTTCGTGAAGTGAATGGAATGTACGAAATGCTAAGAGGTGTAGATTCAAATAAAGATCAAACGTATTTCTTGAACCAGCTTTCTCAAGATGTATTATCTAAAGTTATGTTTCCACTTGGTCATATAGATAAAAAAGAAGTACGTAAAATAGCAGAGGAACAAGACTTAGCCACTGCTAAAAAGAAAGATTCTACCGGCATTTGTTTTATAGGAGAGCGGAATTTCAAGGAATTTCTTAGTGAATATATTCCGGCCCAACCTGGTCAGATGCAAAGATTGGACGGAGAGGTTAAAGGCCAACACGATGGCCTTATGTACTATACACTAGGACAACGTCAGGGCCTTGGTATTGGTGGCGCTGGAGAACCTTGGTTTGTTGTAGGGAAAAATGTGACAGATAATATTTTATACGTTGGCCAAGGTTACCATCATGAGGCTTTGTATTCGGATGGGCTTATCGCCACCGAAGCTAACTGGACGAGTGGCAAGGCACCTGAATTTCCATTTCAATGTACAGCCAAGTTTCGCTATCGTCAAGATGACAGTCCTGTCACTGTTATACCCAAAGAAGATGGAACGTGTTCAGTAGAGTTCCATGAGCGCGAGCGTGCTGTAACACCAGGACAAGCCGTTGTTTTTTATGATGGTGAAGTTTGTCTTGGTGGTGCTACGATTGACCAGATCATCAAAGAGAACAAAGCGTTAACTTACGTAGGATAAATCTTCGTGAAAAATAAAAGCCATGTCCACGTGCTGATGGGCATGGTTATTTTTAGGTAGGAGGAAAAAGATAATGGACAAACTGAACCGAGCAATTGAATACATGCAACATCAAAACTTTGAAGAAGCAACCAAACTCTTTACTGAGGTTATCGAAGAAAACCCAAAGGATCCGATTGGTTATATTAATTTTGGCAATTTACTCGTCCACTTAAATGAAATGGAACGTGCAGAACGTTTTTATAATCGTGCAATTGAGTTGGATGAACAAGCAGCTACGGCCCATTACGGATTAGGAAATATTTATTATGAACAAGAAAAGTATACAAAAGCACAAACTCAATTCTTACAAGCTATTGAAACTGGACTAGATGAAGCCGATGCTTACTTTATGTTAGGCATGACTTTTGTTCACCAGGAATATATGAAATTGGCCCTGCCTTATATGTTGAGAGCGGTGGAGCTTAATCCGGATGATGTGGATATCCAATTCCAGTACGGACTTTGTCTAGCACAAAATGGTCAAATTGATGAAGCAGAAGTAACAATGAAAAATGTGCTACAATTAGAAGCAAATCATAGTGATGCTCACTACAATTTGGGTGTTGTTGCTTTGCATAAAGAGGACGCCGCACTAGCACTCGAGCATTTTAATAGGGCTCTCCAATCAAATGAAGAGCATACTCTTGCTTCACATGCAAAAACACAAATTGAACAAGCATTAAACGAAGAATAATCTAAAGGGGAAACATGATCATGGAAGAACATACACATTTTTCTCAAACAAATGAAGATGAAGGTCCTTTTATAAAGGGTGAGTTAAATCGGATGATTTTCCATAAAGAATCCGAGTATTTTTCGATTGCTTCCATTTCAGTTACCGATACAAATGAAGACTTTATTGAAAAAAGCTTAGTAATCAAAGGTCACTTTCCACCTTTAGAAGAAGGCGAAACGTATGTTTTCCGAGGAGAATTTCAAGACCATAAAAAGTTCGGTCGTCAATATCAAGTGAATTTCTATCAGCGTGTTATGCCTGAGACGAAAGATGGCTTAGTTGTTTACTTATCAAGTGAATTATTTCATGGAATTGGTAAAAAAACGGCAGAACGGATAGTTGAGGAACTAGGAGAGCAAGCAATTTCAAAAATATTACAAGATCCAGATGTACTTGATAGGGTCCCTAAGTTAGCAAAAGAAAAGAGAATACAACTATATGAAGCATTGAAAGAACATCAGGGATTTGAGCATATTATGATTCATTTAAATCAGTATGGATTTGGTTTAAAGCTTTCCCAAAAAGTTTATCAAGCTTTTAAAGATCAAACCTTGACAATGATTGAAGAGGATCCATATCAATTAGTTTTTCAAGTGGAGGGTTTTGGTTTTCATCGGGCAGATGAAATAGCTAAGATGCAGGACTTACCTGATGATCATCCAACAAGAATTAGAGCGGCCTGTTTGTATATTATGCAGCAAAGTTTATCAGCAGGACATGTATACCTCCCAACAGAGAATTGTTTATCTCAAGTAGAGTCCTTATTAAATAGTGGAGGCAATAAAGCAATTACATTCGATCAACTATCGCAACAAGTGATTCAATTAGCTGAAGACCGATATGTATTTATAGAAGAGGAACGTGTGTATTTACCCTCACTTTATCATGCGGAAAATGGATTTTGTCATCAATTGGAGCGAATTACGGAAGAAGAACTAGAAACAGAATATACACAGGCAGACCTCATGAAGATTATTGGAGAGATTGAAGAAAAAGAGGCAATGAGCTACGGGGAAGAACAGTTCAAAGCCTTGGATAAGGCTCTTCATTCTAAAGCAATGATTTTAACCGGAGGCCCAGGCACTGGGAAGACTACCGTAATTAATGGGATCATACAAGCCTACGCCCAGTTAAATGATGTTTCTATTGATCCAGAAGATTATAGTCAAGGCGATTCTTTTCCATTTGTAATGGCTGCACCTACGGGGAGGGCTGCTAAACGAATGACAGAATCCACAGGTTTACCTGCTAGTACGATACACCGTTTACTAGGTTGGGATGGACATGACAGTTTTGAAAAAAATCAAAATAACCAGTTAGAAGGAAACGTTTTAATTATAGATGAATTTTCAATGGTAGATATTTGGTTAGCTAATCAATTATTTAGAGCAATTCCTGCCGATATGCAAGTATTGATTGTAGGGGATGAAGATCAACTTCCTTCAGTAGGACCAGGGCAAGTGCTGTCGGATTTACTTCGATCTAAATATATTTCTTCCGTTCAATTGACTGAAGTATATCGTCAGAAAGAAGGTTCGAAGATCATTCAATTGGCACATGAAATAAAGAATGACGAGTGTAATGAGCAATCTTTAAGTAAGGACGATGACTTTAATTTTATACCAGCTAGTGAATATCAGATAAAAGATCTGATAACAAGTATTGTGAAAAAAGCACTTGATAAAGGGATCGATCTTCGTGAGATACAGGTGTTAGCCCCTATGTATAGAACTGATGTGGGCATTCATCAATTAAATTTAGAGATTCAGAAAATCGTTAATCCTAAAAATAAACAGAAAAGGGATTTAAACTTTAAGGAAGTTACCTTCCGCAAAGGAGATAAAGTGATTCAGTTAGTAAACCAGCCGGAGGATGGAGTCTACAATGGAGATATTGGCGAAATTGTGGCTATTTTTCAAGCAGATGAAAATGTCGACCAAGTCGAACAGGTTGTTGTGGAATATGATGGTAAAGAAGTTATTTATCCTAAAAAAGATTTGAATAATATCATGCATGCATATTGTACATCCATCCATAAATCTCAAGGTAGTGAGTTTTCAATCGTAGTTCTTCCAATTGTACGTGGGTACCGAAGAATGCTTAGAAAGAACCTTTTATATACGGCTATTACAAGATCAAAAGATTCGTTAATTATTTGTGGGGACCATCAAGCTTTTATTGATGGTGTAAGAAGCACTGATATTAATTTAAGATACACACGATTAACTGAAAAACTTCAAGATAGTAGTTATCCTAAAGTTGATGAAGAAGAACTATCACCTTATGATTTTATGTAAAGGTATAAATTGTCAAACCTAGGGGCAAGCTAGCAGAAAAAAGGAGTTTGCTCCCTATGAAATGCCCGAACTGTGATGGCAAAATTCTTGGACGAATTGGTAATGACCAATATTATTGCTGGACTTGTTGCTTGGAACTCTCTGTCGAAAAAGGAAAAATCAACGTCCATCAAATAGAAGAGGATGGTAGTTTAAGTTCGTTGAATGACCTCTTTTATCAATCAGGCTCATGAAAAATAACAGTTTAATCAAATGGATAATTCGATTATCCATTTTTTTTATTATTCTTCTATTATTACTGTTTTTAGCCTGGTTATTCCCTTATTATGATCACGTGGTTCTATTGATAGGTAGAATATTTCTACCATTTATAATAGCGATCATTGTGGCTATGCTATTGCACCCATTAGTTAAATACTTAGAAGATATAGGATTAAAGCGAATTTTGGCTATCTTACTTATCTTCTTGGCATTCTTTTCACTAACTGGCTATGGAGTCTATAAAGGTTATCCTCATTTAGTGCAACAAATTAAATTGCTGAATGAACAGTTACCTCACCTATTGGAAGCTTATCAGCAGTGGACTAAGGAAATGTATGCACAGACTGAGAGGTTTCCAGATGGAATTCATGAGCGGTTAGAAGATAGCTTTTCAAGATTGGAATCCTGGGTTAACGCTCGTCTCATGGCTGTCATATCCGGAATGAGTGGGCTATTTAATATTATTGTGTTAATTGCTGTCATTCCCGTTATGACCTTTTACTTTTTAAAAGACTATCATTCCATCATGAATGCCTTGCTCCGGTTATTTCCTGAAAAGTGGAGGAGAGAAGGCGTTCATTTAACAAGAAAGCTAAGCCATTCTCTTGGTGGTTATATAAGGGGACAATTATTAATTAGTCTATTTGTGGGGGTTTTAGCTACTTTAGGTTTTTGGATCGCAGATTTACCCTATCCTCTCGTGTTAGGCTTGGTTGCAGGTATTACCAATATAATTCCCTACTTTGGACCGTTATTTGGAGCAATTCCAGCATTGATCGTTGCTTTAACGATTTCTGTTAAAACTCTGATAATAACAGGAGCAGTGATTGTAGTAATTCAAGTGATTGAGGGAAATTTGTTATCCCCTTATATTATGGGTAAAAGCATTCACATCCACCCGCTATTAATTATTTTTGCGCTATTGGCTGGTGGAGAACTCGCGGGTATTACAGGTATGGTCTTAGCTGTTCCTGTGTTAACATGTATTAAGGTAATTATTGAAGAAATTTATCATGTACGGCTAAGCGTTGACAGATAAAGACAAATTATCTATAATGACGCTATCTATACTATATGAACGTAGAATACTAAGAAGGAAAAAAGTAAACAAGCATGCCCTTTGTTAGAGAGGCATCTCCTAAGGCTGGAAGAGGTGCTAAGCAGGCTTTTGTTGAAAGCTATTCCTGAGTGCGGCTTAATCGCCGTCGGTTTCACGTACCGTTACGAACGTTTGAGGTGATAGGCTTAATTACTAAGTCTATAATCAGGGTGGTACCGCGGATTCGAAATCCCGTCCCTGCCAATGTGCAGGGACGGGATTTTTCTGTTCATATAGCGAAAGAGAATTTGAGGAGGTTCTATTATGAAAAAGTTAACATCAGCAGACATTAGACAAATGTTTTTAGATTTTTTTAAAGACAAAGGACATAGTGTCGAACCGAGCGCTTCACTAGTTCCCCATGAGGATCCAACACTGCTCTGGATTAATAGTGGTGTAGCTACATTAAAGAAATATTTTGATGGTCGTGTCATCCCAGAAAACCCTAAAATTGTGAATGTCCAAAAATCTATACGTACGAACGATATTGAAAACGTTGGATTTACCGCACGTCACCACACATTCTTCGAAATGTTAGGGAATTTTTCAATTGGCGACTATTTTAAGGAAGAAGCAATTGCCATGGGATGGGAATTCCTAACAAGTCCAGATTGGATCGGATTTGATCCTAAGAGATTGTCGGTAACTGTTCATCCCGAAGATGATGAAGCCTATGCACTATGGAGAGATAAAATTGGTGTAGAGGAAGAAAGAATTATTCGCTTAGAAGAAAACTTCTGGGATATTGGTGAGGGACCGAGTGGACCTAATACGGAAATATTCTACGATCGTGGAGAAGCATATGGAAATGATTCGTCTGACCCTGAACTTTATCCGGGTGGAGAAAACGAACGTTACCTTGAAATATGGAACCTTGTTTTTTCACAATTTAACCACAATCCTGATGATACGTATACACCACTTCCAAAGAAAAATATTGATACGGGCATGGGATTAGAACGAATGGTCTGTGTCATCCAAGATACTCCGACAAATTATGAAACCGATTTGCTTTTGCCTATCATAAAGGCAACAGAGACTCTATCAGGTCGTAACTATCAAGATAATAAGGACCAAGACTCTGCATTTAAGGTGATTGCCGATCATATGCGAACTGTTAGTTTTGCTGTCAGTGATGGCGCGCTGCCCTCTAATGAGGGAAGAGGTTATGTGTTAAGAAGATTACTTCGTCGGGCCGTTCGATTTGCTAAACAGCTCGGAATTGATGAACCCTTTATGTACAAGCTTGTGCCTGAAGTAGCAGAAATCATGAATGATTTCTATCCGGATATTAGTAAGAAACAAGAATTCATTCAAAAGGTGATAAAAACTGAGGAAGAACGTTTTCATGAAACTTTAAATGATGGATTGGCTATGTTGTCTACTATAATGACAGAGGAAACAGCAAAAGGTAGCAACGTATTCCCTGGTACGGAAGTATTCCGTTTATATGATACGTTTGGCTTTCCAAAGGAATTAACGGAAGAATATGTTGCTGATGCTGGTTTCACAATTGATGAAGAAGGATTTAAAAATGAAATGCAAAAACAGAGGGAGCGGGCTAGAAACGCTCGTCAAAAAACCGACAGTATGCAAATTCAAAACGGAGTGTTAGGCGACGTTCAGGTGGCTAGTGAATTTATTGGATACGATCGTTTGACTGGAAAAGGAAAAGTCATTGAATTAATAAAAGGCAATGAATTTGCTGAAGAAGCGGAAGAAGGAGATGTCATATATTTCTTCTTAGACTATACACCTTTTTATGCAGAAAGCGGCGGTCAAATGGCTGACAAAGGTATAGTTGAAAATGATCAAGCGGTTATTGAAGTATCTAATGTTCAAAAAGCACCAAATGGTCAACATATGCACGAAGCCATCGTTAAGCAAGGCTTCTTTAAAAAGGGAGATACATTTGATACCGAAGTCTATCGTAGTAATCGTTCGTACATCGTGAAGAACCATACGGCGACACACTTGTTACATCAGGCTCTGAAAGATGTGTTGGGTGATCATGTTAATCAAGCAGGCTCACAGGTTACATCAGACCGATTACGATTTGACTTTTCTCATTTTGGATCTGTAAATGAAAAAGAAATAGAACAAATTGAGAAACAGGTAAATGAAAAAATATGGGAATCTATCGCAGTGAAAATTGAATACAATTCGTTAGAAGAAGCGAAAGAAAAAGGCGCAATGGCTTTGTTCGGGGAAAAGTATGGTACTGAAGTTCGTGTGGTTGAAGTAGGGGATTATAGCCTTGAGTTATGTGGAGGTTGTCACGTTAACAATACTGCTGAAATCGGATTGTTTAAGCTTGTAAGTGAAACAGGTATTGGTGCCGGAACCCGAAGAATTGAAGCTGTCACCGCTAAAGGCGCTTATGAATTTATGAATGAGAAAGAGGCCATATTAAAAGAAGCAGGTCAATTATTGAAAACAAGACCAGAACAAGTGCCGGAGCGGGTGCAAGCTCTTCATCATGAAATAAAAAGCCTTCAACGCGAGAATGATTCATTATCAACAAAGCTATCAAATTTAGAAGCTTCCTCTATTTTGGATGAAGTAGAAGAAGTAAATGGAATTAAAGTTTTAGCAAAACATGTCGATGTTAAAGATATGGATGCCCTTAGAACAATGATGGACGATTTAAAACAAAAACTTGATTCTGCTATTCTTCTTCTAGCCACAACTAATGGGAATAAAGTTCAACTTATTGCCGGAGTATCTAAAGATTTAATCGATCAAGGCTATCATGCCGGACATTTGATCAAGGAAGCAGCTACCATTTGTGGAGGAGGAGGAGGAGGTCGACCTGACATGGCTCAAGCCGGCGGAAAAGACTCCTCTAAAATATCTGAAGCACTTGATTATGTTAAAGAATACGCGAAACAAACCGTCTAATTTTTACAAAGCTAAAAATAAGTATATAATGAAAGAAAGACTAACATGTGCGAGGTGAAAAAGATGAGTTCAATGGATAAAACAATGCGCTTTAATTTTTCAGAAGAGCCATTTGATGAGGATGTAAAATCATTACTAATATCCGTTCATAATTCTTTACAAGAAAAAGGCTACAATCCGATAAACCAAATTGTTGGATACTTGCTTTCTGGGGATCCGGCTTATATTCCTCGTCACAAAGATGCTCGAAACTTAATAAGAAAAATGGAACGGGATGAGTTGATTGAAGAAATGGTTAAATTTTATTTAGAGAAGAATAAAGAGGACGATTGATGAAAAAACTAGGTCTAGATGTAGGTGAAAAAACGATAGGCATTGCGGTATCAGATGCTTTCGGCTGGACAGCACAAGGGCTTACTACGTTAAAGTGGGATGAAGATAATTACACAACAGCTAGAGAGCCATTGAGAAAAGTGATTAATGAAAATGATATTAGCGAGGCCATCGTTGGCTTACCTAAAAATATGAACGGAACGATTGGACATAGAGGTGAGGCTAGTCAGAGGTTTGGAAAATGGTTGGAAAAAGAGTTCAAAATAGTTGTTCAACTATGGGATGAACGTTTAACGACGATGGCTGCTGAAAGAGTTTTGCTCGAAGCTGATGTTAGTCGGCAGAAGCGTAAAAAAGTAATTGATAAAATGGCAGCTGTAATTATTTTACAAAGTTATTTGGATTCAAAACAATAGGAGGCAAAATGATGGCTTTAGAAAAAGAAGAACGAATTATCATCCCGGATGAAAACGGAGAGGAACACTTATTTGAGGTACTATTTACTTTTGATGTAGAGCAAAATGAACAATCTTATATCGCGGTTGTTCCAGCTGAACAAAAAGAAGGCGATGAAGTGGAAGTATTTGCTTTTAGATATGAAGAAAAAGGAAATGAAGAGGATGACCTTGCTCTATATCAAATTGAGTCTGATGAAGAGTGGGAAATGGTTGAAGAAATGTTAAATACTTTAACTGATGAAGACTTAACTTAATAAATAGTGAAAGGTTTAAGGTCTTTATAATAACGGGTTTCTTTTAAAAGTATAAAAGATTAAATAACAAAGTTTCTAGCAGTCCAATTAGTATATACTAATTGGACTGCTTTTTTTGGTTGATTTAGTGAGTTTTTTAGATACAATTCGGCTCTATAATGAATGTGGTGGTCATGCTTAATCTATCAGCAGCTCCAGGTCAGCAGAATATAAAATGCACTCTATTCTCTCTTTTGATACCCTAGAGTTGCGACACAAAAAGGCAAAGGAAATTTAAACGCGTTAGAAAAATATTTGAACGATGGAAGACAGAGATGTCACAAGCATTTATGTATCTGTTTAACAATGGACCCATTCCTCTGTCTTTATTAACGGAACCATTATTTTTACAACTCTTTATCCACAATCCTGCTCGGTGGTTGAAGAAATTTCGTCATCGACTCGGGCACCTTTTCAGCATTAACGGGTAACAAAGGCTTTATATTAAATAATACTGAACAGCTACTCATTTCTCAAAATAAAGGATATTATGTTTTTCTATTATAGAATCTGTCTAAATTCGTAGAAAAGAGTGCATATTTTGTAGTATAATGAACCGGGTGGAAGGAGGAACATAGGTGTCTGACTCGAATTTCAAGAAAAGTTATAAAGAACGTTTAATGAATCGTAAAGAAGAGGCAAGTAAGGTTCGAAAAATAGTTGTGATCATTTTAGCTACTGTAGCGGCTGTGCTAATGGTTAGTTTGATTTCAGGTTATTTATATATAAAATCTTCACTAAAACCTGTTAATCCTGATGATGACTCAGAAGTAAATGTAGAAATTCCAATTGGATCATCTACATCTCAGATAGCTAGCATTTTAGAAGAAAATAGTATCATAAAAAATGATTTGATTTTTAGGTTATATACAAAATTTAAAAATGAAACTGGCTTTCAAGCGGGGGATTATCAGTTCACCTCGTCAATGACTTTAAATGAAATTATCACATCCCTAAAATCGGGTAAATTAATAAAAGAACCGGCTGTTAGAGTAACTATTCCTGAAGGTCAGAATGTTGAAGAAATCGCCGGAATTTACTCAGAAGAATTTGATTTTACAGAGGAAGAATTTTTAGAGAAAGTGAACAATGAAGAATATGTACAAGAATTAATTAAAGATCACCCGAATTTACTGAGTGAAAAGATATTAGAAGAGGGTATTCGCTACCCATTAGAAGGCTATTTATTTGCAACAACTTACGATTATTTTGTTGAGAATCCTTCAATAGAAGAAATTATAGACAAAATGGTATCTCGTACAGAGGAAGTTGTACTTGGTTATAGTAAAGAGATTGATCAAAAGGAACGAACGGTTCATGAACTCATTACAATGGCCTCTCTCGTTGAGAATGAAGCACCAAATGAAGAAAGCCGTAAAAAAATAGCTGGAGTCTTTTACAATCGTTTGGAAGATGATATGATGCTGCAAACTGATCCAACGGTACTTTATGCGTTAGGTGAGCACAAAGACCGCGTATTATATGAAGACTTAGAAGTCGAATCTCCATATAATACGTACCATATTAAGGGCTTACCTGTAGGGCCTATTTCTAGCTTTAACACCAATTCACTTCTCGCAACCTTAAATCCTATTGATTCGGAAAATCTTTATTTCTTAGCGAACAGTGAAGGGGATATTTTTTACTCTGAAACTTTAGAGGAGCACAACCAGCTGAAAGCAAAACATATTTCCTCAGATGAGCAGAAGGATAAATTATCAGAGGAAGAGGAAGAATAAATTTTGTAAGGAATGCGTGATAAACCTCGCATTCCTTCTTTTTAATATGTTAAAATAATAGGGTTGTAAATGCGTTGTTCTATAAGGAAAGGGGACAGCATTCATGAACCAAGAAAAATACTTACATACTTTACTATCTCCCGCCTCAGATCAAGTGAGGCAATTAGAAAAGTATGCACAGGAACATAATATTCCGATAATGGAGCCTTTAGGTATGGATTTTCTTTTGCAGTTAATACGTATTCACCAGCCTAAGAAAATTCTTGAAATTGGAACGGCTATCGGGTATTCTGCTTTAAGAATGCTTGAAGCAATGCCGACTGGTGAGATTATAACCATTGAAAGAGACGTTAATCGTTTAGAAGAAGCAAGAAAAAATATAAAGTCTTTTAATATGGAAGATAGCATTCAAGTAATTCATGGGGATGCACTTGAATTGAAAGAAGAAGTGGCTAAAAGGGGTCCTTTTGATCTCTTATTTATCGATGCAGCGAAAGGGAAGTACGAAGATTTTTTTAATGTATATTCGCCTTTAATAACAGATCAAGGGATGATTGTTTCGGATAATGTCTTATTTAAAGGTTATGTCGCAAATTCTTCTCAGGGATCCGAGCGTTTTGAAAAAATCGCATCAAAAATAAGAAGATTTAACCAATCGTTAAATAACCATGAGAAGTATCATACCACAATTGTACCTATTGGTGATGGGGTAGCAATTACAGTGAAGAAATAATGAATAACTAAGGGTGACGATAGAGAGGAGAACCAAGGCATGAGTGACAAACCTGTTGTAATTGGAGTAGCTGGAGGTACGGGATCAGGAAAAACAAGTGTAACGAGATCCATTATCCAAAGATTTACTGATAAGACAATTTTAATGATAGAACAAGACTATTATTATAAAGATCAAAGTCATTTGCCCCTAGAAGAGAGATTAAAAACAAATTATGATCATCCATTAGCGTTTGATAACGATTTGTTGATAGAACACTTAGAAGAACTAATCGCTGAAAAATCAATTGAAAAGCCTGTTTACGATTATAAAATTCATACACGTTCAGATGAAACTATACATGTGGAACCTAAAGAAGTTATTATAGTTGAAGGGATTCTTGTATTAGAGGATGAAAAGTTACGTGACTTAATGGACATTAAAGTGTTTGTCGATACTGATGCCGATGTGCGAATTATTCGTCGTATGATGAGAGATATTAACGAGCGAGGAAGAACATTAGACTCTGTGATTGATCAATATATTAACGTCGTTCGTCCGATGCATTTGCAATTTGTTGAACCAACGAAGCGTTACTCAGACATCATTATCCCAGAAGGTGGCCAAAATCATGTAGCTATTGATTTAATGGCGACGAAGATTCAAACGGTCCTTCATCAAAAAGGACAGAAGATGAGCGAATAAAATAGTTGAAAAGTTGAAAAAAATCTGGCATAGTTTTTGATAGTAGTACTGGAAAGTCTAACCCTGTAAACATTATGTTTATAAAGTAGAATTAAAAGATAGTGTTATACTATGAAAACAGGGTATATCGTTTTACTATTGTCGGATATAAGGAGTGTATTTGGATGGCCCAAGGGAAAAGTTTTTACATGACAGAAGAAGGTAAAATAAAGCTTGAAGAAGAACTAGAATACCTAAAAAATGAACGACGAAAAGAAGTTGTAGAACGTATTAAAGTAGCCAGAGACTTTGGTGATTTATCCGAGAAC
The DNA here is from genome assembly GCF_042663045.1 of Halobacillus seohaensis. Classification (NCBI taxonomy): domain Bacteria; kingdom Bacillati; phylum Bacillota; class Bacilli; order Caryophanales; family Bacillaceae; genus Halobacillus; species Halobacillus seohaensis. The sequence goes on along the minus strand of NZ_JBHSZV010000004.1, from coordinate 405,091 downwards.
TCAGAGTATGATGCAGCTAAGGATGACCAAGCATTTGTAGAATCAAGAATTCAATCAGTTGAAAATATGATTCGAAATGCTGTTATTATCGAAAGTGATAATGATAACCCTGACCGTGTATCTATGGGTAAATCGGTTACGTTTCAGGAGCTCCCTGAAGGCGATGAAGAAACGTATACCATAGTTGGTAGTGCTGAAGCTGATCCATTTGAAGGAAAGATTTCCAATGACTCTCCAATGGCTCAAAGTTTAATAGGTCATGAAATAGGAGACAAGGTAACAGTCGCTACTCCTGGTGGAGAAATTAATGTAAAAATAGTTAGCGTAACTTTATAAAAAGATGAAAGACAGGGGCAACCCTGTCTTTTTCTCTCATTTATTTTAATCTTACGGACTTATCTGTGATTTAAGATTCGAATGAACTATTGTATAATGAGGCGCACAGAGGGGGTATTATAGTGGGGGAAAATCAAAAATCAAACTCACGAAGCGGTCGGTTTGAGAAAAGAAGAAAATCCAAAAAACTAATGACCGTACTAGCTACTGCAGGAGCATTGCTGTTTGTTATTTATATATGTCTATTTATTTTTACAGGAAATATAGATTCTGATCGACCAAATGAGTCAGCTTCAGAGTCAACCACTAACGAAGAAAATAGTGGAAATGATGGTGGAAGTTCAGAGGGAGATCAATCAACTGGAGATCTAGAAGTTAATCCCAATGAAGAAGAAGCCGATGACAAGCTTTCCGACGAAAATGAAAGTTCAGAAGATGAGTCAAGCGAGGGAGATGAAAGTCGAAAGGTAGAAGAAGGTTCTGAAGAGAATGTGGATCGTGTAATTACACAAGACTGGAAACCAGTAGGAACAGAACAGAATATTTCGGGAGAGCATAGAACAACATTCCAACAAGGTTCTCAAGATTGGCAGGAAATATTAAAAGCAGCAAGCAAAGCAACAGGAGTAAGTACAGAGAACATGATCGATTGGCGGGTAGAAAATGCCGGAAGTGGCCAAGTGAATGCTACTATTACGAATCAATCCCAGGATCAGGTTTACCGTGTCTTAATAGAATGGGTAGATGGTGAAGGATATCGTCCCATCCAAGTGAAAGAATTAAATAGTAACCCCTACAATTAATAGGTAACTTAAGAAAGGAGTATCACGGATGGCCATAGGAATAATTGGAGCAATGGATGAAGAAATCGAATTACTCAAAAACAATATGAAAATTAGGGAAGTCCACCATGTAGCTGAAAGCACTTTTATAGAGGGAGAATTATCCGGACATTCCGTTGTTTTGTTAAAATCTGGAATCGGAAAAGTGAATGCAGCAATAGCAACAACCATCCTGCATGAACGGTTTTCCATAAGCCAAGTTATTAATACAGGATCTGCTGGCGGTTTTGCAACTGATTTAGAAGTCGGAGATGTTGTGATCTCATCTTTTGTTACACATCATGACGTTGATGTTACAGCTTTTGAGTATGATTATGGTCAGGTTCCTGGACTCCCAGCGATGTATAAGGCAAGTACACAACTTGTAGACAAAGCCATGCAGGCCGTCAAACAAACGGATGTAAAGGGAAAAAAGGGAATCATTGCTACGGGAGATTCATTTATGCAAGAAGAGTCACGCGTGAATTTTGTTAGAGGTAAGTTTCCAGAAATGATTGCAGCAGAGATGGAAGCTGCTGCAGTAGCGCAGGTTTGTTATAAGTATGAGACACCCTTTGTAGTTATACGAGCTCTCTCAGATATTGCAGGAAAAGAATCTTCTATTTCTTTTGACCAGTTTCTTCCTAAAGCTGCTAATAATGCAGCCACTATGATTATAACAATGCTTCAGTCAATAGATTACTAGGAATTACCATCTGCTATTACCTCTAACCTATGTTACAATCATTCAGGCATAGGATAGGAGGTGGCAAAATGGACTCTAATAAGAAATTAGAAGGAAAATTAGCTGATTATAGACGGTTTACAATGACTCTAATTATATTAAGTGCATATTTATATGTTGGCATTTTAATCAGTATTTATGAGTACCATTCGACCGCATACTATTATTTATTCGTGCTAATTATATTATTATTATCAACGGCTTTTTACTTTGTGAGAAAGCTTAATCAATGGCAGAAAAAATTAAGAGAAGAATAAAATATAAAACCACTGTTATCAAGATTGACTGAAACTTTCTCTTCAGTAGTCTCTTAGACAGTGGTTTTTTGTTTCTAGAAAATTATAGATTAGTTTTGGTTAAGCATACTGATATAAGTCCAGCTTAAAAGGCCCAATAGACACCGTAACATAAGCAATCTTCCACTCACTAAGAACCGTAGTTTGCTTACTTCACGTATCTATCGGGTCGTACATACTCTAAGAAGAATTTCCATATTTGCTTTGTTTATAAAATTCATGAAAAATCTTCATAAGCGCACGTTTTTCTATACGAGAAACGTAGCTTCTTGATATGCCAAGCTCCTTAGCTATTTCGCGCTGAGTTTTCTCATCTTCATCATTTAGACCATAACGGTAAACGATGACTTCTTTTTCTCTGTCATCTAATACAGAAATATATTGCTTAATTTGTTCAATCTCCATATGAAGCTGAATTTCTTCCACAATGTCAGCAACATCTGCTTGCAAAATATCGAGTAGATTCAATTCATTTCCTTCTTTGTCATGGCCAATGGGGTCTTGTAAAGAAATATCTTTATTCAGTTTTTTCGTGGATCTTAAGTGCATAAGGATTTCGTTTTCTATACAACGAGCGGCATAGGTGGCAAGTTTTGTTCCTTTGCCTGTAGAATAACTTTCAATTCCTTTAATAAGACCAATCGTACCAATGGATATTAAATCCTCAAAGTCTTCTTTTGTATTCTCGAATTTTTTTACGATATGAGCAACTAGTCTTAAGTTATGTTCAATCAGTTTATCTCTTGCTTCTTTGCTTCCTTCTTTCATTAATTGGAGTTGCTTAGCTTCTTCCTCCTTTGACAATGGGTTGGGAAAGGCTTGATTTTTTACATAAGAAACGAAAAATAAAGCTTCTTTAAATAAATAAAGGATGGAAGCGATTAAACTGCTCAAACGAACACACCTCCTCATGGATTAGGCATCTGCCTACCATAAGTGTATGTATGTCGAAGCTTGACCGTGCCTGTACTCCACAAATAAAGCAACCAGAGTTTCTGGTTGCTTACTTGTTCGTATTTTTTGATTGATCAAACACTTCTTTATATTCATCTTGTATGCTCTGGTCCCACAAAGGAACACCACTTCGATAAGCAGCTCTTCCAATCATGTGTCCTGATACAGGTGCTGTTAATAAAATGAACAGAATACCTAGTAAGAGCTTGCCGCTAATAATATCATGCTCAACATACAAAAAGAGAAAAGCACCAATTAATATACCAGAGACACCCAAAGTAGAGCTTTTTGTGGCAGCGTGCAGTCGGGTATAAACATCAGGAAATCTAAGAACACCTAGTGAACCAGAAATAAGAAAAAAAGTGCCAAGTAGTAAAGATATACATATGAGCAAATCAAAAATGAGATTAATCCATGTCCCGCTCAATAATAACACCCTTTTCTAAGAATTTCGCCATGGCAATGGTACCTATAAATAACAAAATACCAATTAAGAGTATAACATCATTAAATTGTGTTGAAACGAGTAGCACGGCGATGACACCCGCTAAAGCCATAACGTTCACACCAATTATATCTAGGGCAACGGCCCGGTCTGGGTTTGTTGGCCCTACAATGGCTCGATAAAGCAGGATCATAACAGAAATTGATACACCAACTATGGCGATAGTTGCTGAAGCTTCAATAAGCATCTCCGTTACATTTAATGCTTGTTCCATTAGCGTGTCACCTCCATGATGGTTTTCTCAAAGATATCTTTTATGTCATTGATCGATTCTTCTACGTCAGGAATATCCATAGCGTGAATATAAATCTTAGAATAGTCTTCACTAACATCTAGGGATAACGTTCCAGGTGTTAATGAAATTAGGTTAGCAAGGAGTGTAATCTCCCAGTTACTTTTTAATTCAATCGGAAGGATAAAAATCCCAGGTTGAATATTAAATTTAGGTTTGTAAGCAAGCTTTACAATTTCAATATTTGACAGTAATAATTCACGTACAAAGAGAAGAATCAGTTTAATGACACTGAAGACTCTCTTCATGTAAAAGGTGTCAGGGATGAAGCGCTGAAGCATGAATAACATGAGGATACCTATAAGGTAGCCAACAACAAAGGTTGTAAAGTTATACGTCTCGCTTAGAAACATCCACATGACAGCTATGATAATATTAAGAACGATTTGATAGGGCATTAACTGTCTACTCCTTTATCACAGAATCAATATAATTTTGCGGATCCATTAGATATTCTCCCATTTGTTCAATAGATGGATAAAAGAATTCGGCTCCTACTCCAAGAACAATAGTAATCGATAAAAGAACGACAATGGGCCATGTCATACGACGTGCATTAATTTTTCTTTCAGGATGTGGAGGGGCGTCTGTTTTCTCTCCCCAGAAGCCACGAATGAAAATTCTAATCATTGAGAATAAGATTAGCAGACTAGAAATGAGTGAAGCAATCACAACCATGATTTCTTCATTAGCCAATCCTCCCTGAATAAGTAGAAGTTTACCAATAAATCCACTAAAAGGTGGGATTCCGGCTAGAACTAAAGTGGAAACGAATAATATCCAACCTAATGCAGGATAGTGGTGAATTAGTCCATTCATTTTCCTCAAATCTGAAGTTCCTGCTACATAAGCAATCACACCAACTAGGAGGAACAGAGCACCTTTAATCACCATATCATTAATTAAATAATAAATTGTTCCGCTAAGAGATGTTTCTGTGAAAATACCAATCCCCATAATCATAAATCCAACAGCTGGAATAATGTTATAGGCTACGATTAATTTTATGTTGTGTGTTGATAAAGCCCCAATCACACCAAAAATCATAGTAAAGGCGGCTAAATATATGAATATGGTATGTGTTATGTCTACTTCTCCTACAAAGATAAGAGTAAATATACGTAAAATAGAGTATATACCTACTTTTGTTAGCAAAGCTCCAAAAAGTGCAGATACTACTGGATTTGGGACAATGTACGGTCGTGGAAGCCAGTAGTATAAAGGGAAAACAGCAGCTTTTGTTGCAAATACAAAGAAAAACAGAATAGCAATGGTTGTTAAAACACCTTGTTGCTCAACTTCTTGTACACGTTGTGAAACTTGTGCCATGTTTACAGAACCTACAACGGAGTAAAGAAATGCAATAGTCGTTACAAATAGCATAGAGGAGAATAAATTAATAAGTACATATTTTAATGATTCTCGCAGTTGAGCTTTACCGTTACCTAAAACAATTAATCCATACGATGCCATTAACAATACTTCGAAAAACACAAAAAGGTTAAAAATGTCTCCTGTGAGAAATGCCCCACTAACCCCTGAGATTAACATGAAGAAAAAACTGTAAAAATAAAATGATTCCTGCTGTTCACTCAATGACTTAGGAGCATAGAAAATGCATGTTGTAGCTACAATGTTTGTTGTCATTACAAGTGTTATTGCTAGTAAATCACCTACAAGAACGATTCCAAAGGGTGCTTCATAACTTCCTGTTTCCAAAACTATTGTACCATTGTTATATACTAGGTAGAGAACAACACTAACTAACACTAAGTTGATCACCATAAAAAGTTGAGAAATAGGTCGTACAAGTCTTTTTTTATTATTTAAAAAGGCCGCCAAAATCCCCGCAATGAGCGGCCATATAATAGTTAAAGCTAATAAATTACTCATAGTCGTTACCCCTTAATTGCTCCATATTGTCAGTACCATTTATTTTTGCGGCTCGATAAGCTAACACAAGTAGGAGACTTGTTACTCCAAAGCTTATAACAATCGATGTTAAGATCAATGCTTGAGGAAGCGGATCCGCATATTGATCGATTCCATCCGTTAAAATAGGTGGTGCGCCTCTTTTAAGCTCACCCATTGTTAAGATGAATAAGTGAGCCCCATGAGAGATTAACGCTGTACCTATTACAATACGAAGCAGTTGCTTTTGGAGGAGGTTGTAGACACCGGTTGTGAACAATATTCCGGCAAGGATGGCCATAATAAATTCCATTGTTTACTCCCCCTTTTTCTTTCCACGAAGACGAATTAATGCGAAGATCGCCATCGCTGCGATTCCGAGAACGGTGATTTCAAATAAAGTATCTAACCCACGAAAGTCAACTAAAATAACGTTAACAATATTGTCGCCCCCGCCTAGCTTATATGAATTTTCTACAAAATAGCTAGACATTGAGTCAAACATCTTACTGCTGTGAGAAGAAATTGCTACCATAGTCATCATTAGTCCAAACGCGATTGAAATAGATAGATTCATTATCTTTGTTGTAACCGATTGATCATTTTTCTCTAATTTAGGTAAATGGTAGAAGACGAGAAGAAATAGGGCTACAGTTACTGTCTCGACTATGAATTGAGTGAGCGCTAAGTCAGGAGCACGGTAATGCACAAATAACATGGCGAGTCCATAACCAACAACTCCTAAAATTAAAATGGCTGCAATTCGGTTATTCGTTAAGATTGTTGCAACAGCTGCAATCACCATAACAACAGCTATAAGGATTTCCTGGATGGTTACCTTAGCGAGGTTACTTGAATCGATAGTAAAACCGCTTGTGAGGCTCATCACACTAAATGTAACTAACAGGATAGCTAATAGAATTAAACGAACATAGCGACCTAGTGAGCCATTCATATAGCTATTCGTAATGGTAGTTGAATATTTTTCAGCACGGTCAACTAACCCATCGTAAAATTTGTTTAAGCTAAGCACGCCAGGCACCGCTTTATATACAGATTCCCATTTAGATCTCGAAATATATAAAATGGTTCCAAACGCTAGAACAGCAATTGACATAATAAAGGCAGGACTAATTCCATGCCAATAATAAATGCTATGTTGTATATCGATTCCACCGACTGCAGAAGCTGCGTGCTCTATGAATGGTTGGTTTATTAAATCAGGGAATAAACCAATGATAACAACACCAAGTACAAGCACTATTGGAGATACTAACATACCAATAGGGGCTTCATGAGGTTTCTTAGGTAGTTCGTCAATGTCTGCTTTTCCTCGAAATGTACCGAAAAAGAAGTACATGGAGTAGACAAATGTAAAGATACTACCTAACACAGCCAAATAAGGAAATAGCGTTTGTAAGGTTTCAGTTATGCCTGAAACTGATAAGTCTAAGTGAATAGCTGATTCGAAAAATAGTTCTTTACTATAGAATCCGTTTAAGAAAGGTAGGGGAACTCCAGCCATAGAAAATGACGCAATTAAAGCGAGTGTCGCTGTAATTGGTAAAAAGGTCATTAGTCCACCTAGCCGTCGAATATCCCGAGAGCCTGTTTCGTGATCAATAATTCCAGCAACCATGAATAAGCTTCCTTTAAACGTTGCATGGTTCAGTATGTGAAATACTGCAGCAAAGATAGCTATCTCTGTACCAAATCCGAGCATGGCCATAATCATACCCAGCTGACTTATAGTTGAAAAAGCAAGAATGGCTTTTAAGTCGGTTTGTCTCACGGCCATATAAGATCCCCAACACAATGTGGCAATTCCGACACTTGAAACAATAATGAAAAACCAGTCAGAAACAGATAGCATAGGAAGGAAACGAGCTACAAGAAAAATCCCCGCCTTTACCATTGTAGCCGAGTGCAAGTAGGCACTAACTGGTGTTGGCGCCTCCATCGCATCTGGCAACCAAATGTGGAATGGAAACTGTGCAGACTTGGTAAATGCACCAAGAAGTATGAATCCTAGAATAAGTGGAAAGAATTCATGGTTTAAGATAAGTTCCTGTTGTCCTATCATTTCCTGAATACTTGCCGTACTTGTTATTACACTCATGAAAACTAAACCGCCAAGTAAACTAAGTCCACCAAAAACGGTGATCAACATTGATTTTAAGGCACCGTAACGTGATCCTTCACGATGGTTCCAAAAACCAATGAGCAAGAAAGATGAAAGTGAAGTAAACTCCCAAAACGTATATAATACGAATACATTATCTGAAAGCACTACACCTAGCATTGATCCCATAAATAATAAAAAGTAAACATAAAAATGTCCCAGTTGCTCCGATTTATGTAAATAATAGATCGAATAGAAAGCAACTAGGGATCCTATTCCACTTATTAATAATACAAATAGTAAGCTTAAGCCATCTAGATAAAATAAGATGTTCATATCTAAAGATGGAACCCATGAGTATTCTCGTGCAACAGGTTCAAAGTCTGTTCCTAAAAATTGTACAAAATAAATAAAGATCACAACAGGTACCGCAGTAACAAAGAAACCTGTGTGAAACTTGTTTTTCCACTTGCTTATCATTGGAATAAAGATTGCAATAATAAAAGGCAATAATACCGCCAGTAGCATCTGGTTGTTCCTCCCTCGGCCTAAGTTCAATAAATAAAAATGTTCTTTCAATCAATTGTAATCAAAAACCTAACTAATATTCAACTGAATAGTACTATATTCATTTATATTGTCTAATCTTTTTATAAATATATAAATAAGAAGAGAAGCGTCGTTACTTTTTTTAAAAAAAATCATAAAAAAACGCCAATCGATAAAATTGACGTGTGTAGGCTGGGTTCATTCCCTATTATTGGAATTATCCTACTCGGAAGTTCGTCCGATCTAGTAGATGATAGAGTTTTCTTTGGATGATTTCACTTTCAATTTGTTTTATGAACTCTCTAGAAAGATTGAGTTGAACGGCTTTGTGGTAAGATTGTAGTAACAGGGTATCAGATAATTGTTTCATCTCTTTCTGCCGAATGGCAGCCACCTCCTGTTTGATATGAAGCTTGGAAGTTTTTGTACTATTTCACCATACCATGAGAGGTTACCGGCTACAATAACCCCTTTATCAACAGACTATTGTAGATAAGTGTGATATAGAGGGTGTGGAAATGTTGTAGTAAGCGGACGGGTTTTGTGTGGAAAATGTGTATAAAGTTATCCACAGGCTTGATGTGTCGTGAATTGTCGAACGATTATAGTTCTATTTGAAGGAAAATCAGGATTATTTTGAAACGAAGCCTATTTTTGTATATGATAGGTAAGGAGATTTTGTCGTGAAGGATGGTGAGTATAATGCTAAGAAATTTTTTACCTAATGAACATGTTGGCAGTGTACACGATATTAATCCCCTTGTGTTGAAAGATAAAGGAATCAAAGGTATTATCACTGATTTAGATAATACACTAGTTGCTTGGGACGCTCCTGACGCAACAGAAGAAATAATTGAATGGTTTCAATTAATGGATGAGAATGGGATACAAGTCATAATAGCTTCGAATAATAATGAAAATCGTGTGAAATTATTTTCAGAGCCACTTGATACGACTTTTATTCATAGTGCAAGAAAACCGCTTTCTAATGCTTTTAAAAAAGCTCAAAAAGCAATGAATGTAAGAAAAGAAGAGTTAGTTGTAGTAGGCGACCAAATTATGACTGATGTCTTAGGGGGTAATCTAGCTGGATTACACACTATTTTAGTGGTTCCTATAGTTGAGACTGACGGGTTTGTGACTAAGTTCAACAGAAAGATCGAGCGTAGAATATTAAACTGGATGAAACGTAAGGGAAAGATTGAATGGGAGGAGGAAAATAATCGATGACAGATATAAAATGTCAGGGGTGTGGGGTGTCGATTCAAACTGCTAACCCCGATCAACCAGGGTATGCTCCGAAGTCTGCTTTGGAAAGAGAGGATATCATATGTAAACGATGTTTTCGTCTGAAGCATTATAATGAGGTACAGGATGTACCTTATCAGGATGATGATTTCTTGGAAATGCTTAATCAGATTAGTGACAGTAGTGGTTTAATTGTTCAATTAGTTGACATTTTTGATTTTAACGGTAGTTTTATTCCTGGAATGAAACGATTAACAGGTCAAAATCCTGTAATATTAGTTGGGAACAAGATGGACGTACTTCCTAAATCAGTAAACCCAAATAAAGTGAAACAGTGGCTAAAATCCTCTATGAAGGAACAAGGATTAAAGGTGGAGGATGTATTCCTTATTTCCGCTCAAAAAGGTGAGGGAATGGACGAGCTTTCTCGTGCTATTGAAAACTATCGTCAAGGAAGAGACGTGTATGTCGTAGGAACAACAAATGTTGGAAAATCCACTTTCATTAATGCTTTAATTCAAAAAACCTCAGGTGTGAAAGATGCGATAACAACTTCGTACTTTCCTGGAACTACGTTAGGTTTTATAGACATCCCCCTTGATGAAAAGACTTCATTGTATGATACTCCTGGAGTTATTCATCGCCATCAGATGTCTCACTATGTATCAGATCATGATTTAAAAGTGATTACTCCAAGAAAAGAAGTAAAACCAAAGGCTTATCAAATTAATCAAGGGCAAACTTTATACTTTGGTGGATTAGCACGTTTAGATTTTGTGTCTGGAGAGAGGTCTTCATTTGTTTGTTATTTATCAAACGAACTTGATATTCACCGTACGAAATTAGAGAATGCCGATGAACTTTATCGAAATCATATTGGTGAGCTTCTAACACCTCCAGATTCTGAAACACTAAAAGACTTGCCACCCTTGAAAGCCCACACATTTAAACTACATGAGGGGAAGACAGATATAGTTTTTTCAGGTTTAGGATGGGCCACCGTTCCTGAAGGTAATGTTACGGTTACAGCTCATGTTCCTGAAGGTGTTAAAGTATCATTACGACAATCGTTAATTTAGGAGGCTTATAATGTTCAAGCTTGGTTTAATTGGTTATCCAATTGCTCATTCTCTATCACCCTGGATCCATAATCGTTTGTTAGAAGAACAAGGATTAAAGGGAGATTATCAGCTATTTGAAATTGAACCTGATCAATTTGATATAAGAATAAAGAAACTTAAAGAATATGACTTAGATGGTTTTAACGTAACTGTTCCTTATAAAGAGCGTATCCTTAATTATTTGGACGAAATAGATGAAGCAGCTGAATTTTTAGGGGCAGTAAATACAGTTAAAGTAGAAAATGGAAAATGGGTTGGATATAATACTGATGGAATTGGTTACCTCACTTCTCTAATTAATCGATACCCTAATGTGTTGAAAAATGCTGGTAAAGTATTGATTCTAGGTAGTGGAGGAGCAGCTCGTGGAATATACTATACCTTATTGCAAAAAGGTGTAAACCAAGTGGATATCTCAAATCGTACCGTTCAAAAAGCTGAACAAATTATTAAGGAGTTAGATGGTGGCTCATTTTCTACTCCTCTTACAATTGAAGAGGCAGAGCAGAATATTGGACAATATGATGTGGTAGTTCAAACATCTTCTGTAGGAATGTCTCCAGAAAAAGATCAATCTATTATTGATTTTAAACATATAAAGGCCGGAGCTTTATTTAGTGATATCGTCTATCGTCCAATGTATACGGCTTTCTTGGAAAAAGCGGATTCACTTGGTGCTAATCTTCACTTTGGCCATGAAATGTTACTGCATCAAGCCATATATGCTTTTGAAATATGGACAAACTCAGAACCGGACGCCTCCAATATAATGACAGCATTTGAGGGGAAACTGAAAGGAGAATAGAATGTTAACTAGTAAAGAAAAAAAACATTTACGTAAGCTCTCACATCAGATTCAATCAATATTTCAGGTGGGTAAAGCAGGGGTGAATAGTAATATGACTACACAAATATCTGAAGCATTAGAAAAAAGAGAACTCATTAAAATTAGTGTGTTACAAAATAATTTTGAAGAGAATCAAGTAGTTGCTGAAGAAATAGTAGAAAAAACAGGCGCCCACATTGTGCAAGTCATCGGAAATACTATAATTTTATATAAAGAATCTGATAACAATAAACAAATTCGCTTATCATAAAAGGAGAAGGCTAATGAAACGAATTGGAATATTGGGAGGGACATTCGACCCCTTGCATCAAGGCCATATGATCATTGCGGAACACGTATATGAAGCATTGAAGTTAGATGAAATATGGTTTATTCCATCACACCTTCCACCCCATAAGCAAGAAGCTACTGTATCGTCTGAAGACCGCCTACAAATGGTTAAGGAAGCGATTAAAGGGAATCCTCACTTCCACGTTTCTGCAATTGAAATAGAACGAGAAGGAAAGTCTTACACCATTGATACGATAAAACACCTTAAAGGTGCATACCCCGAACATAAATTCTGCTTTATTATTGGGGGAGATATGGTTCAATATCTCCCCCAATGGCATCGTATAGATGAGCTAAGACAACTTGTCCAGTTTGTCGGAGTAGGCAGAAAGGAAATTACGGGGAAAGATTTAAATGAAGATGTTCAAATGGTTGAAATACCAAGGGTGGATATATCTTCATCTATCATTAGGGACCGTTTAAGTCATGACCAATCGATCCGATATCTTGTACCAGAGTCAGTTTTTGAGTATGTAAAGGAGAAATCTTTGTATGAGCCTAAGTCGGAATGAATTATTAGATTTTGTGCGCCCTCACTTAAAACAATCACGTTATGAACATACGGTAAGAGTAACCGATACTGCACTTGAGCTAGCTGAAAGATTTGGTGGAGATGTCCATAAAGTCGAAATCGCTGCTATTTTACATGATTTTGCAAAGCATAAGCCTAAAGAAGATCTTAAACAATGGATACTTCGTGACCAAAGATTATCGAAAGACCTTCTGGATTATCACCATGAGTTATGGCATGGCCCTGTGGGAGCTATTATGCTTGAGAGTGAGCTCGAATTAAAGGATCGTAGTATTCAGTCTGCTATTGCATGTCATACTAGCGGTAAGAAGAATATGAGTACATTAGACAAGATTGTATTTCTAGCTGATTATATTGAACCAGGAAGAAATTTTTCTGGTGTTGAAGAAGTTCGTGAACTAGCAAAAGAGAATTTGGACGAAGCGTGCTTACAAGCATTAATAAATACAATCCAATTTCTTACGAATAATCAAAGATCAGTTTATCCTGATACATTTCATGCATATAATCAATTAATATAGACACTGTTTTGTAATATAACTATGGGAGGTATAGTATTGGAGAGTAAAGAATTAGTAACTATTGCTGCAAAAGCGTGTGATGAAAAGCGGGCCAATGATATTGTCGTATTAGATATGGCAGATGTGTCTTTAGTGGCCGATTATTTTTTAATTTGTGAAGGAACTAATGAACGGCAAGTACAAGCTATAGCCAGAGAAGTAAAAGACAAAGCGGAAGAAAATGAAATTGAAGTTAAACGAATGGAGGGTTTTGATAAAGCTCGCTGGATTCTTGTTGATTTGAATGGGGTTGTTTGTCATATATTCCATAAAGATGAGCGACACTATTATAATTTGGAACGCCTATGGGGCGACGCCTCTACAGTATCATTAGAAGGAATCGAAGGATGAGTTATCAGCAAATGGCTGAAGTCTACGATGAATTAATGAAAGATGCCCCTTACGACCAGTGGGTTGCATGGACAAAGCATATGATTGAGAAATATGGACCCAGGACTCAGCAAATGCTGGACCTGGGTTGTGGAACTGGGGAAATAACAACACGTCTAAGTGCAGACTTTCAGCTGACAGGTGTTGATTTGTCAGCTGAAATGCTTTCTGTTGCTTCATCAAAAGAACGTTCAGATCAGGTTCGCTGGCTCCGGCAGGATATTGCTCAACTAGAGGGCCTGTATGGTTTTGATTGTGTTATTAGCTATTGTGACGTAATTAATTATATTACAGACGAGTCTCAACTTACTTCGGTTTTTTCTCATGTAAATACAGCTTTAAATGATCAGGGATTATTTATGTTTGATGTTCATTCTGTAGATCATATTCTTGAAAATTTGTATGGTCAAACTTTTGCAGAAGTTTATGATGAACTATCTTACATTTGGTTTTGTGATCCAAATGAAACGGAATTCTCTATTACTCATGATTTAACATTTTTTTTGCAAAAGGGAAACTTGTATGACCGATTTGATGAGACACATTATCAAAAAGGCTATCCTATAGACGTTTTAAAAAAGTTGTTGAAGCAGACGGGCTTTGTCATCGAAAGAATTAGTAGCGATTTCTCGTGTGATGAATCATACGAAGGGAACCGTATTTTTTTCGTTTGTAGAAAGGTATAGAGGATGACAAAATATTTTGTCATCCTCTATTTTTTTGCAGGATAAAATGCATTTGTGTCGAATACTGTGTTATAAGATAATCGAAAGTTTATCACGATAATGTTTATAATGAGTCGATTGGAACATGACGTTAAATGTATCATCAATATTTTCCTCTAGAGCTACGAGGCCCTCGCCTGTTACTCCTCCCTTAACCGTTACCTTCTTAATTAGCTCTGGCAGACTATATACGTTTTGCTCTAGTAGTGCTCCAAGCCCGATAATCATTTCTTCCATTAACTCCGTAGCTTGTTTTTTCGGAATCCCACCAATTGTATGAGCGGCCTCAATCATATTTTCTAATAGAAAACCTACAAAAGCAGGACCACAAGACACGATGTCAGAAGCGACTCGAATGTACTGCTCTTCTACTTCTACTGGTTTTGAGAATTGAGAAAAGGTGGAGAGCAATTCGTTCTGATATTCGTCACTTACTCTATCTCCAATTGTAAATAAGCTTACACCTGCATGAGCTCGATTCGTAATCGAAGGTACAATTCTTACGATTTGGCAGCTTAGAACCTTTTCAAGATCCTTCACCGAAACAGGACTTGTAATGGAAACAACACATTGCGTTGGGGAGGGAGAAAGGTGCTTAAGAATGTGCTCATAATGATGAGGTTTTACACAAATTAATATAATATCACAGTTGGTCTCAATGTCTTGAACAGATTCAGCCACTAGAAGTTCATTAAATTCCTCTTGTAAAAGCTCCGCCTTTTCCTTTGTACGATTATAAATCATTAATTCACTTGCATTGATCGCACCACTAGAAATGAATGCATGAGTGAGCATGCTTCCCATATTACCTGTCCCTATAATTCCATAACGCATAGAATCTCCTCCTTTTCGTTTACCTAACTACTTTATTCACTTTAAAACAAAATATGAAAGGAGAAATGGTCATTTTGCATCTTTTAAAAAGGTATAGTTGGGTATTGATCATTTTGGCTTTTGTCGTATTGATCTGGCAGTCTAAATCTAATCGGGATGATACAATCCAAACAAAAAACGACTCCTCTATTCCCCACATCGAAGCACAGGCGGTAGCATTAGATGAAGAAAGTACCACATTGCCGTCTACGATAATAGTAGACGTGAAAGGAGAAGTGAATGAACCGGGTATATATGAAATGAAACCAGGAACACGAGTCAATGATGCCATTATTCAAGCAGGAGGAATGACAGAGAATGCAGAGCAAACAAGTGTCAACTTTGCTCAAAAAATTCAGGATGAAATGGTTATACTTGTAACTTCCACAGAAGAAAGTAGAGGCGATATTAATAGTACAAGCTCTTCTAACTCTTCGGCTGGTATAAGAATTAATCAAGCCACATCTGAAGAAATTCAATCTCTTCAGGGAATTGGTCCATCTAAGGCTGATGCAATTGTACAATATCGCGAGGAAAATGGGTTATTTAGACAAATAGATGACCTATTGGAGATTTCAGGTATAGGAGAAAAAACGTTAAAGCAAATAGAGGATGATATTCAAGTTCCTTAATTGTGTTTGACGATCATTTTTTGTAAGAGTAAACTTAATTAAAAATCAATGAGAGGGGTTTACGGTTATGGATCGGATTTCTTGGGACCATTACTTCATGGCTCAAAGCTATTTATTAAAAACTCGAAGTACTTGTGAACGATTAGCAGTAGGTGCGGTTATTATTCGTGATAAAAGAATGATTGCTGGGGGATATAACGGTAGTGTCTCTGGCGGAGTGCATTGTATTGATGAGGGCTGTTACGTTATTGATGGACATTGTGTACGGACGATACACGCTGAAATGAATGCATTATTACAGTGTGCAAAATTCGGGGTTGCTACAGAAGGCTCAGAAATTTATGTCACACATTTTCCTTGCGTTCATTGTACAAAAGCTATCATTCAAGCAGGCATAAAGGCTGTATATTATAGCGAGGATTATAAGAATCACCCTTACTCTATTCAACTTTTGGAGGATGCGAAAGTGAAGATGGTGAAAGTTGGATATCTTAGAGAGATAACAAAAGGTGATCAAAAGAAAGAACAATTTATTAATGAACTTATTCAGAAATTGGAAAGAAGTGAGGTTAATCAACAAGAGATAACTATGTTAAAGGAACGAGCGGAGGATTTATTTCACACATCCTCATTTAATAACACGTGAGAGGTAATTGCCATTTAATCGTTTTTGCATTAATTTTTGGAGGACTAACGAATGTAATAGAAGGTATGCTAAGTTTAATATTCCTATGTATATTTTTATTCTGGGCGAAATTCTCTTTCAATTCTTGGAAATGGAAAGGAGTCTTAGGCTCCTTCTTTGCCTTCGGTTTTATTCTTTTTAGTCCTCAACACCCTCCACCTTCTTACCCCAGTCAAACAGAGCTCCTCACAGGAAAAATATCTGCCCCAATAACAGAAACTACTGCATATTTACGTACCACACTTTCTCGAGAAAACTCCAAAAATAAAGCCATTATTCAATATTATAAGGATGAGCCTATTGATCCATTAGCCAGCGAACTTCGTACCCAACTTAAGTATGGAGCATTTTGTGAGATTAAAGGAAAAGTTAGTCGGCCAGAGGGTGCTAGAAACCCGGGGCAATTTGATTATCGGCAATATTTAGAACAACAGAATATTTATCATGAAGTACTGATTACCTCGCCAGATCAATTATCTTGCCAAGGTGCTTCCGTATTTGACTCTATATACCAATTAAGAGCAAATATAATGGCATCAGTTGATAAAACGTTGGGCGATGAACCATATTCTTGGGCAACGGCTCTCGTCTTCGGAGATTCCAGTTTGTTGCCTGAAGAAATTATGAAATGGTTTAGAGACTTTAGTCTTTCACACATATTAGCCATTTCCGGTTTGCATGTAGGGTTATTTATCGGTGGAATCTTCTTTCTTTTGTATCGATCAAGTTTAACAACGATTGAACAAGCGAGATGGTTCTTGTTAATAATTATTCCTTGTTATTGTTTTATCGCAGGCGCAGAACCTTCTGTGTTACGTGCTGGTTTAATGGCTTGTTTAATCATTCTAATGGTGCAGAGTAAACTCCGCATTAATATTACTGATGTTATTTCGTTGGTCGCGTTATTTTTACTTATTCTTTCTCCAATGTACTTATTCAACCTCGGCTTTCAGTTTTCCTTTCTAGTTTCATTTAGTTTAATTTTATCTGCCCCAATCTTACAAAATAAAAATCCATGGGTAATATCAGCAACAATAAGTCTAGTTAGTCAACTTTCCATTCTTCCTATACAGCTTTATCACTTTTATCAGTATAATCCGCTCTCTCTTATAGCGAATTTAATCCTCATCCCCTACTTTTCGTTTATCGTCATTCCTCTTTTGTTCCTAATAGTCCTGTTATGCTTTGTGTTACCTGCCTTTGCTACAGCTATTTCTTCTATCTTTATCACTGTTCATAACAAATTGTTGGATGTATTAATTAGCAACAGTGCTGAATTGAATCTTCAGTGGGTGGTTGGCAAGATCTCGATAGAGTGGATTTGTGTATATCTTGTAATATTTACACTTTTTATGAAAAATTGGAGTGTCTTTAAATTAAGGCGCGCATTTTCTTATGCTGTATTAATGATTGGCTTACTAATGGTGTATTGTTTGCAACCGTATTTTTCAGATCAGGGCACTGTTACTATGCTCGATGTTGGACAGGGAGATGCTTTTGTCATTGAATTGCCATACCGTAGAGGGGTTCTTATGATTGATGCTGCAGGTTCACCTATTTTTTCGGAAAATTCCAGCAGAGTAGCCGAACAAATAATAGAACCTTTTTTAAAGTCGAAAGGAATTAGCCATCTTGATGCTTTAATTATTTCACATAAAGATCAAGATCATAGTGGTAGTATTGAACCGTTATTGTCCTCATTTTCGGTCGGAAAGTTGTATGTGAGCTCATTTTACGAACAGGAATTAGGTTTAGAAGAAGTAATAAGAAGTGGAGAAACAATCATGGTTGCAAATACAGAGTTTCACATCATTCATCCAGAAGAAGATTATTCAAGTCCTAACGACAATTCATTGGTTGTTTATTCGCAGTTTGGAGGGATGTCCTGGTTGTTTACAGGGGATATTTAAAAAGAAGTGGAGAGCGACTTATTAAAAAAATATCCTCATTTAAAAAGTGAGGTATTAAAGGTTGGACATCACGGTAGTAATACTTCAACATCAAAGAAATGGTTAGAAATGCTCGATCCAACTGTTGCTTTGATATCTGCAGGACAAGACAACAGATACGGCCATCCTCATGATGAAGTAACTGAATTATTGGAATCGCAGGATGTTTTCATCTTTAGAACAGACTTACATGGTGCGGTAAGCTTTAAATATAATAAGGAAAATGGAACGTTTTCCACACATATTCCGTATGATGCTGAAGGAGAATAAAAAAAGACTGCTTTATTAGCAGCCTTTAGATTCAATGGATTATTGTCCAATAACAGAGAATAGTACGCCTATCCCGAAGATGACAAAGAAGAAAACAAATGAAAAAACAAACCCTAAACCAGAGTCGATTACGTCATTTGTCTTAGACTGAATATCCTTTTTAAATTCATTCATTGTTACCCCTCCTATATCAACTTAATTATAAGTGATATTTCAATAAAAATCCACATTCTTTATAGAAGATCTAAATTTCTGCTCCTTATCATTAGATTGCCTTAACTAGAAAGACTTGTCACAGATATTTCTACCCTAATCGGTCACACTATAATCATGAGGGGAACAACATCGTTTACTTGCATAGCATCCGGGGCTATGGGAGTAACGTTTATATAGATTTTTGCGGTGGTGGAATTTTGACAGATGTGATAATCAACAATAAAATAGTTATCATGAATTCACCCTCTTATGGAGGCACCACCGCAATTTTTAAAAAAGGGGAAAAAGGAGTCATACTGTGGCTGAACAGATACACTTATTATACGGGACAGAAAGTTATTTAATACAAGAACAAAAACAAAAAATTATTGAGAAAAGCCTTACTCCAGAGGATCGGGAATTTAATATTTCCCAATACGACCTTGAGGAAACACCGATTGAGGAAGCGGTGATAGATGCAGAGACATTTCCTTTTCTTGGCGAAAAAAAAGTTATCATAGTTTATAATCCTGTATTTTTAAAAGCTAAACCTGATACATTGCCTTTTGAACATGACGTAGACGTTCTCATAGAATATTTGAATAATCCAGTAGAATATAGTGAATTAATTATCATTGCGCCTTATGAAAAGGTGGACGAACGTAAGAAAGTGTTTAAGCAGTTAAAGAAACAAGCAAAAGTTACAGTGTGCCAACCGATCAGAGAGTGGGATATTGATAAATGGATTCAGTCCATTGCGAAAGATTTACATATTACAATCCCCCAATCCATTCATGAATTATTTACTCAGGAAATTGGCACAAATTTAATGACGCTGAGAAAAGAAATCGAAAAACTTGCTTTAAATGTAGGGGAAAATGGAGAAGTGACAAGAGAACTTGCAGAGGACCTATTATCACATAGCTCTGAAGCATCTGGATTGAAAATGGTGGATGCTGTCATGGAGAAGGACTTAGGGAGGGCTATTTTGCTATTTAAAGATCTTATAAAAGCAAATGAAGAGCCTATTACATTGATTGCCCTACTAGCATCACAATTTCGTGTGATTAGCCAAGTGAAGGCACTGAAACAAAAAGGTTATGCACAAAACCAGATGCGTGAATATATTAAGGCCCACCCGTTTGTTATTAAAATGGCATTAAAAAGAGAGAAAGCTTTTACGGATGAAGAATTGAACAGCATTATCCAAGAATTAGCAGAAACTGATTATGTAATGAAGCAAGGTCAGATGGATAAAGTCATTGCTTTTGAAATGTTATTATATCGACTGATTCATATTAAAAAGTTTAAGGCTATTAAAACATAAAATTATTAAAAATCCTTTAGAATGAATGCTCTGAAGGGTTTTTTTGCGGTGAGAAATTTTTCATAAAAAAACGATCCTTAAAAAAGGATCGTGTGTGTTGGTCATAAAAAACTTTAAACGATTAAAGCGTGTTAACTTTTTGGGATAGACGAGCTTTTTTGCGGTTCCCGTTATTCTTGTGAAGGGCACCACGTTGAACAGCTTTGTCAATTTTCTTAACAGCTGTTGCAAGTGCTTCTTTCGCCTGATCCGCTTCTTTATTAGCCACTAGCTTATCTACACGTTTAACTGCAGTACGCATGTCGGATTTGAATGCTGCGTTAAGACTGCGAGCATCATCATTAACACGTACGCGTTTTTTGGCTGATTTAATATTAGGCATGGTTTCACCTCCTAGGTAAAAACATCAAACTCGTTCATGTCGAACAAGAGACATTTTACCAAAGCATAACTTCGTTTTCAATAGGTTTCTCTATCTTCTTTTGCATAGTATTACTATTCAAAGGAAAAGTTAGCGTTAAGGAGGTCTGAAATTATGTCAAATATAGAAGAATTTTCAGTGCGGACGGACTTAGCTTTGGAAGCCCAGGAAATGAATGTCCATCCTGATGAAAAGGCTAATAAGTCGGATGATGGGGTTACTGTCAATGAAGAAAAAATAGATGATATAACCCTAACCTATGTGAAGGTGGACGAAGCAGGTGCTGCCCGCATTGGGAAGAAAGCTGGCCATTATGTCACACTAGAGTCCCAAGCCATTCGTAAGCAAGACACAGAACTGCAAGTGAGATTATCTACTTGTCTTTCTCATCAATTAAAAAAACTTATGAAGGAATGTGGTATCAAAGACTCAGATCGTTGTTTAATCGTTGGTCTCGGTAATAATAATGTTACACCTGATGCCATTGGACCTCTCGTAATGAATGAGGTTGTCGTTACAAGCCATCTTTTCAAATTACAACCTGAAACAGTTTCTGAAGGATATCGATCTGTTTCAGCAGTATCACCGGGCGTTATGGGCGTGACAGGGATAGAGACGAGTGATATGATACACGGCATTATTCATGAAACGAATCCAGACTTTGTCATTGCTGTAGATGCGTTGGCTTCACGATCTATCAATAGAATTAATGCTACGATACAATTATCAGATACAGGGATACACCCTGGTTCCGGAGTAGGGAATAAAAGGAAAGAAATAAGTAAAGAAACATACGACATTCCGGTGATATCAATAGGAGTTCCCACCGTTGTTGATGCTGTGACTATAACGAGTGATAGCATTGATTATATCCTGAAACACTTTGGTAGAGAATGGGAGGAGAAAGATAGACCTTCAGGAGTACTGTCTCCATCTATGAACCCATTTGAAAGAAAAACATTAACAGATGAGGATATGCCAGGGGAAGAAGAAAGAAAAGCTGTTCTTGGTATGCTAGGGCAATTAGGTGTCAATGAAAAGAAACAGCTTATTAAGGAAGTGCTCACGCCGCTTGGCCATAACTTAATGGTTACACCTAAGGAAGTAGACTCTTTTGTACGTGATATGGCTCACGTGATCTCTTCAGGAGTTAATAGTGCTCTTCATGAAGCGATTGAAGATGGAGAAGCATCCTCATATACGAGAATTTAATATAATTAGGATATCGTCGTTCTATCGTTATTCCCCCTCACATAGGATTTACTAGAGTCCATGATAGGGGGAATAGAACGATGGGATCTATTCGTAAATTCGGAAAAAAACATCCAAATATATTTAAGAAGTGGTCGGTTTGGATTGCAGGAGCTGTTGCAGTTCTTTTGATATTATTTATTGGCATTGGTTTACTGACCGGTGCGAAATCTACATATAAACTTTATTCTTCTACGATTCAAAATTTTACTACCCAGATTGAAGGAAGTTCTTTTCTTTATCTATTTGAAATGGAAAATCGATTATTTGCCAATGCTCATCCAGATGGATTAAAACTCCCAGGATTATCCGCGGTATCCTTCCAATTACTTACAAGCGTTAAACCTCATGACTTAAGAACTTTACTTGGAAGAGAGATTCCGGGATTGTCTGCTTATAACAGTGAAATTGTAATTGCTGGTGAAGGAACCAATTATACTAACTTGCCTTTTGAGTCACAGCCTCCTCTAGATGTGGTTTTAGAAGATCGAGATGCTGTGGATACGGAAGACACACCATCACCTCCTCAAGAAAGAGAAGGGCGAGATATTACTGAGGATTCAGTGTTTATTTATCATACTCATAATAGGGAATCCTATTTCCCACATTTACCTGAAGGGACTAAAGATGCGTATCATGATGAAGTTAATATAACAAAGGTAGGAGATCGTTTAGGAGAAGCTCTTAGGAAACATGGAATAGGTGCCAATGTTGATCATACAGACATCACTACTTCTGCTTTGGAAAAAGAACTAGATTACTACGATGTTTCCAGAGGTGTCGTTCAGGAAGCAATGGCTTCAAACGACCGTATTAAATATATTTTTGATCTGCACCGTGATAATGTTCCGCGCGATATTACGACGAAAGAAATCGATGGTAAAACGTATGCGCGAACTATCTTTGTAGTAGGGGCAAAACACCCTGATTATGAGAAGAATTTAAAGATTGCTACAGATCTTCACAAAATGTTGGAAGAAAAGTATCCTGGATTGAGCAGAGGAGTTCTCACGAAACAAGGAACTGGAGTTGACGGTAAATATAACCAAGATTTATTAGGGAATGCTCTCTTAATAGAATTTGGAGGCGTACACAATCATTTGGATGAAGTTTATTTGACGGCGGATGTCATTGCTGAAGTATTTAGTGACTATTACTGGCAGGCTGAAGAAGTTTCTTCTGAGGAATAGGGGGGGGGGCAATGAAAAGTTTAATCATTTTGATGGTTAGTTTGCTTTTATTTGTTTCAGGTTCCCTATATGGGATAAATCAAGATTCACCTCCAGCTACTGAAAGCGAACCAAAAGTGGAGCTAAATAACGCCTGCTCGCCTGAAAATATTGAGCAGAAACCTCCGATGATCGCAGAAGCAGCGTATAGCCTAGGGGAAGGCGTGAGTCATGGATTCAACTTCATTTTATTTCTCCTCTATAGTTTTATGAGCGGTAAATAGATGATAGTTGAGTAATGTTAAGTTTGAATCGTTGCTCTCCAATTGCTATAATCATGCTAGATAGTTGTGCCGAAATAGTAGGAGTGATTAAATGACAACACGATCAAGACAGGAAAGGGTACGTAACTTTTCGATTATTGCCCATATTGATCATGGGAAATCGACGCTAGCCGACCGAATCCTGGAAAAAACGAATGCGTTAACTAAGAGACAGATGAAAGAACAATTTTTAGATGCGATGGATTTAGAACGTGAACGTGGGATTACTATTAAATTGAATGCTGTCCAGCTTAACTATAAAGCAAATGATAAGCAAGATTATACGTTTCATTTAATTGATACGCCTGGACATGTCGATTTTACATATGAAGTGTCCCGTAGTCTTGCTGCTTGTGAAGGGGCTATTCTTGTAGTAGACGCTGTTCAAGGTATTGAAGCTCAAACGCTTGCCAATGTTTATTTAGCACTAGAGAACGATTTAGAAATCATACCTGTTATTAACAAAATTGACTTACCGGGAGCAGATACAGAAAGAATTAAACAAGAAATTGAAGATGTTATCGGCATCGATGCATCAGATGCTATTCTTGCTTCCGCGAAAGAAGGCGTAGGAATCGATGAGATCTTAGAGAGAATTGTTTCGGATATCCCTGCACCTGAAGGAGAAGCTAATGATCCTTTGAAAGCTTTAATATTCGATTCCTTGTATGATTCTTACCGAGGAGTTGTTGCCTATACTTGTGTCCGCGAGGGCTCTGTTAAAATAGGTGATAAAATAAAAATGATGCAGACCGGGAAGGAATTTGAAGTCAATGAAGTGGGAGTTTTCAGACCCACTCCAACCCCATTGAAAGAATTAAACGTAGGAGATGTTGGGTATTTAACGGCATCTATCAAAAACATCGGAGATTCACGTGTGGGTGATACGATTACCCTAGCGAACAATCAAGCAGAGACACCACTACCCGGATATAAGAAAATGAATCCGATGGTATTCTGTGGACTTTATCCTGTTGACGCAAGCAATTACAATGATTTACGTGATGCTCTAGAGCGCTTGGAATTGAATGATTCTTCCTTACAATTTGAAGCGGAAAGTTCGCAAGCTCTTGGATTTGGATTCCGTTGCGGATTCCTTGGTATGCTCCACATGGAAATAATTCAGGAACGCATTGAACGTGAATATAAAATAGATCTTATTACGACAGCCCCGAGTGTTATTTATAGTGTTAAGTTAACGGATGGTCGTGAGATTAATGTCGATAATCCATCAATGATGCCTGATAATCAACAACTAGAAGAAGTCCAGGAACCTTTCGTGAAAGCAACGATTATGGTGCCGAATGAATATGTAGGGCCCGTTATGGAAATTTGCCAGCGTAAACGAGGTAATTTCATCGATATGCAATATTTAAATGATAATCGGGTGAATATTGTTTATGATATACCGTTATCAGAAATTGTATATGACTTTTTCGATTCACTTAAATCTCAAACGAAAGGCTATGCTTCGTTCGATTATGAGTTAATTGGTTATCGCGCATCTAATTTAGTGAAGATGGACATTCTTCTTAACGGCGATACAATTGATGCTCTATCCTTTATCGTTCACCGAGATTTTGCTTATGAAAGAGGAAAGGTTATTGCTGATAAATTGAGGAAGTTAATTCCTAGACAGCAATTTGAAGTCCCAATCCAAGCTGCGATTGGCACAAAAATTGTTGCTCGTACAACCATTAAAGCAATGCGTAAGAATGTCTTGTCTAAATGTTACGGGGGAGATATCTCACGTAAACGTAAATTATTGGAAAAACAAAAAGAAGGTAAAAAGCGCATGAAAATGGTAGGATCTGTAGAAGTACCGCAAGAAGCGTTTATGTCTGTATTAGAAATAGATGATGATTAATACGTTAGAGGCAAAAAACCGCAGGAGCATCCCTCTTGCGGTTTTCCTTATGAAAGGTTGTGCAAGATGAACATCCCGTCCGCTTATATTCATATTCCATTCTGTCAGCAAATTTGTCATTATTGTGATTTCACGAAATTCTTTTATAACGAACGATTGGCTGATGAATACTTAGAAGCACTGGAAAAAGAAATCCATACGTATATTCCCGGAGAGAAGGCAAAGGTCCACACGATTTTTGTTGGGGGAGGAACTCCAACGGTTATAACCGCAAAACAATTGGAGAAACTATTACAAATGATTGAAGACCACTTTGATTTAGACAATTGTAACGAGTATACATTCGAAGCCAATCCAGGAGATCTTGATTTAGAAAAAGTAAAACTATTAAAGGCATATGGAGTAAACCGAATTTCCCTTGGTGTACAAGTTTTTGATGATGAAATGCTCGAAAGGATTGGCAGAGTGCATCGTATAAAAGATGTGTATACTAATGTGGATCGGTTAATACAAGAGGGTTTAACAAACGTGAGTATTGACTTGATGTATGCTCTCCCAGGACAAACAGTTGCTGGTTTTGAAAAAACAATAGATGAGGCATTACAATTTGACCTTCCTCATTATTCGTCTTACTCTTTGCAAATTGAACCTAAGACCGTTTTCTATCAACGTTATAAAAAAGGACAGCTTGCTAAGGCACCTGAGGATGACGAAGCTGAAATGTATGAACTTCTCCAAACAAAACTTGCAAACCATGGCGTGAAGCAATATGAAATTAGTAATTTTGCAAAGCCTGGTTATGAGAGTCAGCACAATTTGACATACTGGAATAATGAATATTATTTCGGAATTGGGGCGGGTGCTCACGGGTATATGCCAGGTGTTCGAACGATCAATATTCGTCCCCTTCCTGCTTATGTTAAACAGGCGATGGCAAATGGACGGCCTGTACTTCATGAAGAACCCGTAGGGCTTAAAGAACAGATGGAAGAAGAAATGTTTCTCGGACTTAGAAAAGTAAATGGAGTTTCAATGGAGCGATTTGAGAGAAAATTCAACCGCCCCGTTACAGATGTTTTCCATCAAGCTATTCCTTTTCTAAAAGGACGCGAACTTCTTGTGGAATCAAATGGAATGCTTCGTTTGTCAGAGCGTGGAAAATTGCTAGGCAATGAGGTTTTTCAGGAATTTTTATTAGATTCTTAAAAAACAATGTATATCCATTGACATCACCCAAGCCTTTTGATAATTTATTATTAGATTTAGCACTCACTTAATTCGAGTGCTAACAGAGGTGATTAACGATGCTAACGGATAGACAATTATTAATTCTGCAAGTCATTATTGATGATTTTATCCTGACTGCGCAACCGGTTGGTTCTCGGTCAATATCTAAAAAAGAGGAAATCACTCACAGCTCAGCCACAATAAGAAACGAAATGGCTGATTTAGAAGAAATGGGTTTCTTGGAAAAAACTCATTCTTCATCAGGACGTGTGCCTTCTGAAAAAGGGTATCGTTTTTACGTCGATCATTTATTATCGCCTCTAAGTTTATCCAATCAAGAGTTGAGGACGATAAGGCATGCCTTTGAAGATAAGATGATGGAGTTTGAACGTGTAGTGCAAAAATCAGCTGGTATCTTATCAGAGTTAACAAATTACACATCTATCATTCTTGGTCCTGAAGTTTTTGAGACGAAATTAAAGCAATTGCAAATTGTTCCTTTAAATGAGCATTCTGCAATAGCTATTCTCGTAACTGATACGGGGCATGTTGAACACAGGGCTTTTAATATCCCTGTAGAAATGGGAAATTCTCAACTTGAAAAAATGGTTAATATTTTAAATGATCGATTATATGGGGTCCCTCTCGTGAAGCTTTATGAAAAGCTACAATCAGAAATTTACGAGTTAGTGAAGATTCACACGGATGAACACGAGCATGCGTTCTCTTATTTACAAGCAGCTTTGTTGGATGATCATCAGTCAAAACTGTACATTGGTGGAAAGACAAATATCTTAATGCAACCAGAGTTTAAAGACTTGGAAAAAGTTCGTTCTTTATATTCCATTATTGAACAGGAAACCCAAATGGCAGATCTGCTGCGTTCTGGAGAGCAAGATGTACTAGTTCGTATCGGTCAAGAAAACCCATTTGATGCAATGCAAAATTGTAGTTTAATTACAGCCAGGTACACGTTAGGAAATGAGCAGGTAGGAACAATTGCCTTACTTGGCCCGACTAGAATGGAATATAATCGGGTGATCTCTTTACTTGACGTTTTATCTAAGCAAATGACAAATACGTTCCGTGGTTGGTATTAAATTTGGGTAGGAAATTGCTATAGATAGAGTTTCACCATTTCCATCCCTTATTGTTGTGTTTTGCTTTTTGTAGGAGATATATTCGTGTTATAGTCATTA
Source organism: Halobacillus seohaensis (assembly GCF_042663045.1). Classification (NCBI taxonomy): domain Bacteria; kingdom Bacillati; phylum Bacillota; class Bacilli; order Caryophanales; family Bacillaceae; genus Halobacillus; species Halobacillus seohaensis. The sequence continues at coordinate 377,419 of NZ_JBHSZV010000004.1, read as the reverse complement.
ACGGTAAACGGAATTAAGGAGGTGGATGTTATGGCTGAAAATAAACAAGAACAAGCAAATGAACAAGAAATTATTGATGACCCAATCAATGATGAAGCAACTGTAGAAGATTATCCGGCTGAAGATAGCGAAGTGAAAAGTGAACTTGAGCAACTTCGCGAAGAAAAAGAAGAGGTTCAAAATCGACTTCTTAGACTCCAGGCCGATTATGATAACTTCCGTCGACGAACTCAAAAAGAAAAAGAGGCAGACAGGAAGTATAAATCACAATCTTTAGTTGAAGAGCTAATTCCTGTAATTGACAACTTCGAAAGAGCTTTACAGGTGGAAGTTGATGGGGATTCTGCTCAAAACTTTGCAAGTGGAATGATAATGGTCTATGACCAAATTCAGGCTGCACTTGAAAAAGAAGGAGTAGAAGAAATTTCTGCTCAGGGAGAAGAATTCGATCCCAATATTCACCAAGCAGTTATGCAGGTGGAAGATGAGAATTATGGCTCAAACATAGTTGTGGAACAGATGCAAAAGGGATATCGCTTGAATGACCGAGTGGTTCGCCCGGCTATGGTTAAAGTAAATCAATAATAATTAATGTGAATTTTGTAGAGGAGGATATAGATTATGAGTAAGATTATTGGAATTGACTTAGGTACAACAAACTCTTGTGTTGCAGTAATGGAGGGTGGAGAAGCAAAAGTTATCCCTAACCCAGAGGGTAACCGTACAACTCCATCAGCTGTTGCATTTAAAAATGGAGAGCGCCAAGTAGGGGAAGTAGCAAAGCGTCAGGCAATTACTAACCCGAACACGCTTCTTTCTATCAAACGATACATGGGTACAGATCACAAAGTAGATGTTGAAGGAAATGAGTATACACCTCAAGAAGTATCTGCAATCATCTTGCAATATATTAAAGGCTATGCTGAAGACTATTTAGGTGAAACAGTAGAAAAAGCTGTAATTACAGTTCCAGCCTACTTTAACGATGCAGAGCGTCAAGCTACAAAAGATGCTGGTAAAATTGCAGGACTTGAAGTAGAGCGTATCATTAATGAGCCGACAGCTGCTGCACTTGCTTACGGTATTGATAAAGAAGATCAAGATCAAACAATCTTAGTTTATGACCTTGGTGGCGGTACATTTGATGTATCAATTCTAGATATTGGTGAAGGTACTTTCGAAGTAGTTTCCACAGCTGGTGATAACCGCCTTGGTGGTGATGACTTTGATGAAGTAGTCATCAATCATATGGTAGCAGAATTCAAGAAAGAGAATGGCATTGATCTTTCACAAGATAAAATGGCGAAACAACGTTTGAAAGATGCTGCTGAAAAAGCGAAAAAAGATCTTTCTGGTGTAGCACAAACACAGATTTCTCTTCCATTTATTACAGCAGGAGAAGCTGGACCGCTACACTTAGAAATGAATCTAACTCGTGCTAAGTTTGAAGAATTAGCTTCTGATTTAATTGAACGTTCTATGAAGCCTACTCGTCAAGCAATGAAAGACGCTGAGATGAGTTCTAAAGACATTGACAAAGTACTACTAGTCGGTGGATCTACTCGTATTCCAGCAGTACAGGAAGCCATTAAGAAGGAAGTAGGCAAAGAACCTTCTAAAGGCGTTAACCCTGATGAAGTTGTAGCGTTAGGTGCATCTATTCAAGGTGGCGTACTACAAGGGGATGTGAAGGATGTTGTTCTTCTAGACGTAACTCCACTTTCTCTAGGTATTGAAACAATGGGTAGTGTAACAACTAAGCTTATCGAACGTAATACAACGATTCCTACTAGCCACTCCCAAGTATTCTCAACTGCTGCTGATAACCAAACAGCTGTAGATATTCACGTTCTACAAGGGGAGCGCGAGATGGCTCAAGATAACAAAACACTTGGTCGTTTCCAATTGACGGATCTTCCGCCTGCTCCTCGTGGTGTACCACAAATTGAAGTAAGCTTTGATATTGATGCTAACGGAATTGTAAATGTTCGTGCGAAAGATATGGGTACGAATAAAGAGCAATCCATTACCATTAAGTCTTCTTCAGGCCTATCTGATGAGGAAGTAGAAGATATGGTTCGTCAAGCTGAGGAAAATGCTGAAGAAGATAAGAAGAAACGTGAAGCAATTGAACTACGCAATGAAGCGGATCAACTTATTTTCACAACAGACAAAACGATTAAAGATCTAGAAGATAAAGTATCTGAAGAAGAGAAACAAACGGCTGAATCAGCTAAAGAGGAACTACAAACAGCTCTAGAAGGCGAAGACCTTGATGTCATTAAAGAGAAGAAAGAGGCTCTAGAAGAACAAGTTCAAAACCTTTCTGTGAAACTTTATGAGCAAGCTCAACAACAAGCAGAAGCTGCTCAAGGTGAGCAAGGAAACGAAGAAGAAGAAGAAGTTGTAGATGCTGATTACGAAGAGGTAAATGAAGACGAAAACAAAAAGTAAAGGTTGAAATGAAAAAGTCAAAGTCAGGATCTTCTTGACTTTGACTTTTTTCAGGTAGAGGAAAAGTCAGCTAAGAATATATGCTCTCATTATTGATTTCAGGCGATTGTATTTTTCTTAAATCATTTGCCTGACTATGATAGTGAGTGTTAATATTAACTTTATGCAATAGTGTCCGGGAGAGTGATCAACAAGTGAGTAAACAAGATTATTATGACGTGTTGGATGTATCTAAAGATGCTTCCAAAGAAGAAATTAAAAAGGCTTACCGTAAATTAGCACGGAAATATCATCCAGATGTAAGTGAAGAGGATAATGCTTCCGAAAAGTTTAAAGAAGCAAAAGAAGCTTATGAGACATTAAGTGATCAACAAAAGCGTGCTCAATATGATCAGTTTGGTCATGCAGGTCCTCAAGGTCAAGGCTTTGGTGGATTTGGCGGCGGAGCGGAAGACTTCGGTGGTTTTGGAGATATATTTGATATGTTCTTTGGCGGTGGTGGCCGCAGAAGAGATCCAAATGCTCCTAGAAAAGGCGCAGATCTTCAATATTCCATGACATTGCAATTTGAGGAAGCGATTTTTGGTAAAAGCACCGATGTTGAAATTCCTACAGAGGAATCATGTGATACGTGTGATGGTTCAGGTGCTAAACCAGGTACCTCTCCTGAAACCTGTTCACATTGTCAAGGAAGTGGACAGATTAATCAGGAACAAAACACACCATTTGGTCGCGTAGTCAATCGTCGTGTCTGCCACCATTGTCAAGGAAGTGGACAAACGGTTAAGGATAAATGTAATACATGTGGTGGCGACGGTAGTGTGACTAAACGTAATCAGATTCACATTGATATCCCTGCAGGTATAGATGAAGGCCATCAGATTCGTGTACCTGGAAAGGGAGAAGCTGGTGTAAATGGCGGACCAGCGGGAGATTTATTTGTTGTGATTCAAGTTCATCAACACGAATTTTATCAACGTGAAGGTGACCATATTTTCTGTGAGATGCCATTAACTTTCGCACAAGCTGCTTTAGGTGATGAAATTGAAGTCCCAACGGTGCACGGAAAGGTGAAACTTAAGATTCCAGCGGGCACCCAAACAGGAAATACGTTCCGAATGAAAGATAAAGGAGCCCCTAACGTACATGGTCGTGGACAAGGTGATCAACACGTGAAAACTCGTGTAATTACACCGAAGAACCTTACAGATCGACAAAAGGAACTTATCCGTGACTTTAATGATATTAGCGGAAACGAAGCAACAGAAGAACAACATGGAACTTTCTTTGAAAGAATGAAGCGTGCATTTAAAGGTGAATGATACCAAGGTAGAGTGTCTAGAGGTATAGATTTTTCGGGGGTTCCCGGTGTCTAAGATCTAGACACTCTCTTAATTTATTAATAATCCATTTTAAAAAAGTGAGTTGGTCCTATTATGAAGTGGTCGGAAATATGCATTCACACAACTAATGAAGCGGTTGAACCAGTTTCAAATATTTTGCATGAAGCGGGCGCAAGCGGAGTGGTTATTGAGGATCCTAGAGATATGATTAAAGAAGAAACAGGACTGGGAGAAATTTATGAATTAAACCCAAAAGATTACCCTGAAGAAGGTGTCTACGTCAAAGCTTACTTACAAATGAATAGCTTTTTAGGAGAAGCCGTTGAGTCGATAAAACAATCCGTAACTAACTTAGAACTTTATAATATCGACATCGGTAATAATAATGTTTCTCTAAGTGAAATTCAGGAAGAAGATTGGGCTACAGCATGGAAAAAATACTATAAACCAGTCAAAATTTCAGAGCGAATTACAATTATCCCCACATGGGAAGACTATAAAGTAGTCTCTAGCGATGAACTTATTATCGAAATGGATCCTGGTATGGCATTTGGGACAGGCACTCATCCGACAACAGTGTTAAGTATGCAAGCATTAGAACAATATTTAGAAAAGGATGATCTCGTATTTGATGTTGGTTCTGGATCAGGAATTTTAAGTGTGGCTGCTGTACTTCTAGGGGCTGAACACGTACATGCTTTTGATCTAGATGATGTTGCTGTGAAAAGTACGATAATTAATGCTGAGCTCAATCAAGTTGAAAATCAAATTACATCGAAAAAGAACAATTTATTAAACGACATAGAAATAAAGCCAGACTTAATCGTTTCTAATATATTAGCTGAAATTATTGTCCAATTTGTTGATGATGCCTATAAGCTTCTAAATAAAGACGGATACTTTATAACTTCAGGTATTATTTCTGGTAAAAAAGAGCTCGTACTTGATCGACTAAAGCAGGCAGGATTTGAAATTGTAGAAACAAATACAATGGAAGACTGGGTTTCCGTAATCGCTAAAAAATAAGGTGTGATATAGAGTGCAACGCTATTTTGTAAGTGATTCTAATTGGGATCAGGCTAATGTTTATATTATAGGTGATGACGTTCACCATATGACAAACGTCATGCGCATGAAAGAAGGAGACACGTTAATAGCTGTACATCCTAATCTAGGTGCGGCTATTTGTTGTATTAAAGTTTGGGAATCTTCTGATCGCATTAAGTGTGAAGTTATTCAATGGGTTGAAGAAAAAGTTGAATTACCTATTGATGTGACCATTGTTCAAAGCATCGGAAAAGGTGATAAATTAGAACAAGTGGTACAAAAAGGTACAGAACTAGGTGCGTGTGCCTTCATTCCTTATCAAGCAGATCGTTCTGTTGCAAAATGGGATCATAAAAAAGTTGACAAAAAACTGCAACGTTTAAGAAAAATCGCTAAGGAAGCTAGCGAACAATCCGAAAGAGTAAAAATACCAACCATTCATCCTCCATTGACTTTAAGTGAAATTAACAACTTAAAATCATTTGATAGAAAATTAATGGCTTTTGAAAACGAGGCTCGTTACGGTAGAGGTCAGCCTCTTAATGTTGAATTATCGACCATTAAAGATGGGCAATCCGCTGTGATAGCCTTTGGTCCAGAAGGTGGGTTTTCAGAAAAAGAGGCAGAAAACTTCCAATCGTATGAATTTAAGCCGGTTCGTTTAGGTCCTCGAATTTTACGTATGGAAACAGCTCCGCTTTATTTTTTATCCGCAATTTCCTATGAATTTGAAGAAAAGTAATAACCGATCAGTTATGTGTTAATCAGCCAGTGAAATGCGGGAAAAATAAGAAACTTCAGCTTAGCAAGAGCCATAGGTGAACAACCTCGCATTTTGAAATAGCCCATGCTATGATACAATAGATGTACGAACAACCAATTGAAAGGAAGATATCCTATGGAACAAAATTTGGCGAAACTGATTGATCATACACAATTAAAACCAGACACTACGAAAGCAAAAATTGAAGAAATTTGTAAAGAAGCTCGAGAGTATAATTTCATGTCAGTTTGTGTGAATCCCTACTGGGTAAGCTATTGCAAAGAATTGCTTGAAGGTACAGATGTTAAAGTTTGTACAGTGATAGGTTTTCCTTTAGGTGCAACTACAACTGAAACTAAAGTTTTTGAAACTCGTCAAGCGATAGAGAATGGCGCGACAGAAGTGGACATGGTAATTAATGTGGGAGAATTAAAGTCTGGAAATACTGATTTTGTTAAAAAGGATATTGAGTCAGTTGTAAACGAAGCTAAAAGTAAAGCTTTAGTTAAAGTAATCATTGAAACTTCTTTACTTTCTGAGGAAGAAAAAACAACAGCTTCAGAACTTACAAAATTAGGTGGTGCTGATTTTGTTAAAACATCAACTGGATTTTCTGGTGGAGGAGCAACCGTTGAAGACATTAGTTTAATGCGTAAAGTTGTTGGACCGGATCTTGGAGTGAAGGCTTCTGGTGGTATAAGAGATTATAAGGGAGCAAAAGCAATCATTGAAGCTGGAGCAACCCGCATTGGAGCAAGTGCTGGAATAGCTATTATTAATGGGGAACAAGGCACTTCGGACTATTAATATCTTACTGATGATGTATTAATAATCTTCAATATAAAAACAATATGGCAAAAAAAGTTGACCATACCTCCTCAGTATAATATAATTATCGAAGGTATGGGGGGTTCTCATACATTAAAGAAACAGTCTTTTTGCTTCGGAGGGAGGGAAATAGCATGTCAAAAACAACTCGCGTTCGTAAAAACGAGTCTCTTGAAGATGCTCTTCGTCGCTTCAAGCGCGATGTATCGAAAAGCGGTGCATTATCTGAATATCGTAAGCGTGAATACTACGATAAGCCTAGCGTACGCCGCAAGAAAAAGTCTGAGGCCGCTAGAAAGCGCAAGTAAGTGAGTTTAAAGAGGGTGTAAGTAGATGACTATTACAGAACGTCTGAACCAGGATATGAAGACAGCGATGAAAGCAAGAGAGAAGAAAACTCTTTCTGTTATTCGAATGGTCAAAGCTTCTTTGCAGAATGAAGCTATCAAACTGGGAAAAGATGAACTATCTGAAGAAGAAGAACTTACTGTTTTATCTCGAGAGGTAAAACAAAGAAAAGATTCCCTCCACGAGTTTAAAGAAGCTGGACGCGAAGATCTTGTAGAAGAACTTAATCAAGAAATTGAGATTTTACAAGTATATATGCCTCAACAGCTATCTGAACAAGAACTTGAGCAGGTTGTTCAGAACACCATCAAAGAAGTAGGAGCATCATCTAAAGCCGATATGGGTAAAGTCATGAGTGTTGTAATGCCTAAAGTGAAAGGCAAAGCAGACGGGTCTAAGGTGAATCAGTTCGTACTTAAACAATTGTCATAATTGTTAAAGGTCTCTCTTTTTTTAAAAAGAGAGACCTTTTTGATTTTTATGAAACTTAATTTATAATGAAAACGTATAGATAGTATTCGACGGATAAGATAGAATGAGGGGGGTGGATGATTAATGAAATTCTTTCGGCTTTCCATACTTAGCATGATTGTTTTGCTAGCAGCTGGATTATCTCTGTCTCAATTACTAACGACAGCAAGTGCTGAGGGTGAAGGAGATCAAGTATATGTTATTCCTGTTGAAAGTACAGTAGAAAGAGGGCTGACCGCTTTCCTTGAACGTACAACGAGCGAAGCCATTGAAAGTGGATCTGACCATATCATATTTGAAATTGACACTCCTGGTGGAAGAGTGGATGCTGCTGGAGATATTGGGGAACTGCTGCAAGATCTCGACATTCCAAATACTGCTTACATTACAAGTCAAGCATATTCAGCTGGTTCATATATAGCGCTAAACGCTGATCAAATTTACATGAAGCAACAGGCTACTATTGGATCGTCTGGAGTTATTAATTCTGATGGTACTGCTGCTGATAAGAAAGCGCAGTCAGCGTGGATTTCCTCGATGGTTGCTGCAGCAGACTCTAATGATCGCAATCCTATTTATGCTCGTGCGATGGCAGACAGCAGCATAGACTTACCCGATTATGGAGCTGCGGAAGGGCAATTTCTAACTCTAAGTCCATCTGAAGCTTTAGAAGTTGGATATTCAGAAGGTATTGTCCAAGACCGAGTGGAATTACTAAGTGAAATTGGTCTATCCGAGGCAAAGATTGTTGAAACTAACCCAACACCAGCAGAAAACTTTGCTCGGTTCTTAACAGATCCTGTCGTCATCCCCATTCTATTATCAGTGGCAAGTTTAGGTCTTGTCGTCGAGTTGTATTCCCCTGGTTTTGGTATTCCTGGAATTATGGGCTTAACATCCTTAGTTCTGTTCTTCTATGGACACATAGTGGCTGGATTAGCAGGGTATGAAGCAATTATTTTGCTTGTTTTAGGTGTTGGATTAATTGTCACTGAATTTTTTGTAACTAGCGGATTTCTGGGGATTGTTGGAATCGTTGCTATTGTAACATCACTAATGCTTTCCTCGGCGGATATGGGGCAAATGGCAATGAGTATAGGAATTGCTCTGATTGTTACCATTGTTGTTTCTGTCATATTATTTAAAACGATAGGGATAAATAGAGGATTTTTTAAAAAGGTGATTCTAAATGATTCAACCTCTTCAGAGAAAGGCTATGTATCTTCAGTCACTCGATTAGAATTAATTGGACTTGAGGGAGAGTCTCTAACACCATTACGACCCTCGGGTACGGCTGTTTTTGATGATGAAAGACTAGATGTTGTGTCGGAAGGAAGCTTTATCGGGGTGAATCAACGTGTGAAAATTATTAAAACAGAAGGTTCAAGAATCGTGGTACGTGCGCAAGAAAATTTAAAGGAGGAATAAAAGATGACAATCCAAGAACTAATGCCGATTATTATCATTGGTATCATCATTATTGTATTAGCTGTACTATTTACGTTTATTCCAGTCATGCTATGGATTAGCGCATTGGCTGCAGGAGTAAAAATAAGCATTCTTACGCTTATCGGGATGCGACTGAGGAGGGTAATACCTTCACGGGTTATTAACCCGTTAATTAAGGCGCACAAAGCCGGTGTGAATGTAGACACGAATCAGCTCGAGAGTCACTATTTGGCCGGTGGTAACGTGGACCGAGTTGTGAATGCCCTCATCGCTGCTCAGCGTGCGAACATTGAGTTACCATTCGAAAGAGCGGCTGCTATTGATTTAGCTGGTCGTGACGTTTTAGAAGCTGTGCAGATGAGTGTTAATCCTAAAGTGATTGAAACCCCATTTATTGCAGGTGTAGCGATGGATGGTATTGAAGTTAAAGCAAAAGCTCGAATAACCGTTCGTGCCAACATTGACCGACTCGTTGGTGGTGCTGGTGAAGATACAGTGATTGCCCGTGTAGGGGAAGGGATTGTATCTACGATTGGTTCTAGTAAAAATCACAATAAAGTACTTGAGAATCCAGATATGATCTCTCAAAACGTATTAGGTAAGGGGTTAGATGCAGGTACTGCGTTTGAAATCCTCTCAATTGATATTGCTGATATTGATATTGGTAAAAACATTGGTGCGATTCTGCAAACGGACCAAGCAGAAGCGGATAAAAGTATTGCTCAAGCGAAAGCTGAGGAACGTCGTGCAATGGCTATTGCACAAGAGCAAGAAATGCGAGCTCGCGTCCAAGAGATGCAAGCTAAAGTTGTTGAAGCTGAAGCTGAAGTACCACAAGCACTTGCTGAAGCTCTTCGTTCAGGTAAGATGGGTGTTATGGACTATATGAATTATCAAAATATTAACGCCGACACAGACATGAGACAAACATTAGGTGATATGTCTGATAAAGATAATGACGAGCAGTAATTTTCCTACCGATGTAAAGGAGAATTCTTATGAATGATCTATTGGAATTAATATTCAGTAACTTCTTGATTGTAGCTGCGATTATCGGTGGACTGATTAGCTGGTTTTCAAGTATGAATAAAAAGGAAACGGAAAAACAAAACCGTCCTAATCAACCGAAGCCAACAGCTACTCCTTCTGGTCAAAGAAATCAGAGACCTCAGGTACCTGAAAAAGAGTTAGCTAGAGGTGGAGAGGTTGCTAGTAAAACTAATAATCGCGTTGACGACTATTATGAACAAAAACAGAAGCGTTTGGATGATTTACAAGATTATCAAGCCAATCGAGATCAAAAATCCCTCACATTTGATGAGAATACGGATTCTGATCCTAATGAATTGGAAGTGTTCGTTCAAGAAGGATCCAATAAAAAAAATTCTTCAATAGTTTACTCAAATAAGTGGAGTAGGAGCAGATTAGCTGATGGTATTATTATGTCCGAAATCCTAGGGCAACCGCGTGCATACAAGCCTCATAGCTCCCATCCTAGAAAAAGATAAAAGAAACGCACGAATTGTAGTGATACAATTCGTGCGTTTTTCGTATGTATAAGGTAAGGGGGGAGCCACATGACAAAATGGCAAAATCAATTGCGTAATTGGGTGAGCCAATATTTTGACCTACCAGCCGATGTGATGCTCGACCTTCCAAGAGTAACAACAATAGGATCAATCCACGCATACATAGAAAATTGTACAGGTTTATTACACTTTTCAGATGTAGAAGTTCGGGTTCAATACCGAAGTGGACAGTTGTCTATAAAAGGTAAAGACTTACGAATTAAAATGATGTTAAAACAAGAATTGCTACTGGAGGGACAGCTACTTTCCATTGACTTCATAAATGATGAAAAGGGAGGGGGGGTGTAATGGCGAAAAATCAAATAACTATGGTAAATGGATTCATTACAGTGAGAGTAACTGGACCAAATATCGAATCATTTATGCAAAACTGTGTGAAGGAAGGTTGTTACTTATTCAATGTCAAATATTTTGACGAGCAATACGTTCACATGTCCCTTCGGTTACAAGATTGGCCTACATTTAGAAAACTGAGGAAAAGTCACAAGTGCAAAATAAAAATTTTGACAACAAAAGGCTTTCCCTTTGCTTTTAATAGAATGAAAAAGAAGACGGCTGTATGGATAGCATTTTTTTGCAGTTTACTCGCGGTTTTTTTATTGGCAAATACGTTATGGTCGATTAAAATCGATGGTTTAGATAAAGAACTTGAGGCCCGCGTGGAGAGTCGATTAATATCCTATGGTATACAGCCAGGCTCGATGACTTTTTCAATGAAACAACCTAGAGAAGTACAACGGCTATTACTGGAAGATATACCAGACTTACTTTGGGTAGGTGTTAAGAAACAAGGGACAAGTTATCAGCTTTACGGAGTTATGCAGACTAATTATGATGAAGAAGAAGAAGCTCAGCCTTCTGATATTGTTGCGACGAAAAAGGGACTGGTGACTAAAATGTTTATCTCAAAGGGACGTCCCTTAGTTGAAGTTAATGATGTAGTAAAGAAAGGTGAACTCCTTGCTACTGGTGAATTAAAAGAGGACAGTGGAGAGTACATTGAGTCTGTCGGAGAAGTAATAGCTGAAACGTGGTACCGAGTAGAGATTGATGCTGAAACTCAGTCTAATCAAGTATTAACAGATGGAAACTCTTCATCCTCTTACTCGCTTTTGCTACACAAATTTAAAATTCCGGTATGGGGCTTTTGGAGAAAGAATGAAAAGGAAGAGCGAGTGGAATCCTATGACCAATCCTTTCATCTGTTTGGATGGGAAACTCCCATAAGTATGCAAAAAAACACATTCTTTTCAAAAGATATTCTGGGAGATTCATTATCTAAGAAAGACTCGATTAAAGTAGCAACTGAAACAGCACAAAATTCACTTCTACTTCAGTTAGAAGAAGGTGCAAAAATTATAGAGGGAAAAATTTTGCACCAGCGTGAGGAGAATGGTAAAGTAAAATTAATCCTATTATTTAAAATTCAAGAAAATATAGCAGAAACTAAGTATGTTTCCCAAGGAGATTGAGTATGCAAGGAAACCTAAAGACAATCGACATACAATTAAATAATCCAACAGAGGCTCTTTCATTATTTGGTACAGAAGATCGTCATTTGAAGCGAATTGAGGAACAGCTAAAGGTCACTATCATTTCTCGAGGTGAACAAGTAAATGTTTCTGGTGAGGCGGAACATGTTCAATTGGTTGAAGATGTTTTGTTATCCATATTAGCAATTATTAGAAAGGGTTTATCTATAACGGAGCGTGATGTAGTTTACGCAGTCGAACTTGCAAAAAAGGGTAAAATAAATCAATTTGAAGCTTTATTTGAAGATGAAATTACGAAAAATGCAAAAGGTAAATCTGTTCGAGTAAAAACATTAGGACAAAGAAACTATGTAGCCGCAATTAAAAATCATGATCTGGTCTTCGGAATTGGTCCAGCAGGTACAGGGAAAACATATCTCGCTGTCGTTATGGCTGTAAACGCACTAAAAAACGGTGAGGTTAAGCGTATAATATTAACACGTCCAGCTGTAGAAGCTGGTGAAAGTCTTGGTTTCTTACCTGGAGATCTAAAGGAGAAGGTCGATCCATATCTAAGACCTCTATACGATTCACTACATGATGTTTTTGGAGCAGAGCATACAACAAGGTTAATTGACCGAGGAACAATTGAGATAGCTCCCCTAGCTTATATGAGAGGGCGAACTCTTGATGACGCTTTTGCCATTTTGGATGAAGCGCAAAATACTACCCCTGAACAAATGAAAATGTTTTTGACTCGATTAGGTTTTGGATCAAAAATGATCATTACTGGGGACGTTACGCAAGTTGACCTTCCTAAAGGAATGACTTCTGGATTAAAAGCAGCTGAACAAAAATTAAATAATGTTAAAGGTTCTTCATTTATTCACCTTGACCAGACTGATGTTGTACGACATCCCCTGGTACAACGTATCATTGATGCCTACGAAAAAAATTCATGATAAGGCCCGTAATAAGGGCCTTTATTACTATCTTTACATGGAATAATATGTAATGCAGGGGTGATTGCGTGTTTCAAGACCTAAAAAAACGATTTGTAATACCTTATAATAAGTGGGTTAATATTGGAATCGCATCTTTTTTTCTTGCGTGTTTATTTTTCTTGTTAAGTTTTACAAATGTACATACTGAAACTTATAATTTAGAAAAATTTAGTGTAGCTAATGAAACAATCCGTTCACCAATAACGATAGAAAATGAGAAAAAAACAGAACAAAGAGTAAGAGAAGCTACTCAGTCTGTGGAAGATCGATATCAAATATCAACTTCGATTTCAGAAGAAAGAATGGGATATGTACAAGAAGTGTTTGAGGCTGTAGAGGAGGTAAGCCGGTCAGAATCTAACAGTCTTTCTACAGATGAAAAGTTAAACCAGCTTGACTCGTTGTTATCAGAATCCATAACAGACAACTTACCTATAGAAATATTCCATCCATTTATTAATGTATCGGACGAAGAATTAGAACAGACCAAGGGATTATTACTTAACTCTCTGGAATCTTACTTTAAGGAAGGCATCCGTACAACGGATCTAGAGGATGCTGAGCAGACCTTTCAATTAAAAGTTCGTTACTCATCTATAGCAGAACGCTTAAAGGAAGAGACGACAGAACTAGGTAAATTTGCTTTAGTTGAAAATGCATTGTTTGATGCGGAAGCCACAGATAGCGCCCGTAATAATGCCGCAGAACTTGTCCAACCTGATATGATCCAAGCAGGTGAAGTCATCGTTTCAGAAGGATTAACCATCACAAGTGATATTTATGATGAGCTTGAACTCGTAGGGTTATTGAATGATGAAAGAAATGTCATGCCATATTTAGGATTGGCCTTATTTTCTCTTCTGTTGTCAGCAGTCTTGTTTTATCATTTTCAAAAGATGGTACTTGAGGAAAATCATACGAACCGTCATGTGTCCGTTGTTGTGCTTATTTCCGTGCTAATTATGTGTCTAATGAAGGGAATTAGTCTGTATTCACTAACGAATGAATCGCTTTATTACATTATGCCTGTAGCGATGGGAGCTATGTTAATTAAACTATTGTGTAACGAACGTTTTGCCATTCTTATGAGTATTATTTTTGCGCTAATGGCAATGTTTTTATTCAATGGTGGGGTAGCTGGGTCATTAAATGCCCACGCAGGAATTTATGTGTTGTTTTCTCAATTGGCAGGTCTGTTTTTTCTGTGGAATACGAGCGATCGTCCATTCATCGCTAAAACTGGAATAGGAATTGCTTTAGTAAATTGTATGACCCTAAGCTTTATAGTATTCCTTTCATTTGAAAAGTATAGCTGGTTAGATTGGTTTGAATATGCCGGTTACGGGTTGATTAGCGCTTTATTATCCGTTATTCTGACCTTTGGCTTACTTCCACTAATAGAAACATTATTTGACATATTATCAGACAGTAAACTGATAGCATTATCAAATCCCAATCATAAATTGCTGAGGAAGATACTGACGGAAGCGCCTGGTACTTACCATCACAGCGTAATGGTGGCCAACTTAAGTGAATCGGCTTGTGAAGCTATTGGTGCTAGAGGTTTACTAGCACGGGTTGCGGCTTATTACCACGACTTAGGAAAAACCGTTCAACCTCACTATTTTATAGAAAATCAAATGGGAATAAAAAACCCTCACGATTTTCTAAAGCCTGAACAAAGTGCTAAGATAATAATTAACCATCCCTATGATGGAGCGGAAGTTTTGGAAAAGGAGAAGTTGCCTAAAGAGATAATAGATATCGCTAAGCAGCACCATGGAACAACTTTATTAAAATATTTCTTTTATCAAGCAAAAGAAAAGGGTAAGGATGTAGATGAAGGCTTCTTTCGGTATCCAGGTCCCAAACCACAAACGAAAGAGGCTGCGATTGTCTGTATTTGTGACTCCATTGAAGCAGCTGTTAGATCTTTGGATCATCCGACTCATGAAAAGATCAAAGGTATCGTCCATTCCATTATTGAAGATCGAATGTTAGATGGTCAATTAGATGATTGTAGTTTAACGTTTAATGAATTGAACAAACTAGAACATGCGATTTGTGAAACCTTACAAGGTATATTTCATTCTAGAATACAATATCCAAACCAAAACCAAAACAATTCCGTGAAGGAGGCAAAATAAATGATTCACGTCGATTTTCATGATGAGACAAATTCTGTTGACGAAGCGTTTGTTGATCTAGTAGAACGTATCATCCAATTTGCAGCAACAAAAGAGGAAGTTCCAGCTGAAGCTGAGCTTTCTATATCATTTGTTGATAATAAAGAAATTCAAGAATTAAACCGAAATTATCGTCAAAAGGATCAGGCGACTGACGTTATCTCCTTTGCTATGCAAGAATTAGGTGAAGGCGAAGTTGAAGTTCTTAATGAGGATTTGCCTGTATTATTAGGAGATATCATAATTTCAGTTGATATGGCGAATGCCCAGGCTAAGGAATATGATCATTCATTGGAAAGGGAATTTGGCTTCTTAGCCTTACATGGTTTTCTTCATTTACTTGGGTATGATCATTCAAACAAAGAGGATGAGAAGAAAATGTTTTCTCGCCAAGAGGAAATTTTACATGAATACGGATTACAAAGATCGTAACCATAAGAAATGGATGGGGCTGAAGTACGCCGTTCAAGGGGTTAAACATGTTTTTCAAACGGAGAAGAATTTTAAGACTCACTTTTCAATGAGCATAATTGTAATTATTTTAGGGTTTTTTCTCCGCGTTTCTTTGGTAGAATGGGCTGTGCTTTTTACAATTATGGCCTTAGTGATTTCTCTTGAAATGATCAACTCAAGTATTGAGCGGATCATGGATTATTTAAGTCCTGAGTGGCATTCGATAGTAGGAGATATTAAGGATATTGCTGCAGGTGCTGTTCTTTTAGCTGCTGTTAGTTCAATCATCATTGGTTGCCTGATTTTTTTGCCAAAATTGATTGCTCTTTTTTAAAGGTACAAAATGTTTAATGGAGGAAAGTATTATGGAAGAAACATTTAAATCCGGATTCATAGCTATTGTTGGTCGACCGAATGTAGGAAAATCAACATTTATGAACCGTGTGATTGGTGAAAAAATAGCGATTATGAGTGATAAACCACAAACAACAAGGAACAAAATACAGGGTGTCCTAACAGAAAAAGATGTACAAATGATCTTTATTGATACTCCTGGAATCCACAAACCTAAGCATAAGCTTGGGGATTATATGGTTAAAGTAGCCGAAAATACTTTAAATGAAGTGGATGCAATTATGTTTATGATCAATGCGGAAGAAGGCTATGGACGTGGAGATCAATTTATCATTGACCGTTTGGAGCGCATCAATCAGCCTGTATTTCTAATTGTGAATAAAATTGACAAGGTGCATCCTGATCAACTACTGCAGTTAATTGATCAGTATAGGACAATGTTAGATTTTGAAGAAATTGTTCCTATCTCTGCTTTAGAAGGAAATAATGTAAATC
The DNA here is from genome assembly GCF_042663045.1 of Halobacillus seohaensis. NCBI lineage: Bacteria > Bacillati > Bacillota > Bacilli > Caryophanales > Bacillaceae > Halobacillus > Halobacillus seohaensis. Next base: position 361,163 of record NZ_JBHSZV010000004.1, on the reverse strand, counting down.
ATTTACTGGGTGTATTGAAAAATCATTTACCTGAAGGTCCGCAATTTTATCCAGACGATCAAATTACTGATCATCCAGAGCGATTTATAGTAAGTGAACTAATTAGGGAAAAAGTTTTACATTTAACCCGTGAAGAAATCCCTCATTCTATTGCGGTTGTCATTGAAACGATAAAGCCAAGGGAAGATTCAAATGCTGTGTTTATACAAGCGGTTATTATTGTTGAAAGGAACTCTCAGAAAGGGATTATTATCGGTAAACAAGGTAGCATGCTCAAAGAAGTAGGGCAACGAGCTAGAAAAGATATAGAAACCTTACTGGGCAGCAAAGTGTATTTAGAACTTTGGGTAAAAGTTCAGAAAGATTGGAGAAATAAACAAAACCAACTAAGTGATTTTGGCTATAATAAAGAAGAATATTAAGATTGGTAAATATTAAAACTAATCGTTTTGAGCAGGTGAAGCAACCTAAGGATATCATTACATTTCTTTTATGATTCTAAGAAAGGCGGTGTTTCTTGTGCTAGACCTATCTTGGCATGTGTTTAGACAGACAGGAAACATAGATACCTATTTGTTAATGAAGGAATTAGAAGACAACGGAGACACGAAAGAGGATAACGCTTTATCTGCTACAGAACAAGAAGATTCAACCACGTAATTACAAGAGCAGGTGAATTGCTTTGTGTTAGAAAAAGTAGAAGGCATTGTCATCCGTACAAGAGATTACGGCGAAACGCATAAGATCGTGACATTACTAACTAGAGAAAAAGGGAAAATTGGCGTTATGGTCAGAGGGGCAAAAAAACCAAAAAGCCGTATGTCCTCCATTACGCAACCATTTATCCATGGACAATTTTTGATTCATATTGGATCAGGGTTAGGATCGATGAGTCAAGGGGAAATGCTCAGCTCTCTTCGCTCGATTAGAGAAGACATTATCAAGACAGCATATGCTTCTTATTTAGCTGAACTATCAGACAAACTCATTGATGAAAAACATCCTGATCCTTTTATTTATGAACAATTACTTCAGACATTGGTTTGGATGGATGAAGGTAAAGACTGTGAAATACTAGTAATGATGTATGAATTGAAATTGTACCGCAAAGCCGGATTCGCTCCTAAAGTAGATGCATGTACGAATTGTGGAAACGAAACGGGACCATTTGCCTTCTCTGTTGCAGAGGGAGGGTATTTATGTTTTCGTTGCAAGCATATAGACCCACATTCCTACGGCTTAACTGAGCCTTTATCAAAATTATTGCGTTTATTTTTACATATGGATGTGAAAAGGTTGGGACAAATTTCTATGAAAGAGGAAAATAAAAATAAATTACGTCTTCTCATGGATGAGTATTATGATCGCTATGGGGGCTATTTCTTGAAATCGAAGAAGTTTCTTAAACAGATCGATTTGTTTAAGGATAATAATTGACAAACGAGTAATGATTCAGTAAGATTTATTTACCAATAATGATTGTGTTGAAGGGAAGTAGTAATCGTTCCATATGTTAATAGAGAGCTCGTGATGGTGGGATTCGAGCGGCATATAGCGATGAAGGCAGTCTGGAGCAATATCCGTTTAAAGTGGCTTTCAATCATGAAAGCAAATAGGGTGGAACCGCGGAAACCCCGTCCCTATGTCTTATAGGCATAGAGACGGGGTTTCTTTATGCTTTATTAACTAGGAGGTAGGTATTTATGAACATTCAAGAAATGATATTAACTTTGCAGAACCATTGGTCCAACGAAGGTTGCTTACTTATGCAAGCCTATGACGTTGAAAAAGGTGCGGGGACTATGTCTCCAATGACTTTATTAAGAAGTCTTGGACCTGAACCGTGGAATGTGGCTTACGTAGAGCCTTCAAGGAGACCATCAGATGGACGCTATGGTCAAAACCCTAATCGATTGTATCAGCATCATCAATTCCAAGTAATTATGAAACCTTCTCCAAATAACATTCAGGAGTTATATTTGGATTCTTTAAAAGCTTTAGGTATTGATCCCGCTAAACATGACATTCGATTTGTGGAAGATAATTGGGAGAACCCTACCCTTGGAGCTGCAGGGTTAGGATGGGAAGTTTGGTTAGACGGAATGGAAATTACTCAGTTCACCTATTTCCAGCAAATTGGTGGCCTAGAAGCACGTCCTGTGTCTGCTGAAATTACTTACGGTTTAGAACGTTTAGCTTCTTATATCCAAGATAAAGAAGATGTGTTTGAACTAGAATGGACCAATGGTGTTACGGTAGGAGACATATTCTCACAACCAGAGTATGAACATTCAGTATACACTTTTGAAGAGTCGAATGATGATATGCTATTTGATTTATTTACAACTTATGAAAATGAAGCAAAAAGAATTATGGAGAAGAGTCTTGTTTTTCCAGCTTATGATTATGTACTTAAATGTTCACACACGTTTAATTTATTGGACGCAAAAGGTGTGATTTCTGTAACAGAACGAACCGGATATATTGCCAGAGTAAGAAACCTTGCTCGCTCCATTGCGAAAGCTTATGTTGAGGAAAGAGAAAGGTTAGGATTTCCAATGCTTAAGGAAGGGGAGTCATCTCATGAGTAAAACAGTTTTATTTGAACTTGGACTAGAAGAAATACCTGCTAGATTTATTGATGACGGGTTGGAACAATTAAAAACAAATACAGAAAAGTGGCTTGATGAGCAGCGTATTCCTTATGAGGCTGTTAGAGGGTATGCTACTCCGCGACGTTTGGCTCTACAAATTTTTGGTGTGAAAGATAAGCAACCGGATATTGAAGAAGAAGCAAAAGGACCTGCAAAGAAAATTGCGCTTAATGAAGAAGGTGAATGGTCTAAAGCTGCGGTTGGCTTTTCTAAAGGGCAAGGACAAAATGTTGAAGATATTTATTTTAAAGAAGTCAAAGGTGTTGAATATGTACACGTTAGAAAGTTTATAAAGGGAAAAGAAACAAGTGAATTATTAAGGGATTACAAACATGTACTATTAAGTTTAAATTTTCCTAAAAATATGCGGTGGGGTAGCTATAACCTCCGATTTGTTCGTCCTATTCGATGGATTGTGGCGTTATACGACAACGAAGTTATTCCATTTGAAATCGAAAATGTTCAAACAAATAATGTGACGTATGGCCATCGTTTTCTAGGTTCAGAAACAACTGTTGATCGTGCGGCAAATTATGAACAGATTATGAATAGTGAATATGTTATAGCTAATAAAGACGAACGTAAGTCAATGATTGAAAAACAACTAAACCATTTAGAGGATTTAAAGGGATGGGTTATTCTAAAAGACAGTGAGTTATTAAATGAAGTCACTCATTTAGTAGAATACCCTACGGTGTTTAGTGGAACGTTTAGTGAAGAGTTTCTTGAGGTCCCTGAAGAGGCTTTAATAACATCTATGAAAGAGCACCAAAGGTATTTTCCGGTTCGTACAAAGGATGGTGAACTGCTTCCTTATTTTGTAGCCGTTCGTAACGGAAATGATCAGTACTTAGAGACCGTTTCACGAGGGAATGAAAAAGTTTTAAAAGCTCGTCTATCAGATGCACAATTTTTTTATAAAGAAGATCAAAACGGTTCTCTTGATCAAAAATTAAAAAAACTTCAACGTATGGTATACCAAGTGGAACTGGGTACGTTAGCTGATAAAGTAGAAAGAATTAAGTCTTTAACACAATATATCACTGAACAGCTTGAAATAAGCAATCAGGAACAGATTATGGCGCTTAGAACAGCAGAGTTAAGTAAGTTTGACTTAGTCACTCATATGGTGGATGAATTTACAGAACTCCAAGGGATCATGGGAGAAAAGTATGCAAGAATTTTTGGGGAAAAAGAAGAAGTTGCGGTAGCTATTAACGAACACTATATGCCTCGACAGGCCCATGGAGAACTTCCGAAGTCAGTGATTGGTTCCATAGTGAGTATTGCAGATAAACTTGATACTATTGTTGGCTCAATTGCTATAGGTAATAAACCAACCGGCTCCCAAGATCCTTATGGTCTAAGAAGGCAGTCTCTAGGTATATTACAAATACTAAAAGAATACCACTGGTCTTTAAATGTAGAAGAATTAGTGGATTATGTTATTGATTATTACTTTGAACTTAACTTACCAACGATCGAAAAAAAATCTATAACTCAAGATGTTCATGAGTTTTTTAATACTCGTGCTTCTTATTTATTAAAGGATAAAGGGATAGATCCAGATGTTATTGAAGCGGTATTAGCTAATGGAATTCAAGCGTTTCCTGTTACCTTAATAAAAGCAAACTTATTAACAAATAAACGAAATGATCCACAATTTAAAACAGTTTATGAAGCATTAGGGCGTGTGTTGAATTTAGCGAAAAAGTCTGAAAGTACTCATGTTATCCCCTCTTTATTTGAAAATGAAAGTGAAAGTAATCTTTATCAGGTTTATCAAGATATTCATGAGGAATATCAAACCTTATTACAATCAGGGAAGCCTGAAGTGGCCTTACAACTGTTATCTCAATTAGCAGAGCCTATTCATTTCTTCTTTGATCAAACGATGGTTATGACGGAGGACCATGATGTTCGTTCCAATCGCTTAGGACTATTAACACAAATCGCTAGTGATATATTAGATTTTGCAGACTTGAATGCTATTCAATGGAAACAACAATATTAAGCACCGTTCTTTTACCTAATAAAATAAATGAGATATAATAGTTAAATAGTATGTCACAGTTGGTGATTAGGTGGTGAAAGAATGGAACTGTCCAACAGACAAGAACATATCATCCAGATTGTTAAAGATAACGGACCGATAACAGGGGAAAATATAGCTGAACAACTAAGTTTAACTAGGGCTACCTTGAGGCCAGACTTGGCTATATTAACAATGGCTGGATTTTTGGATGCTCGCCCACGCGTGGGATATTTTTATACAGGAAAAACGGGGTCTGAACTATTAACTGAGAAACTAAAGAAATTCAAAGTTTATGAATATCAGGCATTGCCTGTAGTTGTTGAAGAGGATGTTTCAGCTTACGACGCTATTTGTACAATGTTTCTTGAAGATGTAGGAACGCTTTTTGTCATAAGTGAAAAAGCGTTACTTGTTGGAGTTCTATCTCGGAAAGATTTGCTTCGTGCAAGTATTGGGAATCAAGACTTAACTTCCGTTCCTGTTCATATTATTATGACAAGAATGCCGAATATTTCCATTTGCGAAAAAGATGATCTTTTATTGGATGCAGCACAAAAACTGATAGAAAAGCAAATCGATGGTCTTCCAGTTGTAAAAAAAGTTGAGAAAGGATTGGAGGTTGTTGGTAGGTTAACAAAAACCAGCGTTACTAAAGCATTAGTTGAGTTAGCAACCGATCAACATCTCTGATTCGTTCCTTTCAAGAAGGAGAGGGGAAAAGCCGTGAGTAAACCTTTAATCTATATACTTTCTGATTCGGTAGGCGAAACAGCGGAACTTGTTGTAAAAGCCGCACTAAGTCAATTTGATGATGGACCTTTTGAAATTCAAAGAATTCCTTATGTTGAAGATAGGGGAACGATAAACGAAACAATCGCTCAAGCGAGAGAGTACAATGCAATGATTGGTTTCACCCTTGTTATACCTGAATTCAGAGAATACTTATTAAAGAGAGCAGAAGAATATAATCTTGAGTGTATTGATATTATGGGACCGATGATGGAAGCAATGCAGAGGTACCTCAAAACCGATCCTCGATTAGAACCAGGATTAGTGCATAAATTGGATGAAGATTATTTTAAGAGAGTCGAAGCTATAGAATTTGCAGTTAAATATGATGATGGAAGAGATTCAAGAGGAATTACAAAAGCTGATATTGTACTCATTGGAGTATCCAGAACGTCAAAGACACCTCTTTCACAGTACTTAGCCCACAAGCGGTTAAAAGTAGCTAATGTGCCCATAGTTCCAGAAGTAGATCCACCAGAGGAATTATTTAAAGTAGCTCCTAGTAAATGTATTGGTTTGAAAATTAGTCCTGAGAAGCTGAATGATATACGTAAGGAACGCCTTAAATCTCTTGGTTTAGGTGAAGAGGCAAGCTATGCAAATATTGATCGAATTGAACAAGAAATTGAACATTTCAATGCAGTCGTAGAACGAATTGGATGTCAGGTCATTGATGTGTCCCATAAAGCTGTTGAGGAAACTGCTAATGTAATAGTAAATAAAATGAGGGAAAATCCTAGCTAAATAAGGGAAGTCGCGCTTTTCAAAATTAAAGCGCGACTTTTCTTGGGAAATAACTAAAAAAAGTATAGATTTTTGTGAACCAATGTATTATAATTGTTATTTGTGTAAAAATAATCATATTGTTATACTTAGGGATTTACTTTTCAGAAAAATAAAACATTAAGAAATGAGCAGGAATCTAACGATTATTGTAGAAATACTGAAATATACCAAAATAAATACAAGTATATGGGTAAATGCCGATAGTTGTCCTGTTCAAAGTGAATCACTGCTGGTTTGTTTCAATTTCAATATAGACCCTAAGTTTGTTGCCATAGTTAATCATTTTAAACCTGAATTGAATGGGGAAAATTAGATTTTTTTTGATAATAGTTCACAATCAGTGATCTTTTTATTTTAAATTAGGTGAAACCTGGAGATATTGTAATTACACAAGATTATTCTTTGGCTATATTACTAACATCACAACGGGTTTACGTTGTTACCCCAAGAGGTAAACTGATAAAAGAAGGGGAAGCTGCTGATATCATGAATCAGAAGCATCTCCGACAACAAACTATGAAACGGAAACGAAAGTGGAAAATTCCCAAAGCGTTTACCAGTCAAGATCGCAAGAATTTTTCGGGCGCTTTGATTGACTTACTAGAAAATCATGAAGAATTAAAGGGAATGTAACAAATTTTATTTACTGGTATGGTGATAAAAATGGCTGGACACATTCCAGAAGAAACGGTAGATGAGATTAGAAAATCAGTGGATATAGCAGATGTGGTTGGTGAATATGTTAAATTAAAGCGCCAAGGTCGGAATTATTTTGGTTTGTGTCCCTTTCATGGGGAAAATACTCCTTCTTTTTCAGTCTCTAGTGATAAACAGATTTTTCACTGTTTTGGTTGTGGAAAAGGTGGGAATGTTTACACATTTCTAATGGAAATTGAAGGGTACAATTTCCTTCAAGCTGTTCATAAAACAGCTGAAAGAACAGGGCACTCCTTACCTGAACAGTTTAACGAAGAACCTACTAAACAACAAGATCCCGAATCTCAAAGTATTTTAGAAGCGCACGAATGGTTGACTAAGCTATACAACCATTTATTGCGTCATTCAAAGGAAGGAAAGCAAGCTTTACAGTATCTCCTTGATCGTGGCTTCACAGAAGAAACAATTTATAAACATCAACTAGGCTTCTCTCCAACATCCCAAGAGTTTGTTGTTACTTTCTTAGAAAAGAAAGGTTTTCATCCACAAACCATGGTAAAAGCAGGCTTATTAAATGTTAACAATCAAGGAGAATATTTTGATCGATTTCGAGGGAGAATTATATTTCCGCTTCGAAATCATCTTGGTAAAACTGTAGCTTTCGCTGGTAGATCGTTAGGTGAGCAGGAACCCAAATATTTGAATAGCCCTGAAACAGATCTTTTTCAAAAAGGTAAGTTGCTGTTCAACTTTTATTTAGCTCGATCAGCTATTCGAAAAACGAAGACATTACTTTTATTTGAAGGTTATGCTGATGTTTTTTCAGCCGAACAAGCTGGTGTTGAAAATGGTGTGGCCACAATGGGTACATCCGTTTCAGAAGTTCAAGCACAATTAATTAAACGTTATGCTGATCAAGTGATTATTTGTTACGACGGAGATGAAGCAGGGACAAACGCGGCAGTTAAAGCAGCTAAAATCCTAAAGCGAACAGGATGCCAAACAAATGTGGCGCGCTTACCAGAAGGTATGGATCCAGACGATTATATTAAAAAATTTGGTGGAGATCGCTTCAAAAAAGAAATTATAGAAGCAAGTGATCCTTATACATCATTTATAATAAATTACCTTCGCAGAAATTATAATCTGCAATTAGAAGGAGATCGCATTGCTTATATCGAAAAGGTATTACAGGAGGTAGCACAGTTAGATCGTGCCATTGAAAGAGAACACTATTTAAATGAGTTAGCTACTAATTTTCAAATATCAGTTGAAACACTGAAAGATGAAGTTGAAAATTTAAGAAAACGCGTTACGTCAAAAGATGGGCAAGGTACTAAAAATAACAGTAGACAAAATCGTTCCTTTGAGTCTCATTCAGTACATCAAAAACTGTTACCGGCCTTTCACAATGCGGAAAGAAAGTTAATTGCAATTATGTTGAAAAATCAAGTTATTGCTGATAAAGTGCAAGAGGAATTAGGTGGCGCTTTTAATATTTCTGAGCATCAAGTAATTGTAACGCACTTATATGCATATTATGAAGATGGTCACCAACCTGATGTTAGTCAGTTTGTTGAACGCATCGAAGATCAATCATTAAAAAACTTGGTCATACAATTAACAATGTCACCTAGCGCAGAAGAAGAGATTACTGATCAGGAGTTAGCAGACTATATTCATCGAATTCGAATAGAGAGCATGGATCGAACGGATATAAAAAGCTTAGAAGCAGAACAAAAAAGAGCAGAACAGCATGATGATCCAATTAAAGCTGCAGAGATTGCAATGGAAATTTTGAGACGAAAAAAAGAGTTGAAAAACACTCATTAACTTGGTATGGATAGTTGGAAGGAGGGGGACTCATGGCGGACAAGCAAAAACAGCCATCACGTTCTAAAGAAAATGAAAGTGAATTAACGTTAGAGCAAGCAAAAGAACAGTTACTTGAAATGGGTAAGAAGCGAGGGATTCTTGCTTATGAAGAGGTAGCTGATAAGCTCTCTAGCTTTGAGTTAGACTCAGATCAAATGGATGAATACTATGAGCACCTAAATGAACAAGGTGTAGAGGTGATTGGTGATTCTGATCAAGATCCTAGTATGCAACAATTAAATAAAGAAGAAGAGTTTAACTTAAATGATCTAAGTGTGCCGCCTGGAGTGAAAATTAACGATCCCGTTCGTATGTACCTAAAAGAGATTGGTCGGGTTAATCTACTTGCCGCTAAAGATGAAATCAGCTTAGCTAAAAGAATTGAAGAAGGCGAAGAGGAAGCAAAGCGTGATTTAGCTGAAGCAAACTTACGACTAGTTGTAAGTATTGCTAAAAGGTATGTTGGCCGTGGCATGTTATTCTTAGACTTAATTCAAGAAGGAAACATGGGACTTATTAAAGCAGTAGAGAAGTTTGACTATCGCAAAGGGTATAAATTTAGTACGTATGCTACATGGTGGATTAGGCAAGCTATCACTCGTGCGATTGCTGACCAGGCACGTACAATACGAATTCCTGTGCATATGGTAGAAACAATCAATAAACTGATTCGGGTACAAAGACAATTACTTCAAGACTTAGGACGGGAACCTACTCCTGAAGAAATTGCACAAGATATGGAATTAACACCAGACAAAGTTCGTGAAATTCTTAAAATTGCTCAAGAGCCTGTATCCTTAGAAACACCGATTGGTGAAGAGGATGACTCCCACCTTGGTGATTTTATTGAAGATCAAGAAGCTACTTCTCCTTCCGATCATGCGGCCTATGAATTACTCAAAGAGCAACTTGAAGATGTCTTAGATACGTTAACTGATCGTGAAGAAAATGTTTTGAGACTGCGTTTTGGTCTAGATGATGGACGCACGCGCACACTTGAAGAAGTAGGAAAAGTTTTTGGTGTAACGCGTGAACGTATTCGACAAATCGAAGCAAAAGCATTAAGGAAACTTAGACATCCTAGTCGAAGCAAACGATTAAAAGACTTTATGGAGTAACATTTAACCTTTGTAAAATTTAGGGGCCAACTAGGTCCCTAAATTTTTATCAATTGTTTCGAGGTGATTGCCCATTGGACCATCGGACAGAAATAATAGTGAAAGAGATTTACTACTGGAAGCAAAATAAATTGTTACCGGCTGAATATTGTAACTTTCTTTTGGCACTCTATACAGAAGGTGAAGAGATCACAGAAGAGGCATCGACTAATCGGATTGAGTCAAATAATAACCCTCTAGTATACGGTTATGTAAGTGTTATCCTAATGTTGGTACCATTTTCATTTCTTGTCATTTATTTTACTGAACTGGGTATAATATTGCAAACAGGTCTTTTGTCGTTATTTGTTGGCATCGCTTTCATAGCCTATCGATACGTATTTTGCTATATTAAATTATATATTCACTTTTCAATCCTGATTCTTTTGTTTCTATTATTACTACTCACTGTTCATGTGGCTGGTTATTGGGGTGCAACTAATTTTATTGTATATGTGTTAGTAGGTGCTCATTGTATATTTTGGTTTTTATTAGGTCGGTTGAAACAGTACAGATATCTTCAAGCCTTAAGTTTATTAGTACTTGTCATTCTCGGGATTACAATAGTTTTGTAAGTTTTCATGATTTCCCTTTCCTATAAAGAGATTTTCAAGTAAAATATATATAGTCTGTTAGACATTTATCAAACTTTAAGGGATACATAAGGAGGATGCAACTAATGAGAAGAAACCCTGTGATTCCTTTTGCAATTATTGCTGTATTGGGAATTCTAGTGATGATTGTTGTGTCATCAGTAGGAATTAATGAAAGACAAGCAATTGAAAATGCAGAAGACGGAGAAGAAACTGAGGAAACAGCAGCAGGTCCTGAAGAAATGTATCAGCAACAATGTTCAAGTTGCCATGGTGGAGACCTAGAAGGGCAAAACGGTCCTAGTCTTCAAGAAGTTGGATCAAAATATGATGCTGCAGGAATTCAAGATATCATCGAAAATGGTAAAGGCGGCGGTGCAATGCCGGCAGGACTCTACACCGGTGATGATGCTGCAACTTTAGCAAAGTGGTTAGCTGAAGAACATCAATAAATTTAGGGAAAGCTTTCTGGCAACTTTCAGAAAGCTTTTCTTTTTATGAGAGGAAAGAAAAGCATGAATGGTCAACAACTATCGAAGCGTTTAAAAACGGTAGCACGTTATTTACAAAAGCCGATTAGTTTTGCTGATATAGGGTCAGATCACGCCTATTTGCCTTGTTATGTGTGCCACGATAATCCTGAGTCTTTTGCTATTGCGGGAGAATTAAATGAGGGTCCTTACCTTAGTGCTAAGAAAGAAGTTTGTGTGAACGAGCTAGAAGAACAAATCGAAGTAAAGCTTGGTAATGGATTAGAAGTAATCGATGATCGAATAGCCCAAGTTGTTATTGCTGGAATGGGTGGTCCTTTAATTGCAAATATATTAGAAGAAGGCAAAATGTCATTAACAAGTGTATCCAGAATTGTAGTGCAGCCGAATATTGAGGCTCGGGCGATCCGAAAATGGTTTATGTCAAATGACTATAACTTGGTAGAGGAAGCCATTCTAGAAGAGAATGGGCATTATTATGAAATTTTAGTTGCGGATAAAGGGAATGGTAGAGAAAATTATGATGAAAACAGTTTAGAAAAGCAATTGTGGCTTGGTCCTCACTTACTTAAAGAAAAAAGTATTGCGTTCCAGTTGAAATGGACAGATGCAAAAAATAAAAAACTAAATATAATTAAACAAATGCAGCAGTCGACTAACCCTGATAGAGAAAAAATCAAAGCATTTGAAAGAGAGATTCGATGGATAGAGGAGGTATTAAACTAATGGGTAAAGATGTGAAAGTAGCGGATTTAGTAAACCAATTAGAAAGAATCGCACCTACACATTATGCCTTTGATTGGGATAATGTAGGATTGCAAGTAGGTTCTTATAATCAGTCAGTAAAAAGGGTGATGATAAGCCTAGATGTTCTAGAGAACGTGGTTGACGAGGCTATTAGCCAAGATGTTGACTTAATCATTGCCCACCATCCTTTATTATTTGTGAAACTAAGCCAAATTGATATGGATACAGCTAAAGGCCGTACCATCCAAAAGTTAATCCAACACAATATTTCTGTATATGCAGCTCACACTAATCTAGATGTTGCACGAGGGGGAGTAAATGATGTGATGACTGAGCTTCTTGGGATAGAGGAAACAGCGCCATTAGTAGAAACAGAAAAAGAAAATTTCATCAAACTTGCGTTGTACGTTCCAAATAGTCACTCTGATCTTGTTAGGAATGCTATAAGTGAGGCAGGAGCGGGTCATATAGGTGATTATAGTCATTGTACCTATCAAGTAGAAGGAGAAGGGACCTTTAAGCCTCAGGAAGGTACGAATCCGTTTATTGGAAATGAGGGTAATCTTGAAAAAGTAGAAGAAAAGCGAATCGAAACGATCCTGCCTAAAGAAAAACTTTCTAAAGTTTTAAATGCAATGACAGAGGCTCATCCTTATGAAGAAGCAGCATATGATTTATATCCTCTATTAAACGAAGGAGAATCAATGGGTATAGGAAGAATTGGAAGACTAAAGAATCAAATTCGCCTAGGTGAATTGTGTGAATTAGTCAAAGAAAAATTTGCGGTACCTCAGCTTCGCTATGTTGGTGACGATCAGAAATATGTACAAAGCGTTGCGCTACTTGGGGGAAGTGGAGAGAAGTATATGAGTGATGCTCTCAGCAAAGAGGCAGATGTTTATATTACAGGAGATACAACTTTTCACTTAGCTCAGGAAGCGATGGAGAATGGTTTGGCTATAATTGATCCAGGGCATCATGTAGAAAAGGTGGTCTGTCCTGCAATAAAGAATTTATTAGAGGAGTCCTTTGCTTCAGATGTGAAATTTATAATTTCTGCATCTAATACAGAGCCGTATCGATTCAAATGAAATAAAGGCCATTCGATGTGAAACGAATGGCCTTTACGCTAATTTTATTTCTTTTTTGCTCTTACTTTTGGTAAAATTTTCTTCTGTTCTACTTTTGATTCTAGAATCAAACTTTCTTCATTTTCAGGGTCGTACTGTTCAATGAAGTTAATGACTTCTTTTGTAATTGGAGTAGGGGTAGAAGCTCCAGCAGTTACGGCAACTTTTGAAACACCATCTAACCAATCAAGATCTATATCTGTAACATCTGCTATTCTATAGGCCTGTGTGCCTGCTATTTCAATAGAAACTTGGGCGAGTCGGTTAGAGTTATTACTTATTGGATCCCCAACTACTAATGTTAAGTCGGCATCTTTAGCCTGTTCAGAAACAGCTTCTTGTCTTACCTGGGTCGCCATACAAATTTCTTGATGTTTTTCCACGTGAGGGTATTTTTCTTTTACTCTTTCCATGACGTCATATACGTCCCATTGGCTCATAGTCGTTTGATTGGTAATCATAAGCTTATCATGATCAAGTTCAAGTTCCTCTACGTCTTCCTCTGTTTGAACAAGGTGAACTTTACCAGGTGCAACGCCCATTGCTCCTTCTGGTTCAGGGTGACCTTTTTTACCAACGTAGACGATTTCATAACCTTCTGAAACGCGATCACGGATCAGATTGTGAGTATTAGTAACATCAGGGCAAGTAGCGTCAAGAGTAGTTAAACCTTTTCTCTTGGCTCGTTCTTTAACTTCTGGAGATACTCCGTGGGCCGTGAAAATAACAGTTCCATCATGGATACCTTCAAGTAGATCTAAACGATTTTTTCCATCAACGGTTATAATTCCTTCACTCTCAAATGCATCTGTAACATGAGTATTGTGAACAATCATTCCTAAAATATATATCGGACGTGGTAAGTTAGGATCTTTTGCCGCATTTTGAGCAATAACCATAGCATCCACCACACCATAGCAATAACCGCGAGGGGCGATTTTTATGACTTCCATTTCATAAATCCTCCTCTTCGAACTAAACTAACAATGATGACTCTTTCGTTCATTACCTATTATAAAGGGTAATGACTTAGATGACAAAGAATCTCTTCAGATCGTGCAATTCTATTCATGGTGAACTATAATAGAATAGGAACATTATACATTAAAGGAGTACGTTTATGAGTAACCATACATTTAAAGAATATGCCATCCGTCCAATTATCGGTCAAATGATAGAAGGATTAGGGTTTAACGAACCAACACCTATTCAGCGAGAAGTCATTCCTGCTGCATTAAGGGGAGAAAGTATAATCGGACAGTCCCATACGGGATCCGGTAAAACTCATGCTTATTTACTCCCTCTTTTTAATCAAATTGATGAAGACTCTAGAAACGTTCAGTTTGTTGTCACAGCACCTACACGCGAGCTTGCTATGCAAATTTATGAGGAAGTAAAGAAAGCCATCCAGTTTGCTGGAAAAGAAGGGACTTGGCGCTCAAGCTTAGTCATTGGAGGAACAGACAAGAAAAAAATGTCAGGCAAGCTTTCTTCAAATCCTCCACAGATTGTTGTCGGAACGCCAGGTCGTATCTTGGATATGGTGAGGGAGGAAGCGCTTGATTTACATTCGGCCAAATCGTTTGTTCTAGATGAAGCTGATTTAATGCTTGACTTAGGTTTTATTGAGGATGTTGACCAGATCCTCCTACGAATGAATGAGGATTTACAAATGTTAGTTTTCTCTGCAACAATACCAGAAAGACTGCAGCCATTTCTCAAGAAATATTTATCAAATCCTACTCATATCCAAACACAGGATAACCAACCATCACCTGAATCAATGGAGCATCGACTTGTGGCACTAAGGCACAAAAACCCTGCTGACATAATCATAGAGATTTCTAAAAGTATCCAGCCGTATTTAGCTATAATTTTTGCAAACGGAAAAGAACAAGCGGATGAGTTGGCTAATGAACTATTAGATAGAGGTTTAGAAACAGGTATCATCCATGGTGGGCTTAGTCCTCGTGAACGAAAACGAATGCTAAAAGAGCTTCAAGGTCTGCGCTATCAATATATTGTCGCTACTGATTTAGCATCAAGGGGAATTGATATACAAGGTGTCAGCCATGTAATTAACGCGAGGATGCCTAAGGAAGAAGAATTTTATATTCATCGAGTTGGTCGAACAGCTCGAGCAGGTTTAGAA
The DNA here is from genome assembly GCF_042663045.1 of Halobacillus seohaensis. Lineage (NCBI taxonomy): Bacteria > Bacillati > Bacillota > Bacilli > Caryophanales > Bacillaceae > Halobacillus > Halobacillus seohaensis. The sequence goes on along the minus strand of NZ_JBHSZV010000004.1, from coordinate 346,097 downwards.
GGAACGGCAATTAATTTATATACTGAAGAAGATTTACCACTTATTGAAAAACTCGAAAAACGGGGATTGTCATTTACTTTTTATGAAGTGAAAAAAGGTGAGTGGATAGAGGCTAAATCTTATAAAGAAAGAAGAACTCGTACGCGAGACGAATCAGATCTAGAAAAGAAAGCCAAACATATGGTAAAAAAACCAAAGAAAGTCAAGCCAGGTTATAAGAAAAAAATGAAACAAGAAGCAGATAAAAATTATAAAAAACTTATGCGAAATAGTTTTCGTAACAAGCGTTAAAGGGGATTTCCGATCATGGTTAAAATTGGTTCGCACGTGTCTATGAAGGGGAAAAAGATGTTACTTGGAGCAAGTGAGGAAGCTGCTGCTTATGGTGCATCAACATTTATGGTCTATACAGGAGCACCACAAAATACGAGAAGACGACCGATTGAGGAGTTAAATATAGAAGCAGGTACGGATCATATGGAAGCAAATGGTATTGATGATATTATCGTACATGCACCCTATATCATCAATATTGGAAACACGACGAAGCCTGAAACTTTTCAGCTTGGTGTGGATTTTCTTAGAAGTGAGATTGAGCGTACAGAGGCGATTGGATCAAAACAAATCGTCCTACACCCTGGTTCTCATGTTGGACAAGGGGCTGATAAAGGAATTGATAAAATTATTGAAGGACTAAATGAAGCACTACACAAAGACCAAAATGTGCAAATTGCACTTGAAACTATGGCTGGTAAAGGTTCAGAGTGTGGCAGGAGTTTTGAGGAATTAGCGAAAATCATTGAAGGTGTTACGCTGAATGAGAAGTTATCAGTTTGCTTAGACACCTGCCATATTCATGATGCTGGTTATAATGTGGTAGAGGATTTTGATGGGGTTCTTGAAGAATTTGATCAAATTATAGGGTTAGATCGTATCAAAGTGGTACATGTCAATGATAGTAAGAATATTCAAGGTGCAGGAAAAGACCGACACGAAAATATAGGATTCGGACATATAGGATTTGAAGCACTCCATCAAGTAGTCCACCATGAAGTATTTAAGGACACTCCAAAGATCCTTGAAACGCCTTATGTGGGGGAAGATAAGAAAAATAAAAAACCTCCATATCAATTTGAAATCGACATGCTTAAAGAGGGACAATTTGATAAAGAGTTAAAGGAAAAGATCCTACAACACTAAAGCGGGAGAGTGCTTATATAAGCACTCTCCTTTTTAATGTAACCATTCCTCCACACCATATTGTTTAGCAAATTTATGGATTAACAAGTCAACTGAGTGGGCTGTTTGATCGGATGTGATAGCTGCAAGCTTGCGAAGCATTTTTTTTCTGCCATGGGGATCGAAGGGATTCTCCTTATTTTTCCTTAGTTCGCTAATCACCTTCATTGCTTCTTCATTAGTGAGGGGGATATTATACTGTTGACTATAAGAAATTAGCTCATCAACGGTTAGATGTTTCATTTTATGGGTAATGTACTGTTGGGCAATATTGATCATATATCTAAGCTCCTTTTTTTCTATTCAATACACCTTATGTAAAGGGCGATAAAATCGTTCGGAGATAATTCTTGTGAATTGAGGTGGGGTTAGATATGTGATTTAAGTACTTTACGTGCAATGATGATTGTAATTGAAGGAGTGAGAGAAAATTGAAAGCAGTAATGATGTTTATTCAACTAAGTTTAACTATTATTTTAATTACAGGTTCTGTTTTAATCGTTCATTTTAATAAAGAGAAGGATAACCGTTTATTAACAAAAAAAAATAAACAGTTATCCGATAAAATTGAAAAACTTCAATCAGATTATGAATATGTATCTTCTCGTTCCACTGATTCGAAGAGTAATGATTTTGAAAACTGGTCTAATATTGAAGAAAAAGCGAATATTTTATATGAAGACAGTAATGGAGAGTTTAAAAAATCATGGGCCATATTTTTAGTGAAACAGTCAGAAAAATATGAATTGGATCCTGTCTTAGTGTATGAATTATTAAAGGTGGAGACAGGAGATACATTTGATCCGAATCTTGTAGGTCCAAAAACCGAGTATGGACGTGCTTACGGAATGGGACAGTTTATGAAAAATACAGCGCCTTGGGTTGCAGAAATGGCACAAATACCGTATAAAGAAAAGTTATTATTTGATCCGTATTATTCTATGCAATTATCTGTTGTTTATTTGGATTATCTATATAAGAAATACAATGACTGGAATAAAGCATTAACCGCATATCATCGTGGTATCAAAGGGTTAGAAAATTATATTGATGAAAATGGTGATGCTAAAAGTTGGTATGCAAAGGAAATTCAGTCCAAAAAGAATGCCTATGAAGCTCTTGCAACTGCGAATTAACCTTTTGTAAAGTTTTTCTGCGTCTTATGTATCAGGCACTTTGCTTTGTTTTTAGAATACTTCCCATTAAATACCTCACTAAAAAAGTACGGTTTTCCACATACTAAAATTGATCTCAAAACAGAAAGTGAGGGATTTATATGGATGAATCAAATAAATCTGTAAGAGATCGAGAAGAGGTAAACCCAGAGCAAGATGGAGAAGTGAAACATTCTACTGAAGTAGAAAGAGTAGCTAATCAGCCAGGATACGGTGAGAGTTATGATGAAGAGTTTGCACAAGAAGCAACAATGCCAATGAATGAGCCTATACGTTCTGAAGAATCAGAGACAAAAATGGATGGAGAAGTAAAAGTGGGGATGGCGTGGGTGGCTTTAAGCGCTGCGATTCTTTCGTTTTTCTTCGCACCATTCTTACTTGGTATTGTAGGGATAGTATTAGGGATTATTGGTAAGAGACGTGGAGCTGATACCTTAGGAAACATGGCGATAATTATTAGTGTTGTTTCCATCCTATTCTCGGTATTTTTAGCACCAGTAACCCAAATGATTTAAATAAAAAGGTGGACCACTTAGGTCCACCTTTTTATTATGCGTTTTGTTCTTCTTTTTCTTTTCGTTCTTTCTCATAATGTTCTTCTGCCAATTTATCTACTTCTTTTTTAAGTTCATCGACCATAATATCCTCAGGAACTTTACGGATGATTTCTCCATGACGGAAGAGGAGACCTTCACCTCGAGCCCCTGCAATTCCAATGTCCGCTTCTCTTGCTTCGCCTGGACCATTCACAGCACATCCAAGCACAGCCACTTTAATTGGGGCTTTAATGGATTGAATATACTCTTCAACTTCATTAGCAATAGAAATTAAATCAATTTCTATTCGGCCACATGTTGGACAAGAAATCAGTGTAGCTGCATTAGATGCAAGACCATATGATTTTAGTAATTCTTTAGCAACTTTAACTTCTTCTACAGGGTCGGCACTTAAACTAACACGAAGTGTATTTCCAATACCTTTACTTAGAATCGCACCTAATCCAGCAGCACTTTTTACAGTTCCGGCAAATAAAGTGCCTGCTTCAGTAATACCTAAGTGTAGAGGGTACGAAATAGCTTCTGCAGCTTTTTCGTATGCTTCGATGGCTAATTTAACATCCGATGCTTTTAATGAAACAATAATATTGTGGAAATCAAGATCCTCTAAAATCTTGATGTGATGAAGTGCACTTTCTACCATTCCATCAGCCGTGGGATAGCCATATTTTTCAATAATATGTCGCTCTAGTGAACCAGCGTTAACACCAATACGAATGGGAATCCCTTTCGCTTTAGCTGCTTCGACAACAGCCTCTACTTTTTCACGCTTACCAATATTCCCTGGGTTGATTCGGATTTTATCGGCTCCGCCTTCAATTGCTTTTAAAGCCTTTTTATAATCAAAATGAATATCAACAACTAGAGGAATGTTAATCCGCTTTTTAATTTCTGGAATAGCATCTGCTGCCCGATCATCTGGACAAGCTACACGAACAACTTGACAACCTGCCTCTTCTAATCGAAGGATTTCAGCTACAGTAGCCTCAACATCGTGGGTTTTTGTTGTCGTCATTGACTGAATCACAACTTGATCAGCCCCACCTATAGTTAAATCACCGACTTTAACAGGTCGAGTATCTTTTCTGTGAGTTATTGTCATTAATAAATCGCTCCTTTATATCTGAAAAAAGCTTCTTATAAATACCACCCTTTATTATAAAGGGTTAGAGTGTAAAAGAGAAGTATAGTAAATTAAAACTAACCGATTCTTTATTGAAGTTTGTTTGATAAAGCTAAGATTGTACGGTTAGCTTGAAAAATTATATCATGAGGATAGTGGGAAAGGAAACTTTACAATTTGTTTGAAACATATTAGTTCTTCATACGTAATAAATAAAGAGGAAAGGGTGAGGGAATATGGATTTATTATCTTACGATTGGATAGTCCTGCTTATTACATTATTTGGTACGATGTTTCTCATTGGTGAGCTCCTTGTTAACATGCGCGGTCTTTTAGGTCTTTTAGGTTTTAGCTTTATTACGATTTACTTTTATTCATTTTTAACACCTGACATGTTTGCTATTATGATGTTTGTTTATTTATTAGGACTTACGTTAATTATTATTGATGGCAAGATTGTAAATGATGGTACATTAGCAACAATCGGAGCAACAGCAATGATCATAGCTGTTGGGTTTAGTGCACCTGATTGGGTTACCGGTTTATATAGCGTTATTGGTGTATTAATTGGTGGTGCTGCTTCATTTATGTTCTTAAAGGTATTTAAACGACGTGAGATGTGGACAAAAATAGCTTTAAATGACCAATTATCTTCAGAAATGGGATACAATTCTATGAAGGAGACTTATTCTGATCTTGTTCAACGTAACGGAAAAGCACTAACCGATATGAGACCAGTGGGAACCATTCAAATTGATGATGAGGAATATAGTGCTATATCAAATGGACAATGGATCCACAAAGGTGATGCGGTTAAAGTAACTGCTGTTGATGGCACAAGAATTTTAGTGAAAAAGATATAATAAACAGCGAGGGTTTCCTTCATGGAAACCCTCGCTGTTTATTATATCTTTTTTGGTAAATACTTCAGAGGTAATCCTAGATAAACAAAGGATGAAAAGATGTATAAATAAAATAGCCAAGAACCGGAAAAGAAGAAAGATTCCACTAATACAAGGACCAAGGTTGGGGCAGTAATGGAAAACGCAGAAATATTCCATAATTGCTTATAGTCTGCTTTAATTGTTCGAATACGAGCGTAACCTAAAGCCATACTAGCAAGTAAGGAGACGTAGATAAACAAAATAAGCGCAATGATAAAATATATAAACGGCAAAAAAATCACCAGAAAAACACCGCTGGATACTCCGTCAACTATCGTTGATTGTTTGTTTGAAATTAAATACGTGAAAATAGAACTAATGAGTACAGGTATTAGTACAACTAAACTTAAGAAAAATAAATAGCTAATAGCTTTTCCCATAGGTTGAACGCGAAAGGCTGAGAGCATTTTCATGTGATAAAAGCTTTTTATTAATTGTTGTGTTTTGCTCATAATTACGTAACTCCTTTACAATCATCGACTCTATATTAATCGACAATTGGTTAAATTAGCAAGAGGAATAAAGAAACATAGAGTCAAATTAACTCGAATGTAAATTTAATGTTAAGATTTTTAATTCTTCTTTACAAAGCATTTTATGATCGTCAATAATGGGATAGGTGTTATATAGAGAAATTAAAAAATTGGATGAGGAAAGGGTGTAGAAACTTTGGAAATCGATGTTCAACAGATGATATTTGAATTCATTGGTGGTCTAGGTATTTTCCTTTTTGGTCTAAAATATTTGGCAGATGGCCTCCAACGTACAGCGGGCGATCGTTTAAGAGAAATTTTAGATAAGTTTACTAGTAATCCATTCATGGGTGTCTTAGCAGGTATATTTGTTACAGTATTAGTACAAAGTAGTTCAACTACTACGGTGCTAACAGTCGGTTTAGTTAACGCTGGATTCATGACATTTAGACAAGCTATTGGCGTTATAATGGGTGCTAACATAGGTACAACTGTTACTGCATTTATAATAGGAATTGATATTGGGGCTTATGGATTGCCAATACTTGCTGTTGGTGCATTTATGTTATTCTTCTTCAAGAAGAAAAAAGTAAATAATTTTGGACAATTGTTCTTTGGATTAGGTGCTCTTTTCTATGGATTAGACGTTATGGGTGGAGGAATGAAACCGCTTCGTAGTTTAGAAGCATTTCAGGACTTGACCGTTAGTATGAGTGATAATCCTGTTCTCGGAGTTGTTATAGGAACATTATTTACAGTTATTGTTCAAAGTTCTAGTGCAACAATAGGTATACTTCAGCAGTTATATGGTGAAGGTTTAGTAGATCTACAGGCTTCTTTACCTGTCCTCTTTGGTGATAATATTGGTACTACTATTACAGCAGTTCTGGCTGCTATTGGGGCAAGTGTTGGTGCTAAACGTGCTGCAGCTGCTCATGTTATATTTAACGTACTCGGTGCAGCTGTATTCTTAATATTCTTAGTGCCATTTAATGCTTTCGTGGACTGGTTACGAGTCACTTTAGACCTTAATCCAGAGATGACGATTGCTTTTGCCCATGGTTCTTTCAACATTGTAAATACAATTGTTCAATTTCCATTTATAGCTTTACTAGCTTGGATTGTAATGCGGATGGTACCAGGGGAAGATTCGGAAATTGAATATAAGCCACAGCATTTAGATCCGATTTTTATAGAACAATCCCCATCCTTGGCATTAGATCAAGCGAAAGTAGAAGTAATTCGTATGGGTGAGTATGCTTATAAAGGATTAGAAGAAACAAGTTTATATTTAAATAATAAGCAGCCAAAACACTCAGAGTTAGCGATGCAAATAGAAGAAGCCTTGAATAATTTAGATAGAAAAATCACTGACTATTTAGTGGATCTTTCTCAAGCTCAACTATCGGATGAAGATAGTCATAAGCATACAGCCTTGATGGATTCTGTACGTGATATCGAGCGAATTGGAGACCACTTTGAAAATATTATTGAATTAATTGATTACAAAAACTCAAATAAAGTTATGCTGACAGAACAGGCGATTGATGATCTGAATGAAATGTTTGATTTAACGCTTATGACAGTGAAACAAGCGACGAAATCTTTAGAGTTCATGGATCGTGAAGAAGCTCTTTCCGTAGTTCAAAAAGAGAATGAATTAGATCGTATGGAAAGAACGTACCGTAAAAAACACATTATTCGTATGAATGAGGGAGTTTGTACAGGTCAAGCCGGAATTGTGTTTGTGGATATGATTAGTAACTTAGAACGTATTGGAGACCATGCTGTAAATATTGCAGAAGAAGTTCTAGGCGAAAAAGAAAGTCTTTAGTAACTTGAGTCGCTGTCATTAATTGACGGCGACTCATATTTTTCTTAAGAAAAATATAAAAAACTATTGAAACTATAATCAGGTCATGCTATATTAATCTTGTTGTCGAAAAAGCGATATAAAAAAACGTTGACAGTTTTCGCAAACCATGATATATTTATTTGCGTCGCTTCATTGAAAAACGACGATTAATTATTACTTTGGCGGTGTAGCTCAGCTGGCTAGAGCGTACGGTTCATACCCGTGAGGTCGGGGGTTCGATCCCCTCCGCCGCTACTACTAAGTATTAAATGAGTTTCATCAGATGCAAATTCTATAATCGGAATTAGTATTTTTTGAACAAAATGAAACTACATAATACAATTTAATACTTTCCAATTATGGCGGTTGTGGCGAAGTGGTTAACGCACCGGATTGTGGTTCCGGCATTTCGTGGGTTCGATCCCCATCAGCCGCCCCATGTTGGACCCTTAGCTCAGCTGGTTAGAGCTATCGGCTCATAACCGATCGGTCGCAGGTTCGAGTCCTGCAGGGTCCACCATTTGTATTTCGGAGGAGTACCCAAGTTCGGCTGAAGGGATCGGTCTTGAAAACCGACAGGGGCTTCACCGCCCGCGGGGGTTCAAATCCCCCCTCCTCCTCCATTACATATTTAGAATGAAATGGAACGTCCAAATGACATTACAGAAAATCTTTTGAAGGAAGATCATGAAAAAGAAATAACTTATAAAATTAAATTAATTATGGCTCGGTAGCTCAGTCGGTAGAGCAACGGACTGAAAATCCGTGTGTCGGCGGTTCGATTCCGTCCCGAGCCACCATTTTCTAACAAGCAAAGTAATGCTTGTTTTTTTTATGTTTGAATTTATGTATGCAGGGAATGCATAATATCGGATGGCAAAAATGAACTGAATATTTTTCATCCTACTATGCATATAATTTGCAAGAAAAAAAATGGTTTGGTAATGTACAGTTATAGGGTAATAATAAAAATCCTAACAATGTACATATTATTAAAGGAGGAGTTAAACATGGCTAAATTTGAACTACCAGAACTACCTTATGCTTACGATGCATTGGAACCTACTATTGATAAGGAAACCATGAACATCCACCATACGAAACACCACAACACCTATGTTACTAAGTTAAATAACGCTCTTGAAGGACATGCTGATTTACAAGACAAATCAGTTGAAGATCTTCTTGCTAACAATTTAGAAGCTGTACCAGAAGATATTCGTACAGCTGTACGTAATAATGGTGGTGGACATGCGAACCACACCCTATTCTGGACAATTCTTTCTCCTAATGGCGGAGGCGAGCCAACAGGCGAAGTAGCTTCTAAGATCGAAGACACATTTGGTGGATTTGACAAGTTTAAAGAAAAATTTGAAGCAACAGCTCTTGGACGTTTCGGTTCAGGTTGGGCTTGGCTAGTTGTTAACAATGGTCAACTTGAAGTTATTAATACACTTAACCAAGACTCTCCAATTATGGAAGGGAAAACTCCAATCCTTGGTCTGGACGTTTGGGAACATGCTTACTATTTGAATTACCAAAACCGTCGTCCTGATTATGCAAAGGCATTCTGGAACGTAGTAAACTGGGATGAAGTTTCTAAGCGTTATGAAGCTGCTAAATAATTAATTAATGTAGAGAAGGATACAGATTAAGTTCTGTATCCTTCTTTTTGTATATCTCGAATTGTTCTGATTACACTAAGGACAGATGGTTAAAGGAGATATACAATTATGCTTAGAATGTTAAAGGCGTGGTTAAAAGAAGAGGATGTATCTAAAGACTTAATATTCTTACTACTTATAGGTGGGCTATACTCGTTAGGGATTTTTCTGTCGAGTACTTTTGTAAACATTTATTTATGGAAACAGTCTAATAGTTATACTGACATAGCTCTTTATAATTTAAGTATATATATCATGCAACCAATCACTTTTATTTTGGCTGGGAAGTGTGCTAAGAAGATTGATCGGGTTATTGTATTACGTACAGGAGTAATTGTGCTTTCAGTGTTTTTCTTGTCTGTTTTAATCATTGGAGAAAAAGCGGCAGAATTCAATATATTGCTCGGATCATTATTAGGTGTTGGTTATGGGTTCTACTGGTTAGCTTACAATGTGCTGACATTTGAAATTACTGAGCCAGAAACTAGAGATTTTTTTAATGGGTTTTTGGGGGTTCTTCAGTCTTTTGGGGGAATGACTGGTCCGTTATTTGCCGGATATGTTATTTCGAGATTAAATGAATTTACAGGGTATACTGTCATATTTGCGATATCGTTTAGTTTTTTTATATTAGCTGTTTTTATAAGTTTTGGATTGTCTAGAAGAAAAGCTAAAGGTAATTTCTCATTTAAAAGAATCATTTTAGAAAGAAAATATAATAAAAATTGGAATCGAATCCTGCAAGCTCACGTTTCCCAGGGTTTTCGTGAAGGGACATTTTTATTTGCGATTTCTATATGGATTTATTTAATAACCCGTGATGAGTTTACTCTAGGCGTTTTTAACCTTGTTTACTCTGGATTTTCTCTTCTCTTTTTCTTTTTAGTAACTAGATGGGTCAAACCGAGAAGAAGGAAAAAGGCGATTTTCTATGCAGGGTTGGCTCTATATGTTTCCGTACTTCTATTATTGATCAATGATAGCTTATCTCTACTGCTTGTTTATGCAGCGATTTCAGGTATATTTTTTCCAATATTATACGTTCCCTACCAGTCTTTAACCTTTGACGTAATCGGAAAAGCTTGGAATGCTGGAGAAATGAGAATCGAGTATATTGTCGTAAGAGAAATCTTTTTGAATGCTGGACGTGTCGCCTCCATTCTTGTGTTTTTGTTGGCTATAGTTTTTATCTCGCCAGAAACTGGAATTCCCTATATTCTTCTTCTAGTAGGAGGAGGAAACTTTTTTATTTACTTTTTTATAAAAAACATCCAACTAAAAACAACATAAAATTGAAGCTTTTTCATGGTCATTCCTCTGTCTTCTTATCACTAAAAGATGATATACTATAGTTTGGAACTTTCGTAATAAGGGAGAGGAACCCATGGGAAAGAAAAAGCATAAAGAGAAAAAGTCACATCTGCCTTTACGTTTAAATATAATATTTTTTGTAGTGTTTCTATTGTTTGCTGGGTTAATTTTGCAACTGGGAGTTGTGCAAATTTTAACAGGGGAGTCGGCGCAGGAGAAGATTGATCGGACAGAAAATACAACAACTAATATCCCTGTCCCTAGAGGAGAAATGTATGATCGTTATGGACGTGTAATGGTTAATAATGAACCACTCTATTCCATCACATATACGCCTCCTAAAGGAGTTCAGCCTGAAGATCGTCTGCAAGTTGCTAGAGCTATGGCTGAATACATGGAAATGGATTTTGAAGACAAGTTAACGGAGCGAGATCTTAAAGAGTATTACTTTCTTAAGAATGAACAAGAAATCGCAGAGCGTTTGTCTGAAAAGGATCTAGAAGGATTAGATAATGGAGAGGTGTATCAGCATCAACTTGACAGCATCACAGATGATGAAATTAAAGGTTTTGATAACCATACAAAAGAGATTATTGCTATAAAAAAAGAGCTTGACAAGGCCTATACATTAGCCCCTCACGTTGTGAAAAATAAGAATATTTCTCAGGCTGAGTATTCAACAGTAGCAGAACACCTGTCTGTGCTTCCAGGTGTTAATGTAACTTCCGATTGGGAAAGAGAATACCCTTATGAAGCCACTTTCAGAAGTTACATGGGTAATATAAGCTCAAGTGAACAAGGAATTCCAAGAGATGCAGAGGAATATTATATGTCACTTGATTATAGCCGTAATGATAGGGTAGGGACCAGTGGTTTAGAAGAACAATACGAAGATGTGTTAAGAGGTACGAAAGAAAAAGTACAGTATACCACTAATAAGAATAATACGGTCATTGATACTGAAGTTGTTCGTGAAGGATCTCGTGGTAAAGATCTCATGTTATCTTTAGATATTGAATTGCAACAAAAAGTAGATAAAATCGTTGAAGAAGAATTGGTCAAGGCAATCGAACAGGAGCCTACTGCGAACCAACATATGGAAAACGCGGTTGTGGTTATGTCAGACCCAAACAACGGAGAAATATTAGCTATTTCTGGAAAACAGTACAATCGCGATAGGGAGCCAGGTGATGATAAAGTGTCTGATGCTTCTCATCAAGCCTTATATAACTCTTATATGCCTGGATCGACCGTGAAAGGTGCAACAGTTTTGACGGGATTAGAGGAAGAGGCTATTACCCCTAGTACAGTAGTTCATGATAGAACCTTAAAGTTTCCTAGTTCAGCTGATAAAAGTTCTTACCGACCTGGGATTGGAAATGTGAATTACCATCAAGCTCTTCAAGTGTCCTCCAACGTGTACATGTATTTTATCGCTATGTGGATGGGCGGATATGAGTACGTGGAAAATCAAAGTTTAGGTTTACAAAGTGACACATTACAAAGATTTTTTTATCACTTTAACCAATTTGGTTTAGGTGTAGAAACAGGAATCGATTTTCCTTTTGAATCATCGGGTTATGGAGATTTGGATTTTACTGACCAAGGAAACATTTTAGATTATGCTATTGGTCAGTACAGCAGTTACACCGCCATGCAAATGAACCAGTATATTTCAACAATAGCTAATGGAGGAAATCGGGTGCGTCCTAAATTAGTTAAAGAAATTCATAATCCTAACCAAAAAGAAGAGGGATTAGGGTCGATTTATAAAAAGTATGACACCGAAGTGATGAACCGACTAACGATGGATCAAGCCGATATAGACCGAGTACAAGCCGCGCTACGTGCTGTTACACAACCCGGTGGTACCGCTAGTAGTTATTTCAGTGGGGTAGACTACCAACCAGCTGCTAAGACTGGGACTGCACAGGAATATAAATGGATAGAAAAAGAAAATGGAGAAAGGGAACGTTATTTAACGCTTAATTTAACAATGGTGGGTTATGCACCTTATGACAATCCAGAGGTAGCTTTCTCAGTCATGGTGCCTTATACAGGCGTTAATTCAAATACAAGTATTAACGGGGATATTTCTCGTCGAATTATGGATGCATACTTTGGCTTGAAAGAAGAACGTCAAGAAGAAGGCATAAATAAAGAGTTAACGAGTGGAGAAGAGGAGTGATGCTAAACGCATCACTCTTTTTTCTATGTTAAATGGAATAGGTGATAGCTACAAAAGTGAAAAAGTTAGCCTCTATAATGAAAGTTGTGGTCATGCTTGATCTATCAGTAGCTCAGAGAATATAAAAAAATGCGCTCTATTCTCTCATTTGACCCTAAAGTTGTTACACAAAAAGGCAAAGGAGAGATGTGAATAACACAATTAAAGTATTAAAACGCAATTCTTACGGGATCACTGTTGTTTGGGTAAAACCCGCAAAGAATAAATACTATATACAAGTTCGAGGAGCCTTCACGGGTCACCCGCGTAAAGCAAAGTGTATTCAGGTTGTGGTGGCATAAGCAACAAACTATGCGAAAGTAGCTAAATCAAAAGGGTGATGAAGATCATTCTCCACCACATTTGACAGAGAACCACAAGTTATATGAAATTTATACATAAAATCAGGCTTGTTTACAAAACCTTTACGTTGTTTTCATATGTACTTAAAACTTCCCCTTTAATATATAAAATGTGAGTTGGCAAAGCCAATAACAATCAATTCAGAATTATAGGGGGAGAAACAAATGAAAAGCTTTAAGAATTTGGCACTATTATTCGCGTTTACTCTAGTACTTGGTACGCTTGCTGCATGTGGTTCTTCAGATAATGAAGATGCTAATGCCGAGGGAGATTCTTCGGTATCCGGACCAATCGCAATTGATGGTTCATCTACAGTGTTTCCGATTATGGAAGGTCTTACTGCACAGTATGCACAAGAAAACCCTGAAACTGAACCAGCATTAAATAGCTCTGGTTCTGGTGGTGGATTCAAGAAATCTACTGTTGGAGAAATTGATTTGAGTAATGCTTCTCGACCTATTAAGGAAGAAGAACAGGCTATTGCTGAAGAAAATGGTATCGAATTAAAAGAACTTGAGTTAGCTTATGATGGACTCTCTGTAGTTGTTAGTCAGCAAAATGACTTTGTTGATGAGTTAACAACAGATCAGCTAAGAGAAATCTTCCTAGATTCATCAGATGTGAAAACATGGTCAGATGTAAATCCAGATTGGCCAGATGAGGAAATAGAAATTTTTAGTCCTGGACATGACTCTGGTACATTTGATTACTGGAATGAAGTTATTCTTGAGGAAGAACCAATGAGAGAAGGAGAAAATACAACTCTTTCTGAGGACGATAACACGTTAGTACGAGGCATTAAAGATAACCCTAATGCTATAGGATTCTTCGGTTATGCTTACTATGAGGCAAACGAAGACTCATTAAAGGCGTTAGCAATTGACGATGGTGAGGGAGCCGTTAAACCAAGTCCAGAGACAATCCAAGACGGCTCATATGCTCCGCTATCCCGTCCGCTTTTCACTTACGTTAACCTTGAGTCCCTTCAAGAAAAACCACAAGTACTTGATTTTGTGAAGTTTACGCTTGAAAATGCGGGAGCTAAAGCAGAAGAAGTTGGTTACGTTGCTCTTAGTGATGAAGAATATCAAAAACAAATCGAAGACGTGAATAATTGGGTAAAAGAATAATTTTATTAAAACAATAAAAGGATGGTGGGGTCATTAGGCCTCACCATCCCTTATGGGTGAGAGGAGTTTACAGATGGACAGACTTTTACAAGCTGAGGGAAAAAAGTTAGACGTCCAAAAAATGATTGAAGAGAGAAAAAGCAAGAAAAGTGTTGGTAGACTAGTAGAAAAAGTAATACCTATATTTTTATTGCTATGTGCAAGTGTAAGTGTATTTACGACAGCTGGAATTCTATTTACTTTGTTAAGAGAATCAATTGGATTTTTCTCAACGGTTTCTTTAATTGATTTTTATACAGGAACAAACTGGTCACCATGGACAGATCATTTTGGAGTGGCACCATTAATTGGGGGGACACTTTTAATTACCATCGTTGCTGCTGTGGTTGCCGTTCCTATTGGATTAATGTCGGCCATATTCTTGAGTGAGTATGCAGGCAGTCGTACGAGGAGAACTATTAAGCCGATATTAGAGGTATTAGCTGGAATACCAACAGTAGTGTATGGTTTTTTTGCGTTGACTTTTGTAACACCTATATTGCAATCATTTATACCAGATCTAGGAATATTTAACGCGTTAAGTGCGGGGATTGTCGTAGGAGTTATGATTATTCCGATGATTGCTTCTTTATCAGAGGACGCTATGAATTCTGTGCCTAACTCCTTACGTGAAGGTGCTTATGGACTGGGGTCTACTAAATTGGAAGTTGTATTTAAAGTGGTGCTTCCTGCTGCATTATCAGGAATTATTGCTTCCGTAGTTTTAGCTGTTTCACGAGCAATTGGGGAAACGATGATTGTTACGATTGCTGCAGGAGCTACTCCAAGCTTAACGATGAATCCAATGGAATCTGTGCAAACGATGACAGCATTTATTGTTCAGGCAGCTACTGGTGATACAAGTTTTGGTTCAACTATATATTACAGTTTATATGCCGTAGGAATGACGCTATTTATTCTTACGCTAGCAATGAACTTATTAGCCCAATACATCTCGCGCAAGTTTAGGGAGGAGTATTAATGTTTAATCATAATGTAGGAAATTTACAAAAGAAAGCGACAGTCAGGGTTTGGCTTAACCGATTAATGATGGGTTTATTCTTAATTGCAACTTCTTCAGGACTCATCGTTTTAGGCCTTCTGTTTTACCGCGTATTGACTCAAGGATTGGGGTATTTAAATCTGAATTTTATTACAGGATTTCCCTCCCCTTCATTTGAAGATGCAGGGATATGGGCTGGGCTAATTGGGTCAATTTTGCTCATGGTTATAGTTGCGGTCGTATCTGTCATCATAGGTGTTGCCACGTCAATATATTTAGAAGAATATGCCCCAAGAAACAAATGGTCGGAGTTTGTGCGAATAAACATTCAAAATTTAGCTGGTGTACCTTCGATTGTTTTTGGTCTTTTAGGTTTAACATTTTTTGTTTACTTTTTTGGAATTGGTTATAGGTTATTAGCTGGTGGGTTAACTATGGCTTTGCTTATTCTGCCTATCATAGTAGTTGCTTCTCAAGAATCACTACGCTCAGTACCGAATGAAATAAAAGAAGCTTCTATAGGAATGGGCGCTACGAAGTGGCAAACTATTGCCCGAGTGATATTACCTGCGGCTTTACCAGGCATATTAACTGGTACCATTTTAGCTCTGTCTCGAGCTATTGGTGAAACAGCGCCACTGATTATTGTAGGTGCAGCTGCAGCTATTTATACTTTGCCAGATTCACTACTTTCAAAATATACAGTAATGCCAATCCAAATTTACAACTGGACAGCTCGTCCACAAGAAGAATGGCAGTATGTGGCTGGGGCAGGGATTATAGTATTATTAGCGGTCTTATTATTAATGAATTCGGTTGCTGTATTGATCAGAAATAAATTTCAAAAACGTCTTTAATTAGATTGAGGAGGAGTAGAATATGAGTAAATTAAAAGAAAAGACACTAAATACAAAGTCAAACTTAGATTTTCGTCCGACTGTTACAAATAATATAGAAAAACCTGGCACTGAACCTAAGAGAAATGTTTTTGAGATCGACGATTTAAATCTTTGGTACGGGTCTACTCAAGCCTTATATGAAGTGAATATGAATATACCTGAAAATCAAGTGACAGCTATAATTGGACCTTCGGGATGTGGGAAATCCACTTATCTAAAAGCCTTAAATCGAATGGTGGAGATGGTTCCCATCGTAAAGACTTCAGGAACGATAAAATATAATAACCAAAATATTTATAAAGATAAAATAAGTCAGGAGTATTTAAGAACAAAAGTAGGTATGGTTTTTCAAAAGCCGAATCCGTTTCCGAAATCCGTATACGATAACGTTGCGTATGGACCAAGAGTTCACGGAATAAAAAAGAAAGCAATTCTAGATCAGATAGTAGAAAAAAGCTTAAAAGATGCAGCGATATGGGATGAGGTAAAAGACCGTCTTAATCAAAATGCTTACGGGTTATCAGGTGGCCAACAACAGCGTGTTTGTATTGCCCGAGCATTAGCGGTAGAACCAGATGTCATTCTTATGGATGAACCTACTTCGGCTTTAGATCCTATTTCAACTTTAAAAGTTGAGGAACTTGTTCAAGAGTTAAAAGAAAAATATAGCATTGTTATTGTTACACACAATATGCAACAGGCTGCCCGTGTTTCAGATAGAACAGCCTTCTTTTTAAATGGGGAGCTCATTGAATATGACGATACGAATAAGCTTTTTCAGAATCCAAGTGACAAACGAACAGAAGATTATATAACTGGAAGATTCGGATAATCGATTAAGAAAGGAGAATTTTATGCCTATACGCATGCAGTTTGAAGAAGAATTAAAGAAAATTAAAGACCAGATCAACCAAATGTCTTTAGATGTGAAGGAGGCGTTAGATCGCGCCATTAATGTTTTATATCAAGGTAATATTGCAGAAGCAAAGCAAATTATGGAAGATGACATAATGATTGATGAAAAAGAAATGCAAATTAACGAAGAAGCAATCCTTTTGATTGCAAAGCAACAGCCTGTTGCTACAGATTTACGTCGGTTAATTGCTGCAATTAAAATATCCGCAGATCTTGAGAGGATGGCCGACCACACCAAAAACATTGCAAAGGCAACCCTTCACTTAGGCGAAGGCCATGGAATTGAAATTCGACCTGAACTTCGTGATATGGCTGTTATGGCGATGGATATGGTGGACTTATCTATTAAGGCCTTCGAGTATGAAGATATCTCTTTGGCAAAGAGACTCGGTGAAATGGATGATGCTATGGATGAAATGTATGGGGAGGTAGTAAGGGACCTTCTTGAAAGGACAGCTATTAACCCTCAACAAATTCAGCATATTATGCAAATGGCTTATACGGCACGATATATCGAGCGTTATGCAGACCATATTACAAATATCGGGGAAAATGTCCTTTATTTGGTTAAAGGGAAGAATTATGATTTGAATGATTAATCGTAATGGTATTAGTTCTACCTCATACTGTTGCCCTTTTTTACCTTAGAATTGGGTGGGATTATGTAATAACCTGGTTCCGTTATTTGAGGAAGGGAAAGTAATCGCAAATACAATGAAAATAGATGAAATGGAGATCCTTTACTATACAGGATATTATTCATTCACCTGTATAGTAAAGGGCTTTTTATGCTAAAAACATACTGCCATTTCATACATACTGTAAACGCCAAATACATTCATAATAAAAGTAGTTCAGTTAAAGGGCGTTTTTGTACTCCAAAACTGAACTACTACTAATAATGTAGGCTTCTTTAAATGTGTTAATTTGTAATTAAATCAGCAATTTCATCACGATTCATATCTGCGTTTAGTTCAAATTTCCCAATTTGTACGTATTGACTCAAGTTACGGTCTCTCATATATAAATCGAAGGTGTCTGCATCGTCAATAATACCTTGATTTTCAAGGGTTTGACTAATATCGGTTGAACTAACTCCTTCTTCAATGCTAATAGTAAAAGTGTTTGTATCCTTTTCGGAATTATCTTGATCATCTTCAGGTGACTGCTCATCCTGGCTTTCCTGTTTATCTGATTCGAGTTCTTCATTCTCTTGTTTTGTTACAAAACGTTCCTGCATTTCCTGGTCTGTTAAGACGTTATAGTTATTAGATTCTAATTCTTCGATCATGTCTTCTGTAGATAAGGATGGAACACTTTCGGCTTGTTCAACTGGTTGGAGCCAATAAAAAATCCCAAGAATAACTGTTGTCAAAAGCATTCCAAAAGAGAAAAAGCGAATGGGCTGCTTCATCGGCTAACACCCTTTACGTTAGATTGACGAACCATCGATTGAACGTCATGTTCGCTTAAATTCGTTTCCTTTGCAATACGCTCAACGGAAAAACCTCCTTGATACATGCTTTGTATCGTTTTAACTAATGGGGGTTTATTTGATTGTGCAGGTCTAGGTTGTTTTAGTATTTCTTCTGTTAAATCTTCAGATAATAACTCTTCCTCTAAAACATTTAGCTTCTTTTTTATCTGATATGTGTCTTGCATAACTTGTATAGATAACTGTTCTACTTGATCCTCTACATCCTTCAAACGGTCATTCATAAAGAATGAAGCGATAAATAGAACGATTCCTATGGATATTAATGTTATTAATGTTGGTATCATATGATTTACTCCACCTTTCCACGTACAGTTATATCATATTTTTAAAGCGATATCTATGGAATTTTAACATTATATCAATACATACTTGAAAGCCACTAAAAGTTTTGGTAAGATAGTATAGTCTGATTAAGTGAATAAAGACAGTGAATTGAATCATGATTTGGAGGGATAAACCATGCGTGTAAACATTACACTTGCTTGCACTGAAACCAGTGACCGCAATTATATTACTACAAAAAATAAGCGTACAAACCCAGAACGTATTGAGCTTAAAAAATATAGCCCACGTCTAGGTAAACATACGCTACATCGCGAGACTAAATAAACAGCGGGGAGTTCAACTCCTGCTGTTTTTTTTATATAAAAAAGGAGGAGTTAAATGAATAAAAAACTTTTCAGAGAGCAAGGGAAATCGGTATTACGTTCTTATTCTAATGAAGAGAAAAGTTCAATTGAGCAAGCTCTACATAATCATTTATTTTTTTCCCATGCCTGGAAATATGCGAATGTTATTGCAGTTACCGTTTCTTTCAATCAGGAATGGGACACGTACACCATTATTAAAAAAGCTTGGGAACAAAGCAAAAGCGTGGTAGTGCCGAAGTGTGATCCTAAAACAAAACAAATGATTTTTTATTCTTTGACTGGTTTTGATCAGTTAGAGAGTGTATATTTTGGTTTGAAAGAACCTTCACCACATAAAACTAAACCTGTTAATAAAGAAGTTATTGATGTTGTCATCGTCCCCGGCTTACTATTTGATAGAAATGGGTATCGGATAGGATATGGTGGGGGATTTTATGATCGGTTTCTAAAAGAGTTCAAAGGAAAAAGTTTATCAATTTTATCAAATGAGCAAATCATTGATGAAATTCCTACTGAGCCTTTTGATATTCCTGTAAATCTCCTAATTACTGAAGACGGACTGAATAATCTAAAGAAAATTTGAGAAACCTATCCTTAAGATATATTTAGTTTAAGGGGGATTCATGTGAAAAGTGTAAAAGTAATCTTGTTATTACTCATTCCAATCGTTGTACTGGGTTATAGTTATAGGTCTAAGATTATTTCATTTCTATCCTCTGTTCCTTTTATACGAAAATTTGGAGTTCGAACCGCTATGCGAATTCCTTATGTAAGAAATAAATTCATTGGAAAGTTGTTTCAATAAAGAAAAAACTATCCTCCTTAAATGTAAGTTGTTCCAATACTGTGGAGAAAACATAAAAAACAGGTTCAAACATTTTCAATAAATCATTCGTTTCAAAAGCGCTTGGACTGTATGTAAATCCAAGCGCTTTTGTGGTGTTGTCTGGCCATGGGCGTAAGCTTTTAGGATTCAAGTCCCGAGCGGTGAAGGCGTTAGCCAAAGGCAGGGTGTCCAACGCGACCTGATATTGGAAGAAAGTTGTAAGCGAACTTCTGCAGAAGAATACGAAATTCATAGAGGGCTGTCCATCTGGGGTGAGTTTGCCATACAAGTCAAAGTCCAAACGATCAAAGGGGACGGCAGTAAGTGAGACTGGGATATGGAAAGGAAGCTTATGATCTTAGCGGGAAATTCTGAATCATAGAATGAGTACAATTTCCCTAGCGTACCCGATGACACATAATAAACCAACTAACTACGAAATAGAAGTGAAGTTTTCGAGGGCGTATCTAGGGTAGATACCATAGCGGAACTGCTTAACTTTATTGTAGTTTTTTCTTTTTCTTTTAGAACTATTTATAGCTCTCATGGTATGATTCTATGGAGGGGGAGCATCTGATGTACATTAAACAAGAGTATTATTTGTGGAAATTAACTTATGATTTAGTCACAAATCATAAGTTTGACATTATTTATATGAATACAGATAAAAGTGAAGTATGGCTTGAGAGGGAATATAAAGGAAAATGGCATGTGCTCAGACTAATACATGACGAATTAAATTGGAGCAATCAATTAGTAAAAGATATTAGATATGTACAAACCCAAATTAAACAGAATAGTCGATTGTTTCGAGGTGGAAAAATGCACCTTTACTGTATATACATATCTGAGTTTTCTCCAGTGGATGAATTGCGAAATCTTGACATTAAAACCTCCAAAAGTATTCATAAGCTTCACGTAAATTACATAGATGATCAAAAAAAGCAGAAGGAAGCAGCGGAGCTTTTTCCTACGATGAATATAAACCAACTTGATATACCTCTTCATTTGGAAGATATAGAATATGAAAGCCAGGTGAATTACTTAAAACAACGGTTATTATCCTTAAAACAACAGAAACAAAAGGAGAATCAACAAGTATTTTCCTATGGGCGAGAAATTTTTACTTTTATCCTCCTAGCTATAAATCTAATTCTCTTTGGGCTTATGGAGTGGCAGGGAGATAGTACTTCTGTTTTGACGCTTATTGAGTTTGGCGCAAAATTCAATCCTGCAATTCTTGAAGGAGAATGGTGGAGGATTATCACCTCGATGTTCCTTCATATCGGAATTATTCATTTACTAATGAATATGTTAGCTTTGTTCTATTTAGGAATGGCAGTTGAAAGGATTTATGGTTCGTTGCGATTTATTTGTATTTATTTCTTATCAGGGATTTTCGGTGGACTAGCTAGTTTTATGGTGAACCCTCAAATTGCTGCTGGAGCTTCCGGAGCTATTTTCGGTTTATTTGGGGCTCTACTTTTCTTTGGTTTAAAACATAAACGATTGTTCTTTCGAACAATGGGGTATAATTTACTGCTTATTATAGGATTTAATATAGCATTCGGAATTTTTGTGCCTCAAATTGATAATGGAGCTCACTTAGGAGGATTGGTTGGTGGCTTTATTGCCTCGATGATTGTTTATCTGCCTAAAATCTCATTTAATTACAGACAATTAGTAGCTGCTTTAGTTTATGGTGTGGCAATTTCTTGTATGATATTGCTTGGTATTGGCAATGGAGAGGATGAGAATTATGCATTACCCCAACTACACGTTTCCCAGGAATTAAATGAACAAGAAAAGTACAGAGAGGTTATTAAGATTACCACAGAAGCCATTAATGAACCTGGTCAGTATGAAGCAGAACTTAGATTTAATCGATCTTATGCTTATACCCAAGTCAACCAGTTATCACTAGCTAAAAAGGATTTAGAGAGAGTGTTAGAGCTACAGCCAAACATGGCGGAAGCTCATTATAATCTTGCATTAATTTACCAAACTGAAGGTGACTTAGATTCAGCAAGAACTTATGCTGAAGAAGCTTCTCGCTTACAACCTGAAAATGAAGACTTTCAACAGTTAACCAAAAATCTTAATAGTGTTGAATAAGTTGATGTTTTTCTCCTGTATCATCTTCATAAAGGACTAATAGATGCTTACCATTCTTATCAAATAATAAGAGAGGTATATAACTTTGAATCGGATGCTTTGATTGAGAATCCTTAATTCCTAACACGTAATTTTTATACAATCCCTCCCATAAATTCCCTGAAATTTTCCTGTAGTCCGCTGCTGATGTATATGGGAAGGGGTTGTCTTGATTAAATAAAGCTAATTCTGTTAGAGGGACTTTTTCATATTTATCCTCAGGTATCTGATAATGTTCTATTAATTGGTCCCACTGGGCATCTAATTGTTGGGTTATGGAATGATCTAATTTATTTTGCCAATCCTCCTCCTCTTTAGACTGAGGACTGTGAAAAGCGATTCGGTTTGAATGGGGGGAGTCGATAATATACAATGTATCATTGGAAGTAGCCTGTATACTTTTAATGGTATCGTCATTTTTATGGATTTCTCCGTGATGAAATGAAATCGCGTTATATTTCTGAGTTTCTTCTCCGTGTATGACAGATCGCTTAGTAATTTCTTTTGCATCTTCTTTCCACTTATTCACAACTCCTTTAAGCCTTCCGTTTACATAAAGTAAAGAAACATCTTGTCTCAAATAAGTAGTTTGGCTGCTTTTTGAATTAAGTTCCCATTCGATTTCATATTCATCATCACCTTCACCTGTTTTAAAGGAGAGAATCGTTTTGGCAGATTCAAATCCCTGGCTTTCATCTTCAGGGAAATATTTAATCACTGTTTCTTCTTGAGAAGAAATATAGAAATATGTGGTTAATATAAAAATGAAAACGATACATATTGATAGCCAAACTTGTTTCAATACTAGCAACCCCTTTAATCGCTCTATGTTATAGACCTATGATTTAAAAGGATCGGACATGCCTAAATATTATAAGGTATGTTTTTAATCGATTAGTAAAGCCTAATCCTCATAAGCAACGTGGGGGTATAAGTCATGAAAAAAGAACAGCCACTTTTTAATAATTATCAACAAAATGTTGAATACCTAAAGGAGTACTTAGGTGTAGATGAAAGCTTTGATTTGATTCATCTAAATGTAGAGTATGCCAATCGAAAAATGTCCTTATTTATGGTAGATGGATTTGTTAAAGATGAGATCCTTCATTATTTAATGAAACTATTATCACGACTTGAGCCTCAGGATCTTGAGATTGATCCTCTTAACAAATTATTAAAAACACACTTGTCTTATGTTGAATTAGATACAGAGGACGATTTGAATAATGTAGGAGACTTTGTATTAGCAGGTCCTACAGCTCTTCTCGTTGAGGGTATCGATAAAGTTATAATGATTGATGCGCGTACCTACCCTGTTCGAGGGCCGGAGGAGCCAGATTTAGAGAGAGTAGTAAGGGGATCTAGAGACGGGTACGTTGAAACGATTGTCTTTAATGCAGCACTTACAAGAAGGCGGGTAAGAGATCGTTCCCTAAGGATGGAATATATACAAATTGGTCGACGTTCGCAGACAGACGTTTGCTTATGTTATTTGAAGGAAATTGCGGATGATGATCGAGTAGCACACTTGCAAAGAGTACTAAATGAAATCGATACAGATGCCCTGCCGATGGCTGAAAAAACGGTTGAGGAATTTATTAGTGGACAATACTGGAACCCCTATCCTGTTATTCGATATACGGAACGTCCAGATACGGCTGCTGCCCATTTATATGAAGGCCATATCTTAATTATTATAGATGGGTCACCTAGTGTAATGATAACCCCGGCAACTTTTTGGCATCACATGCAGCATGCAGAAGAATACCGACAGAAACCTTTAGTTGGAGCATATTTAAGATGGGTCCGTTTTATAGCTGTGTTTGTATCCATTATTTTATTGCCCTTATACTACTTATTTTCTACACAACCAGATTTGTTGCCTATGGATCTTTCGTTTATAGGTCCTGAAGAAAATGGTTCTTTTCCATTAATAGTGCAATTTTTAATTGCTGAAATTGGTATAGACATGTTACGTATGGCAGCGATTCATACTCCATCGTCTTTAGCGACAGCCCTAGGTTTGGTTGCGGCTATTTTAATTGGTCAAGTTGCCGTTGATGTCGGATTGTTTTCCATGGAAGTCGTTCTTTATTTATCAGTTGCTGCTATCGGAACATTTGCAACACCAAGTTATGAAGTAAGCTTAGCTGACCGTATAACACGTCTTTTTTTATTAGTGATCACGGCAAGTTTTGGGGTGATAGGATACATGGTTGGAATTACTTTTTGGATTCTTTATTTGACACACATGCAAACCTTTAAAACCCCTTACTTTTGGCCATTCATGCCTTTTTCTTTTCGAGCATTCCGAGATATTTTCGTTCGGTCACCAATGCCTTTAAAAAATCGACGGCCTGCATTTCTACACCCTAAAGACCCTGACCGTTAAAATGAACGGGTAACTTCAGAGGTGCAAACAAAATACACACGTTATTTCATAGTGAAAATAGCGTGTGTATTTTTATTTATCACGGTTAATACAGGTAGGAGTCATAGAAAAAAGCAGGAATGGAAGGATGAATCCTGAGGGGAGAGCAGCTTAGTGAATATTAGGATTTTAAACGTTTTCAATCTTAAAGAAGATTGGTATAATAAAGAAGGTGATAATAATGAAAACTATTTATGATGTTCAACAATTGTTGAGAAAATATGGAACTTTTATATACATTGGTAATCGACTAGCGGAGTTAGAGTTAATGGAACAAGAAATTCAAGATCTTTTCGATGCCCAATGTATGACAGAAGAGGATTATCAAATGGCTATCTTACTGTTGCGTACAGAGATTGCGACTTTGAGGGATTAACAAAAAAGGGGAATTAGAATATGAGTCATAACTACTGTATAGGGACAGATATTGGTGGAACTACAATAAAATTAGCGGTCATTTCAACAGAGGGAGAAATTATTAAGAAGTGGGAAATTCCAACTGATATTAGTAATAAAGGGTCACATATCACAAAGGACATTAACATAGCTATAAATAATACTCTATCAGAATTAAATCTACAAAAATCTTCAATCTTAGGCATTGGCGCAGGTGCACCAGGGTTTGTTGATACGAGTACAGGATACATAAATGAAGCTATCAACATTGGTTGGAAAGATTATGACTTTGGAATTGAGTTAAGCGAACTTACTAACTTACCTGTATGGGTTGATAACGATGCCAATTTAGCTGCATTAGGAGAAAATTGGTTAGGTGCAGGGCGTGCTGTTGACAATCTAATAGCTGTAACATTGGGTACTGGAGTAGGTGGAGGCATTATAGCAAATGGTGAGATATTAAATGGTGCAAATGGAACAGCGGCTGAAATAGGTCATATGACTGTGAAGACTTCTGGTGGCAAACCATGTAATTGTGGAAGGTTAGGCTGCTTAGAAACTGAAACTTCTGCAACAGCAATTGTGCGAAAAGCTTACGAAAAAATAGAAGATGGTCATGACTCAAATTTAGTACAGCTAGAAGAAATTACGGCTAAAAGTGTATTTGAGCTAGCTGCTGATGGTGATACTGCTTCACGAGAAGTTTTAGCTGAAGTAGTTGACATCCTTGGACTCTCATTAGCTAACTTAAGTGTTGCTATTAATCCAAATAAAATTGTTTTAGGTGGAGGAGTATCGCAAGCGGGGGATCAACTTTTAAATCCATTAAAAGAAGCTTTTCAGAAGTATGCCTTACCTAGGGTAGCGGAAGCGTGTATCTTTGAATTAGCCGAATTAGGAAACGATGCGGGAGTTATAGGTGGTGCATCTTTAGTCAAACAGTATCATCAATAAAAAAGCCAATCAGTTGGCTTTTTTTTAATGACTTGTAGGGAAGTAATAGAAAAGAATCGTCTATAAAAATGAGTTATGTAATTTATGGAATGGACTGTTTTTTGTGAAACTTTTATGGTAAGCTATTCGTCATATTAATGGAAACTGATAATCTATTATATAGAGAAAATATGAGAAAACATCCCAGTAATTGTATTATGTAGGGTGGAGGAGGAAACACAATGCAATTAGACAAATCGCGTGTGCCCTTATTTGTTATTGCATCTTTTCTTTTTGGTTTAAAAACATACTTTATCTACCGGTTTATGTTTGGTTTGACTATGGAAAATCTGATGCAAGAATTTATTTTATTCGTTAATCCACTTGCAAGTGCTTATTTAGTATTTGCGATTAGTGTATGGTTAAAACCTAAAAATCAAATGAGATTTTTACGTTGGACAATTATTGTAGGTACGACAATTATTTATTTAAATTTAATTTTTTATCGTAACTTTACAGATTTTATTACCATTCCAGTCTTATTTCAGGGAAACAATGCAGCAGATTTGACATCTAGTCTTCTGACGTTAATTCATTTGGAGGATGTATTACTTCTTGTAGATATATTCATAGTTTGGATATTAAGCCGAAGAACGGCTCAAATGGCAACAAATTTTAACAAACATTCAAAAATTGCAGCGACTGCTGTTGCTTTTTTATTACTAGCAGGAAACGTTGTTTTGGCAGAAATTGAGCGTCCCATGCTTTTTGTTCGAGCATTTGATCGTGAGTATTTAGTCAAAAATATTGGAATTTACAACTATCATATTTATGATGCCACCATGCAAACAAAAACAAAGGCTCAGCGAATTTTAGCAGATGAAAGTGAAATTAGTGAAATTGAGAGGTACATGAAACAGGAGACTGGCTCTAAACAGTCTACAGGTATGTTCGGAGTAGCTGAAGACAAAAATGTCATCTTTGTCAGTATTGAATCTTTTCAAAACTATTTACTCGATTCTGATATTAATGGTACAGAAACAACTCCATTTCTAAACGATTTAAAAGAAAGAGACGACACGATTTGGTTTGAAAACTTTTACCATCAAACAGCTCAAGGTAAAACATCAGACTCAGAGTTTATCGTTGAAAATTCGCTTTACCCACTGGATCGTGGTTCTGTCTATTTTACTCATGCTCAAAATGATTACCATTCACTACCTGAGATATTAAATAATAATAACTATGAAACGAGTGTTTTCCACGCAAACAATAAAAGTTTTTGGAATCGAGATGTCATGTATGACAACATTGGTTACGATGAATTTTATGCAGATGACTCGTATGAAGAAACACCAGAGAATTCATTTGGTTGGGGTCTAGAGGATAAAGAATTTTTCAAACAATCCATGCCTTACCTAGAAGAACAAGATCAGCCTTTTTACAGTAAATTTATTACGTTAACCCATCACTTCCCTTTTGAGTTACCAGAAGAAAAGGCAAATATTGATCAATATGACTCTGGTTCTCAAACTTTGAATGCTTCCTTTCAAACGGCAAGATATACAGATGAAGCTTTAGAAGTCTTTTTTGAAGAATTAAAAAAATCTGGGATATATGATGATTCAATTATTATTCTTATGGGAGACCATTACGGAATAAGTGAATTCCATAATAAAGCGATGGGTGAATTTATGGGTACCGAAATCGATGGGTATGAGCATATGCAATTACAAAGAGTTCCCTTTATGATTCACATCCCAGGGTATCAAGAAGCGGAGAAACATGAAGAAGTTGTCGGCCAGATCGATGTAAAACCTACTTTGCTAAATTTACTTGGTATTGAAGATAAGAACGATTTAACCTTTGGGTCAGATATGTTTTCTGAGGATCGGAAAGGATTTATTGCTATGCGTGATGGCAGTTTTGTAAGTGATCATTATATTTACACAGATTCAATCTGTTATGATCGTGAAACTGGCGAGGAGATTGATCCTGAAAAAGAGGCTTGTGCTCCAATAAGAGAAACTGTTGATCGAGAATTGCAATATTCTAATGACATCATTTACGGAGATTTGTTTAGATTCTATGATTTTAATTAAGGTTATTTGTCATTATGAGTTTTTCTCATAATGACTTTTTTACTTAATATACAGTTATCTACTATTCTAAAGGATTATGTATAAGGATGTTATGATAAGTGAAAGATGCAGATAACGAAATATGTTAACGAAAGAGAGGAAGTGTAATGTTTCATTTCAAGAATGTTTCACAAGGTTCATTAGACGACTTATCTTTCACGATTAAAAAGAAAGAGAAGGTCATTTTATTTGGTCCTTCAGGTGCGGGTAAAAGCACATTGCTTTTTTTATTCAATCGTCTAAATAGTCCCTCTAAAGGTACTATTTATTTTGAAAATAAAAAACTGAGTGAGCATTCAGTTGTGGAACTTAGGAAACGAATAGGCCTCGTGCTACAAGAGCCCAACCTTTTCCCTGGGACGGTTATGGACAATATTAAATATGGTCCTTCTTTATTTGGTGAGTGGGAAGACCAACAAGCTGAAGAGTTATTAAACTATGTTCAGCTTCCTTATTCTTATATTGATAGAAATGTGAACCAACTGTCAGGTGGTGAAAAACAAAGATTATCACTGGCAAGAACTCTTGCTAATTCCCCTGAAGTACTACTCCTTGATTAACCTACAAGTGCCTTAGATTATCGGACAGCTGAAGAGATAGAGAAAGTTTTAAATTAATAGAGCAACATAGTTTGACTATGATCATGGTGACTCATAATCTAAAACAAGCGAGCAGGCTAGGCAATAGAGGGTTATATATTATGGGAGATAAACTGATGGAAGATGGAAGTATCCCACAAATGTTAGAAAAACCAACTACACGAGAGTTGGAGGAGTTTCTTGAAGACTAAAGGAAGTGGATTTAATGGAGCCGGAAATTTCTAATCAGTCCTTATTATTTTTAATAGTATTCGTTATTACCCCGCTTTCACTGTCTTATTTATATCAGTTAGGATTGAGCAAAAATATTCTTTGGTCCTCGCTTCGGGGTACTATACAATTATTTGCTATTGGGTATCTTTTAACATACTTGTTTGATTTGCAGGCAAGTATTGGAATTCCGTTAATGATTAGCATGATGCCTACTGTTGCTACATTCCATGCTAGACAAAAAGGGAAAGAATTGCCTTATGTTTTTTGGTATATTCTGATTGGTCTGATCACTATTGAAGTTAGTGTGTTGGGTATGTGGCTTTTATTTGATATGGTGAATTTTACACCATCTGAAGTGATTCCGATGAGTGGGATGGTAATAGGGAATAGCATGGTAGCCATGGGATTAGCATTAGAAAGAATGAAAAGCGAGTTTAAAGAAAATAATGGTCGGCTATTAGCTGCTCTATCACTGGGCGCGAAACCTAGCACGGCTTCTAAATTAATTGTCCAAAAGACGTTGAATGCTGCACTCATACCTAACGTTGATCAGCTGAAAACAATCGGGCTAGTGCAGCCTTCCAGGAATGATGACTGGATTGATCTTTGGAGGTGTAGAACCGGTCATGGCTATTAAATATCACTTGTTATTTCACTTAGCATATTTTCTTCTGTATCCTTAAGTGCGATGTTTATTACCTTAGCTATGTATCGATATTTTTTAATGCTGAACATCAGCTTTTAGAATCTGAGGATGAGATTCTCAGCCAGTAATTTTAAAAAAGAAGTTGTCCTTAGATTAAGTAGTTCCGATGCCGTGGAGAACATCTAAAATAATAAGTGAAATAACATACTAAAACTCACTATGTTTAGCACCATAAATAACAGTACAAATAACAAACAAAAACGCTTGGATTGTTAATGCCCAAGCGTTTCTTTTTATATTTTCTGTTAAAATAAAACCCCCGATTGTTTAATAAAGGAATGGGGGTTGGGGAACCACTTGCTTTCCGCGGGGAAAACGTCAAGCCTCCTCGAGCCACCAGTCTATCCTTTCCCGCAGGAGTCTCGAGGTTTCCCATCCTCCATGACTATGAAGAGTGGAACGGAACCCTTTTTATAAAAGTTGGGGGTGGTGTGTGAATATTGCCATTGAAATGATCTACTTGTGCCATGAAATTTGATCTGTAATATAAATTCAGAAATGGTCTTAATGATAGGCATACAGACTAGGTAAGCTCCTAGCTGCCGTTTATGGCCTGAGATTACTTCCATAGAGGTTTTTTCAAGGTCCCTTAATAGGTGCCCTTCATATAAACTGGCTATCACCCCCGATTTTTAACAACTTATCTAATGGCTAAGATCTGTGTGATGGCCATATTCCTTGGTCTGTAGCATACCAAATTAGCACGTTGACAACAGTTATTGTCATTATTTATTTGGGTTGAGATTTATCAGGGGGAAATAAGAGACCAAATCATATGCGATTTGGTCTGTTAATTCGTATGCTATTTCGTATGTTTCTCCACCGAAAACGGAACTACTTACCCTTAGAGAAACTTGCTTTCTGTTTCTTTAACTCAACCAAATAAGTTAGTGTAAATTGTCATGATTGAGAACCAGCCAAACATTAATGCAGATACACCTGCAAAAAGAACAGCAAAGAAATTTTTAGTTTTAATTTCACGGAACACAGCAATGACACAAAAGATTGTAACGAGTAAAAGAAGAATAGCTGTTACCATTATTAGCCCTCCATTATTCCTTTTCTTTATTATCACCCGATATATTTGGATGTTATACTATATGTAGCTCATTTCATTCCACATTTATTCTATAGTATAAAGAATCATTTGTCGAGTGAATTTATAGTTAAAGATAGAGGAGTGTATTATATGTTGAAAATTTCAAGGCTTCCCCTTGGACCAATGGGCACTAATGCTTATGTTATTACAGAGCGTAAACAAGCATTAATTATTGATCCAGGTGGCGATTTCGAGGAACTAGATCAAAAAATCAAGGAAAAAGAATTAACAGTCATAGCTATTCTTTTAACACATGCACATTTTGATCACATTGGTGCAGTAGAAGAAGCTAGAAACGCATACAATGTGCCCGTATATTTACATGAAGCAGAGAAAAATTGGCTAATGGATTCGTCCCTGAATGGATCGGCTCATTTCCAAATGGGTGAAATAACAGCAAGCCCTGCTGACCAGTATTTTGAAGCAGGTCAGATGGAATTAGGACCATTTTCCTTTGAAGTACGCCATACACCTGGTCATTCTCCTGGTAGTGTATCTTTTGTATTTCGTAAACAACGGTTTACTGTGGCAGGTGATACCTTATTTCAAAGAGGAATTGGCAGAACAGACCTTCCTGGGGGAAAACGAAAAGAGTTAATGGATAGCATAACAAATCAATTGTTTAGCCTGAGAAATGATATGAGGATCTATCCTGGGCATGGTATGCCTACAACAATAGAAGAAGAAAAAAATGAAAACCCATTTTTTAAAGGGTAGGCTATGTTAAACGATAATGTTGATATTTGCCCTAGTTGAGGAAGGAGTTTCTTCAATCATCGAGCAGTATCATGGAATAATCATAGCAATGGACAGTTCTGCTACAATCTGGGCCTTTAACGGAATAAAATAAGCAAATTACTTGAAAAACATAATTTTTTGTAACAAAAAATTATGTTTTAGCACAGCAAAAAAGACCTGTTATCCGATTGTGGATAACAGGTCTTTTTTTAATGACCGAAAGACGGTACAAGAATAAAGGACGAATAGTACGTAAATCCAATCATAAATACTGTCAAGTATGAGAAAAATATGTATACATACATACGCTCAGACAGTTTGAGGTAGCCAACTGCAAGGAAAAAGGCTGTTTGGGCTAGAGATAGAAATGCTGCTTCCATCATATCACCTGCATAAAACATAACAGCAAAAATCCCTGTCCAAAACGCCATCACTCGAAACATGCGATCCATGCTTCTTCCCCTCCTTTTTTCATCTTTCATCGTTACACTATCATTCATATTATAAACGACCTATACCTGATTGTAAATAAATCATGTTGTTATCATTTATACTCTCTCCAGAGTACCCAAGAAATAAACATGGAAGGTAGTAATGGTGATGAAAAATTTCGAGAAAACGGTTTAATTAAGCAAAAATTATACAAGTATTATACAAAAGCCGAAAATTATATTAATTAAATAAAGGAGCGAATTACAATAGATGCATTGCATTAACATTTTACAGTTATCTAAGTTGGCGTCGTGTCGTCGAACAAAATCATGGTTAACAAGGGTGTAAAGTTTAATGAGCTACCCTTATGCAGGGAGACACCCGATGTAGCAGAATTGAAAAAAATTATAATTAACTATAAACGGTATTGATGAAATATTTGCTAAACGAAGTAAAGAATTTAAAGCGTTAATATTAATGTTGGTGAATTGACTGTTAATGAAAAGCCTAAGTTACTGCAACGCCCCATTTTATAACCAATAGTGACAAATTGGTCGTTGGATATAATGTTGAAGAATTAAGAAGTATCACAAA
Source organism: Halobacillus seohaensis (assembly GCF_042663045.1). Classification (NCBI taxonomy): domain Bacteria; kingdom Bacillati; phylum Bacillota; class Bacilli; order Caryophanales; family Bacillaceae; genus Halobacillus; species Halobacillus seohaensis. The sequence goes on along the minus strand of NZ_JBHSZV010000004.1, from coordinate 313,770 downwards.
CAATCGGATGGAGCACGAAAAACAAGTTTCATGATAGAAAGAATCTATGAACTATAAAACCGATGCGATCGCATCGGTTTTATATAGTTCATAAATTTTCTGGATGGTTTTATTAGTTCCTGATTTTAATGTGATGTGCCATGTACATTTGTACATATGATCTTCTACTTCTTCGCATGTTACGTCAGCACTCCCTATGGGCAAATGAAAGGTATAATTATTCTCAGCGAGTGAAAACGATGAACCCTGATACAACTCGAGGAACTGCTCCTGACCATAGTTAAACATATTTTGTAGCTGGTAATAATGTTTGATGGACTCGGTAGAATACAATTGATTTTTGTATTGTTGTACTGTAAATAATGTGACTAACAGTATAAGACTTGCAATAGAAATGGCCCAGGGGAAAATAATACCTTGATCATCTCTAAGGAAATTCATATAAAATTGTTTTATGATAGCTCCCTCCATTTTTTATAACTACTGATAAATGTAGCATCTGTTTATCAAGTTTAAATGACAACTCTTGGATATTATGGATTAGTAATTCGTGACCTGTATTATTTACTCTTCTGCGGACATCGTTTCCATATTTTGAAATTTTAATTTCTCTGTTTTGGTTATCTGTAATAATTAATTCATTGTTTATTAACGTAACGTTTGTAGAGGTATTTATTTCTTCCTCTACAAACGTTAAAAACTGAAATACACTTAATTCATTTGAATAAGATGGTCCCTCAATTAGTTTGATGACAGGGACGCTAATTGTTAATAATATTGAAATTAATGTTAAGCTGATGATGGTTTCCACAAGAGTGAAACCATTAGATTTAAGAAGAAGCATACAAGCAGAACTTATTTTTTTCATTATGGGAATCCTCCCAGTTTACGCAACCTTCAATATATTGAGTTTGAACCTCAAAAGAAAAGGAGTAATTATCTTCCTGAATTTCGTAAGGAAATTGGATCGGCAGGTCATGACTTAAAACCGTGAGATGATTATTCAAAGCTAGAATAGCATGTCTTTTTATAGAGAGGTCATGCTGCTCCATTCTTACCTGAGTGAGTAAAGGCAAGATAGCTGTTGCTATGATCATGATTAAACTAAAAGCACAAATGACTTCAACGAGAGTAAAGCCTCTATTGTTCATCAATCTTCACCCTGCTTTTTCCGAAAGAAAATGTGATCTTAAACACTTTTGTAGGTGTGGTTATTCTCATTATCCCTGGGTTTTGAAGTGTTCCACTAGAATTAAATTGCACAGGAGTTGAAAGGGTTTGTAATTGAATCTTCCAACTGCTTGGAAAGGTCCGTGTGAAAAGTGTTTTTTTCTGTCGGTAATCGTATAAGTAATAATCGTTTGATTGAGGGCGTATCATCATCCAGTAATTTGGATGATCTTGAATCGTGAGTTGTTGAGCTAATAGGAGATCGTTTTCCAATTGTTCCATGTAGTTATTTGCTTCAATTTCCTGAAAAAGATTGTTGTGAAAAGGGAGAAATAGAAGCAGCAAACTAGTGAAGAGTGCAAGAACGAGGATTACTTCGCTTAGCGTGAAACCACTTAAATTAATATCTCTACGGAATTTCAACTTTACCAGTTTCAGCTGTGTATCCAAGCTCTTCACCATTTGGACATTTCGTTTGTTTTAAATAATTTTCATCAACCAAAACTTCTAAACTAGTTGGCAAATTATCATGTTCAATGTAGTAAGCTTCTACTTGAGCTTCTGCTGTAAGTGCTAAAGCTTCGCATCCTTTCGCACGAATAGAGTTAGTATTCTCTGTTAGATTTGGGATGGTAATAATAAGAAGAACGGAGATAATTAACAAGACAATTAGCATTTCGATAAGAGTAAATCCTTTTTCGTTCATAACTACATCTCCTTTAAATTTGTTTCATCCATTGATAAAGTGGCAGCATTATCGACGCATAGATTAAAATGACAACCAAAGCGACACCGATAAAGAAAATAGGTTGAATGAGTTGAATAATCTTTGTTAATTTCTCTTTAAACTGGTCAACCAACATTTCAGATAAGACTTGCAATTCTTCACTTAAAGTACGTAAGTCATTCGTATGATGAAATATAGAGGTGAGTTCTGGTCGTAATAGACGACAGTCCTGCAGGGAGGCACCTAGCTGTTGCCCATTATTTAAATGTTTTAAAATGATCAGACCATAATGAGATAGGTGGGGATAACGTGGCTGTGTGCTTATAACTTCTAATGAGTTTTTCAAAGTTAGTCCAGTTGCGACAAGCGCACTTAAATGAGTGGAAAAGAGAAAAGTCAGGGAAAACATTTTGTATGATTTAACAATAGGGAGTTTTTCATAAAGAAACAGTGTTTGTTCTATAGATAATCTATTTTTCATGAGATGAAATAGTAAAAATAACAGTAGAGCAATAATGATTATGAAGCCTACGCCTGTTATCATTATGTCGACTATATTTAAAATCACTAAACTAAACGGTTTAGTGCCTCCGTTATCAAAAAGGGTTTGAAAGCTAGGTAGAATAGTTTGCTTTATGACAGTGAACGCTACGGTCACAAATGCAAATAATAGGAGAGGGTATCGCAGAGCTTCTTTGATTTTTTTTGTGTATTCATGTTGCATTTCCAGAAGATCCGCGCATTGCTTGAACATCTCGGGAAGATCGTAATGGATTCTAGAGAAATAGAGGTAAGATACAACTTGTTTGGAAAAGTGTGCCTCCTGAAAAGCTATATCTAGAGGGTTTCCAATGTTCAATTGCCGTGTGATTTCATTGGTTGTGTTTTTAAATTCAGCATCCCAGCTTGTCATCTTGAGTGCTTCAAGAAGGGGGAAGCCTTTGTATAACAATTTACATAATCGATTAAGGAATCGGATTTGTTTTAAAAGGGGAATCGTGCTACGTTTAGATAATCGGGTGTTAATTTTGCGAATAGCCGAGTGCATAGGCTTTCCTCCTTAACGAAGCGAACGTAGGGAATGAGAAGTTTTGTTGTGGATTAACACCTTTAATTGCTTGTTGAAGATTAGTATGATGAAGAAGCTCAACAATAGCTGCACGATGAGGCATGTTTGCATTGATGTCCAACGTAATTAATTGTTGAGCAGCGATGGCGATCAGTGTTTGTTCTAATTCTATTGTTTTTATATTCATTTCTTTTAATCGTTGAATTGTGCCGAATGCATCTTTAGCATGAATAGTACTAATGACTAAATGTCCGCTAAGTGCAGCCCGAAAGGCAAAATGCGCCGTTTCTTTATCGCGAATTTCTCCAACCATTAATAAATCAGGATCGTGACGAAGAGCGGCTTTTAATCCGGTATCATACGTAATGCCTGCACGTTCATTTACTTGAACTTGTATAATATTGTTTAAGTTTTTCTCAATTGGATCTTCAAGAGTGATGGCCTGGAAAGAGTGTTCTTTAATTAGTGACTGTAAGAGCGAGTAGAGAGTTGTAGTTTTTCCGCAGCCAGTGGGTCCTGTAAATAGAATCATTCCGCTCTTGTGGGAGAGCCATCGCTGAATGATTTTCAATTGGTGCGGGAAGAGAAAGAGTCTTTCTAATTGAAGTTGTTCATCAGGGGATAAAATTCGAATAGCTAGGCTTTCACTACCTATTATAGGAAGTGTTGAAAGTCTTAGGTTGAATAAGGAATGTTGACTTCGGTGTTCTAATGCTCCATTCTGCGGTTTTGTTACTTCACCAATATCCATGCCAGACGTAAACTTGAAATAGGCAAGCAGTTTTTGATAAGTTGGATTCGGTAGAGAAGAATGGAAAATACGATGTCCGTGAATTCGAAAATAAATGTCTGTATTCTCGATATACGGGGAGAAGTGAATATCAGAAGCAGTTTGTTGAATCGCGGATACAAGAAGATCTTTTGCATAATTAGCAATTTGACTCACGTTTAGTTATCACCTCATTTTAATATCTTTGCTTAGTACTATTTCGACATTAATGGCGAAAATCCTGCTTTTTTTCAGAAAATTTTTCAGGGGGCTTTTTTTATGGTTTTTTTAATCGGGTACATGGGTAGTGGAAAATCAACAATCGCAACGCATCTAAGTGAACAAATCGGGTTCGACTACATAGAAATGGATGAAGAAATCGAAAGGAAAGAAGGCATGTCAATTGCTCGTATTTTCGAAAAGTATGGTGAGAAGTACTTTCGTCAATCAGAAACTAATTTATTGAAATCATTAGAAGGATCCCTGGTCGTTTCAACTGGTGGCGGTATCATTTTGGCAGAGGAAAATCAACAGCTCCTTAAAAGTGCCGACCATGTCTTTTTCTTAAATGCTTCTTTCGATACTATACATGATCGTCTGATCAACGATGAAGACCGCCCACTTTGGTCAGATAATATAAAAAAAAATAAACTGCGTTTTGAAGAACGACTTCCTATTTATCATGGATTAGCTAAATATGTCATTCAAGTGGATGGAAAAGACTCTCAAGCGATCACAGATGAAATTCTTAATTGTCTAAAGTAAGGCCCCCACGGACATAATATAAATAGACTAATTGAAAGTAGGGACCTTATATGAAAAAGAGTGAATATGCACAATTTCTTACAGAGGAAATGATGAAACATATGCATATGACGAAACAAGAGAAACAAGAAAAAAGACAAACTAGACCTTCAAAGAAAACTTCATCTTATTGGTTTGGAATTCTTCCTGTAGCTTTAAAAATGTTGAAAAAACCAAGAAATAGATAGCTTTACTTTTATTGAAGCAGTTGTTGACTCGTAGAGACTGAAAGATAAATCAAACCACCATTAGCAACGGACAGTGTTATTCTTGGTTTGTAACGGACATTAAGTTGATCTAATTCTTTTTCGTATTGTTCTTCTTCAATGTCATTAGAGTTATAAAATCCTTCAAGTAGTTGCTTTTCATAATTTAACTGTTCAATGGAGTGTGAAGCCCACTCGGTGTCTAATTTTGATATATAGGCTTCGGTATGTTGGACAATTCTATTATATCCACTTTCTAGGCGAATGACCGGTGTCATAGGGAATGTATAATCTGAGATTTTAGGATTGAATGAATAATCGATTATTTTGTCCATGGCATCGTGAATTAAAGCTCCATTTATTAAATTCAATCCTATGGAAAGGATTTGATCCTTGGACTGTTTGCCTCTGAAAGTGAGTTTTATATTTACAAATAACCATGGATGCAGTGCAAGGTTATTATTATCCTTGCTTTCAACTGCTTCGTACAACCTAGTCATAAAACCTTTTTCTAATGCTACCTGATAAATTTGCTGCAGTTTAGGTGTTCCTGCATGTAGGAATACCCCTTCTTCTTGATCTCCAAGGCTAATATCTTTAAAGGATAGGCTCATCGGTTCACCTTCACGATTCATTTTTTTCATATAATGCCAATAAAAAGGACGGTTCATTAATGATTCATCCATCTCTTTTGTTAAATGAACCGTCATATAATTAGGTATTAACTCTTCAATCGTACATCCATTAATCGTAAAGAATTCTTTTGTGAATTCATAGTATTTATTAGCATTCAACTCGATTCCCTCCTATCTTTTACAGAGTGCTCTACATAACTGACTAAATTTTTCATTTTAATATCTATCTCACCTTGGGAATCTGACTCTTGTAATATAGTTTGAACGTGACTCTCAAAGTTTCCACCAGGTATTTTTTCTAGTATCGCATCTAAATCACCGACTGCGTTTTGAAATAATTGAATTTTATCGTATAGTAACTTCATTATTTGATCTTCCAATGTATTTTTAATGGAAAAATTATATATATTTACGTCTTTTTGTTGGCCGAATCGGTGTATTCTTCCAATGCGTTGCTCAAGCCTCATCGGATTCCAAGGGAGATCGTAATTAATCATGTTGTTACAGAATTGTAAGTTTATTCCTTCAGCTCCAGCTTCCGTTGCAATTAATACTTGTGCTTTCGTTTTGAAAAGCTGTTTCATCCAGTCGCGTTTCCCTTTGTTAAATTTTCCGCTAAAAGGTACTGAAGAAATTCCTTGTTGCTGTAAATACCACTGCAGGTAAAATTGACTTGCCCGATACTCTGTAAACACAATGAACTTTTCATCTGTTTTTTCAATAAGTTCCGCCATTTTCTTCGCTTTTGTATGGTGGGGAAGTTGACCTAAGCGTTCGATAATCCCGGTTAAAAGCTCTGAAGGCTGCTTTTTATTCATCGACTGTAGAGACATGTAGCAGGCTTCCCTAGTGGAACATAATTCTTTAGCTAATGTCAGCCAGGTGAAAGAAGGGTAACTTTCTTTTAATACCGCTAATTCGTCATACACTTGTTGCTCTTCATTATTAAAAGAGAGACTAATGTTTTTTACATGTCTCTTAGATGAATCGAGTCCAGTGTCTTTACGTAAATTTCGAATCATTAATTTACTAAGTAATGAATGAATATGTTGCTGAGTGTTTTCTTCTTCTAGTTGCGTGTTTTTGTACTTCTGCTTAAATGTCGTTAAATCCCCTAGGTAACCTGGTTTTAATATAGATACTAAATTAAATAAATCGCTTAAATGATTCTGGATTGGTGTAGCTGTTAAAAGGAGACAATACGTCTTTTTTAGTTGCTTAACAAACTGATAATTTTTCGTTTGATGGTTTTTGAGCTTGTGAGCCTCATCAATTATTATTAAATCGTAGGATATTGATAAAATGTCCTCTTTGTGATTATCTCTTTTAGCCATATCTATAGAAGTTACTGTAACATCCCAGTGTTTCCAATCAGCATGTTTTTTTCTAGGTGAGGCAGCTTGTATGAAGAATTTCTCACTTAATTCTTGGGTCCATTGGTTAACGAGCGAAGCAGGTGTTAAAATCAGTACTTTTTTAGCCATTCCCCGAATCATATATTCCTTTAAAATGAGTCCGGCTTCCAAAGTCTTTCCAAGGCCTACCTCATCGGCTAGGATTGCACGTCCGCTCATTTCGTGTACCACTTTTTCACAAGCCTTTACTTGATGATCCAAGAACTCTATGTGGGGGAGTTGATTTGGTGCAAGCAGCCCGTCAAACTGAGGGATCGATTGCAGTTTCAACCCTTTCCAGGCAAGTTTGTATTCTTCCCATGAACAAAGATCATCTGATTCCTCTAATTGATCGGATAATTGTTTGAGAAAGTGTTGGTCAAAATGAACATCGATCAACGCCTTTTCCTCCTTGTGTTTTTGTCGTTGTCGTAAGCTTTTTTAGAAATTTTAAAATCTATTCTGTATGTTTATAGTCTCTATGGTATAATGAAGCTGAAATTAAGAGAGTTTGTCGTAAGCTTTACAGGTTAGTATGCCCAGGTCAATCTAATAAAATACTAATGCGAATGACTGCAGGGGGAGAGCCTACTTATTGTAGCGCCGAAGGAGCAAGCAATCAGTTTTGTGAATCTCTCAGGCAAAGAAGACCTCTGTAGGACGCAACTCTGGAGAGTGTTTACAATACATAGTAAACCACCCAAGAAGCATGCGTAATTAAGGCGTATTTTGCTCGCTAACGACGCGAAACTTTCTGGTGCACGGACAGAGACTCCCGAATAATTACGGTGGAGTCTCTTTTTTATGCAAAAAATTAATGGGTCTAAGGAGTGAAAGCATGGCGAACTTGAAACGAACACCGCTATATGCCGAATACAAGAAACTTGGTGCTAAGACGATTGACTTTGGAGGTTGGGACTTACCTGTTCAGTTCTCTAGTATAAAAGATGAACATGAGGTGACTAGAACAAAAGCAGGTTTATTCGATGTTTCCCATATGGCCGAAATTTTTGTTGAGGGAACAGAGAGCCTAACTTATTTGCAGAGAATGTTAACAAATGATGTTTCAAAATTAGAGCCTGGTAAAGCACAGTATACAATTATGTGTTACGAAAATGGTGGGACGATAGATGATTTAATCGTGTATATGCTAGAAGCGAACAAGTATTTACTCGTCGTAAACGCCGCCAATAGAAATAAGGATGTAACATGGTTACAAAACCATGTAGAAGGACAGGTAACGGTTACGGATGTTTCTGATCAATATGTACAATTGGCTTTACAAGGACCCTATGCAGAAAAAATATTACAACAGTTAACCGACACAGATTTATTTTCAATTAAGTTTTTTCGCTTTGCTCAAGGTGTCGCTTTTAAAGGAGTAGAAGATGAAGCGCTCGTTTCACGTACAGGGTATACAGGCGAAGATGGATTTGAAATTTATTTGCCAAGCCATTCAGGACCCGCATTGTGGCAAGCAATACTTTCTAATGGAGAAAGCTACGGTGTACAGCCGATTGGTCTTGGGGCAAGAGATACGCTGCGTTTTGAAGCAAAGTTAGCACTCTATGGGCAAGAGTTAAGTCCTGATATTTCACCGCTTGAAGCTGGGTTAGGCTTTGCAGTTCAGTTGAAAAAGGGTGCTGATTTTATTGGGAAAAAGGCTTTGCAACTTCAGAAGGAAGAAGGCTTGAAACGAAAACTCGTAGGAGTTGAAATGATAGATAATGGGATTCCTCGAACAGGTTATGAAGTGTTAAACGAATCTGAAGTTATTGGAGTAATTACAACTGGTACACAGTCTCCAACATTAGGAAAAAATGTAGGGCTGGCTCTAATCAAGACAGAGTATACAGAAAAAGGTACAGAAGTACATGTTCAAGTTCGTAAACGTACCTTAAAAGCGAAAGTTGTAGCCACACCGTTCTACAAGCGATAATCGATTGGAGGAAGAAAACTTATGGAATTCCGATACTTACCTATGACGGAACAGGACAAAAAAGATATGCTCTCAACTATTGGGGTACAGTCGACAGAGGAATTATTTGCAGATATTCCTGTAAACGTTCGGTTTAAAGATGACTTAAATATTAAGCCACCCAAAAATGAATATGCATTAACAAAAGAATTGACAGAGCTATCTAACAGAAATGTAAATGCAAAATCACATACAAGCTTTTTAGGTGCGGGGGTTTATGATCACTATATCCCTTCTATCGTTGATCACGTAATTTCTCGTTCAGAATTTTACACCGCTTACACACCTTACCAACCGGAAATATCTCAAGGAGAGTTGCAAGCAATTTTTGAATTTCAAACGATGATTTGTGAATTAACCGGTATGCATGTAGCAAACTCTTCAATGTATGATGGCAGTACTGCACTTGCTGAAGCGGTAAATGTATCAGCTGGTCATACGAAGAAAAAGAAAGTTCTGGTTTCGAAGGCGATTCATCCAGAATCGCTAGCCGTTATTTACTCATATGCTAAAGGTCCAGGTCTTGAAGTAGTTGAGATTGATCATATGGATGGAATGACAGATCTCAAACAATTAGAAAAAGAGATGGATGAGAATACAGCAAGTGTTGTTGTGCAGTACCCGAATTTCTTTGGGCAAATCGAGCCGCTCGATAAGGTGCGAAAAATCGTGGATAAGGGGAAAAAGGCTATGCTTATTGCTTCTAGCAATCCATTAGCTCTAGGTTATTTAACTCCTCCGGGAGAATTTGAAGCTGATATTGTTGTCGGCGATGCTCAAGTATTTGGGATTCCAGCACAATACGGTGGACCGCATTGTGGTTATTTTGCAACAACTAAAAAATTGATGAGAAAAGTACCTGGAAGACTAGTAGGGCAGACGAAAGACGAAGAAGGTCGGCGGGGTTTTGTTTTAACTTTACAAGCAAGAGAGCAACATATACGCCGTGACAAGGCAACGTCCAATATTTGCTCGAACCAGGCATTAAATGCATTGGCATCTTCTGTAGCCATGTCTTCACTCGGAAAGCAAGGTCTTAAGAAAATGTCTTGGATGAATATCCAAAAAACTAATTATATGAAAAAACAATTAAAATTAGCTGGTTTCGAAGTTGCTTTTCAAGGTGCTTTTTTTAACGAACTAGTAGTCAAACTTAACCAAAGTGTGAGTGATGTTAATAGGAAACTTCTTGGTAAAGGAGTTATCGGAGGATATGATTTAAGCAAAGACTTTGAGGACCTTAGGGAACATATGCTTATTGCTGTAACAGAAATACGGACGAAAGATGAAATTGATCATTTCGTAAAGGAAGTGGGGGATATGTGTGGCTGATCAAGACTTTCCATTGATTTTTGAACATAGCCAAGAGAGTCGTACTGGATTCAGTTTACCGGAATTGGACGTACCTGAGGAAGATGTTGATGGGCTTTTAGGAGAAACCCTTGTAAGAAAGACTCCAGCAGAGCTCCCTGAAGTAAGCGAACTCCAAATAATGCGCCATTATACAGCATTATCTACAAGAAATCATGGGGTAGATTCGGGTTTTTATCCTTTAGGTTCTTGTACGATGAAATACAATCCGAAAATGAATGAGGATGTTGCTCGTCTAACAGGATTCAGTCATATTCACCCATTGCAACCAACAGAAACTGTTCAGGGTGCTCTTAGTTTAATGTATGATTTACAAGAAACACTTACTGAAATCACTGGTATGGATACAGTGACACTTCAACCAGCAGCGGGGGCTCATGGGGAATGGACTGGCCTTATGATGATCCGTGCCTATCACGAAGGAAGTGGGGACTATAATCGTACAAAAGTAATCGTACCGGACTCTGCTCATGGTACTAATCCCGCTTCAGCAACAGTAGCGGGATTTGAAGCTGTTACGGTGAAATCGAATGAGAGAGGTCTTGTTGATTTAGAGGATTTGAAACGTGTAGTAGATGATCAAACAGCTGCTCTTATGTTGACAAATCCAAATACATTAGGACTTTTTGAGGAAAATATTGAAGAAATGGCATCAATTATTCACGAAGCGGGTGGTAAGCTTTACTATGATGGGGCGAATTTAAATGCAATTTTAGGTTATGCTCGTCCTGGTGATATGGGCTTTGACGTTGTTCACTTAAATCTTCATAAAACCTTTACTGGTCCACATGGAGGAGGAGGACCAGGTTCAGGACCTGTTGGAGTAACGGCGGAGTTTGAACCCTACTTGCCGAAGCCTATTTTAACGAAGCGAGAAGATATGTTTGTGTTCGAGTACGACCGTCCAAAGTCTATCGGGCGTGTAAAACCTTATTACGGAAACTTTGGTATTAACGTTCGTGCTTATACGTATATTCGTACGATGGGAGCAGAAGGTTTAAAGAAAGTTAGTGAATATGCCGTACTAAATGCAAACTATATGATGCGTCGGTTACAAAAGGAGTATGAACTTCCATTTGATCGTCATTGTAAACATGAGTTTATACTTTCAGGCAAGCGTCAGAAAAAGCTGGGGGTACGTACTTTAGATATAGCCAAACGGTTACTTGACTTCGGATACCATCCACCTACTATCTACTTCCCAATTAATGTAGAAGAGGCCATTATGGCTGAGCCAACAGAAACGGAGTCGAAGGAAACGCTTGACGCATTCGTAGATGCTATGTTGCAAATAGCAGATGAAGCTAAGGCTGATCCTGAAAAGGTACAAGAGGCTCCACATACAACGATTGTTAGTCGTATGGATGAAACGACTGCCGCCAGAAAACCGATCTTACGGTATATCAGGGAAGATTAATAAAAAGACGCTGCTTCAATGCAGCGTCTTTTTACTTCTTCGTTTTAATTTTCCCTGTCCATTTTTTAAAGCCGCCTTGAAGTTGATTTAAGTCAGAATATCCTTTTTTATTAAGCATAAGTGCAGCTCTCGAGGAGCGCGTTCCACTTTGGCAATAAAGATAAACAGGCTTGTCTTTTCGAATCTCAACTAAACGATTTTTCATTTGTGAAAGCGGAATATTACGAGATCCTAGAATATGGCCACCGTCAAACTCCTTTGGCTCGCGTACATCTATAAGTTGAGCTTTTCTATATCCTTGCCTAAATTCATCTTCAGATAGTGTTGTTAATACTTTTCTAGCCTTCATAAATCGGAAGATACCAAAGCCGACTAAGAAGACAATTGCTCCTATTAAAATCCAAAGTTCCATTCTATATACCCCCTCTTCCCCTATCTATTATATGAGGGAATCTATCTTATTTCAAAGTTTTTTTACCTTGGCGATAGAAATAAAAAATTGTCGGATTTCAAATAGTGTGGTAATCTCCGAAATTGTGGGTTTTATGTTTTCGATAAAATTTGCAAGTTATAAAAAAAGTAGTTCAACTAACAGACAACCTCAATTTCTTTAAATATCTCCGTTTCACTTTATATTTTGGACGATTCGTTAATTGACAAAGTTCTACAAGGTTGTTCAAAAACACAATATATGGAGGGATTTAAAATATCGAGTACAATATATTGATTAATTTTTCTCGAATGTGGTATGTTACTTATATATTAATTCAATATGGAGTTTTAAGACATGCCCCCAAGGAAGCATGGAAGAAGGGAGAGATTTTGCATGCAAATGGCACCCACGAGCAGTGATGCTAATGCAAAAATTAATGTGGAACGGTTGAATGAGGATATACGCAAATTTAATCAAGTCCATGAAATAACACCAAACATGTATGTGACTCACACCGGCGTATCACGCCTAGTGATGTTAGATAGGTATGCATTTAAAGATACAGAGAAATTCACCTTAGCAGAAGGAGACTTTGTCGTCTTAACCGTCAAAGATGATCCCAAATTTCCAGCACGAGGATTTGGATTTATTCAATCACTCGACTGGCAAAAACACAAAGCCGTGGTAAAGGTTGAACCTGAATTCGTTAACGTGCTAGATAGTGAAGAAGAACGCGAAACTGGATTAATTACAAGAAATTTAGACACCATAGATAAGCCTCTGGAAGTTTATTATGAGCAAATCGCATTAAGGAATGCTACAGGGTTAGCTGAAGTAGAGGCAGATGAAAAGAAGAAACAAGAAAGCTTCGATCAATTTTATAAGGAACTCTCGAACCTAAACTTCATCCCTGCAGGTAGAGTGCTTTATGGTGCTGGTTCAAATACAGATGTTACTTATTTTAACTGTTATGTAATGCCATATATCCAAGATTCTAGGGAAGGAATCTCAGACCACCGAAAACAGGTTATGGAGATTATGTCACGTGGTGGCGGTGTAGGTACCAACGGATCTACGTTAAGACCTCGTAATACCCTTGCTCGAGGAGTGAATGGAAAATCATCAGGCTCTGTATCCTGGTTAGACGATATTGCTAAGTTGACTCATTTAGTTGAGCAAGGTGGGTCAAGACGTGGTGCACAAATGATTATGTTAGCCGACTGGCATCCAGACATTGTAGAGTTTATCATTTCGAAAATGCAAAACCCGCGGATTCTGCGCTTCCTTATTGAAAATACAGAAGATGAACATATTAAGGAATTGGCGAAAGAAAAATTAAAATTCAAGCCATTATCAGAAATCGAAAAAGAGTTATATCAAAGTGTCGTAAATTATAAATCAATGCCGGGTCTTGGAGGTTTTACAGAAAAGAGCATACAGGAAGCTGAAGAGAAGCTGAGCACAGGCGGAACGTATACAGTAAATAATCCTGAGTTTCTTACGGGGGCTAACATTTCAGTTTGTCTTACAAAAGACTTTATGGATGCTGTAGAAAATGATCAGGATTATAACTTAAGATTTCCAGATGTAGAATCATACACAAAAGAGGAAATGGCAACTTATAATGATGAGTGGCAATCTAGTGGGGATGTTCGTGAATGGGAAGCGAAAGGTTTCGCTGTCAAAACTTACCGAACCGTTCAAGCAACTGAATTGTGGAAACTCATTAGTATTTGTGCGACGTACTCAGCTGAACCTGGTATATTCTTTATCGACAACGCTAACGATGAGACAAATGCAAGTGCCTACGGACAAAAGGTTGTAGCAACGAACCCATGTGGTGAGCAGCCTTTAGCACCTTATAGTGTTTGTAATCTCGCAGCAGTTAACCTGGCAGCAGTTGCAGATAAAGAAGCTAAAAAAGTGGATTTTGAAAAATTGAGAAATACTGTAGCAACAGGAGTGCGCATGCAAGATAATGTGATAGATGCTACTCCTTATTTTCTTGAAGAAAATAAAAAGCAAGCTTTAGGAGAACGACGAGTTGGTTTAGGAGTCATGGGGTTGCATGATTTACTCATCTATTGTGAGACAGAATATGGATCAGATGAAGGGAATCAACTCGTTGATGAAATCTTTGAAGTGATTGCCACTACTGCCTATCGTGAGTCAGTTGCATTGGCTGAAGAGAAAGGGAGTTTTCCTTTCCTTATAGGACAAACTGACGAAGAGACGATGCAGTTGAGAGAAAATTTTGTAAATACTGGATATATGAAAGGTATGCCTGAGGACGTGAGGCAAGGGGTACTTAAAAACGGTATCCGTAACTCTCACTTACTAACCGTAGCACCAACTGGTAGTACAGGGACTATGGTAGGGGTCAGTACTGGTCTAGAACCTTATTTCTCTTTTTCTTATTACAGAAGTGGACGATTAGGTAAGTTCATTGAAGTGAAAGCTGATATTGTTCAGGAATACTTGGACAAGCATCCTGAACAAGATCCAGATCATCTTCCGGAATGGTTTATCACTGCTATGACCATGTCACCAGAAGCTCACGCAGATACCCAATGTGTGATCCAGCGATGGGTCGATAGTTCGATCTCGAAAACTGTTAACGCGCCGAAAGGTTATTCTGTAGAACAAGTAGAGAAAGTGTATCAAAGACTTTACAACGGTGGAGCTAAAGGTGGAACCGTTTATGTTGATGGCAGCCGAGACAGTCAAGTACTCACTCTAAAAGCAGAAGAAAATGCATTTGATGGAGAACAAACTGAGCTAGAATTTGAGGACGATAAGAAACCTCATGTTGTACTCATGGACACAGTTCACGAATTAGATAAAACAAATGTAACGATTGGATCCGAAGTAGGAGACACGTGCCCAGTCTGTAGACAGGGTACGGTTGAAGATATAGGTGGATGTAATACATGCACCAATTGTAATGCCCAGTTAAAGTGTGGACTATAAAGATTGAACGAAGGCGCTTGTATTATTCAAGCGCCTTTACTCTTGGAGAAACTTCCTTGTTTTCAAAGAGAAACTAGTGTATCATTTTTATGAAACGACCTACTGAACATAAGCTATATTGGGGGTTTAACATGCCAACGCCAAGTATGGAAGACTATATCGAGCAAATCTACATATTAATAGAAGATAAAGGCTATGCACGCGTCTCTGATATAGCGGAGAACTTGCAAGTACACCCATCTTCCGTGACAAAAATGGTTCAAAAATTGGATCGTGATCAATATTTGAATTATGAAAAGTACCGTGGACTTATTTTAACACCAAAAGGGAAGAAAGTAGGAAAACGTCTTGTATATCGACACGAATTGCTTGAACAATTTCTCGAACTTATTGGGGTAGATGCTGACAAAATTTATGAAGATGTGGAAGGAATCGAACATCACCTAAGCTGGAATTCAATTGATCGTATCGGTGATCTCGTCCAATATTTTGAAGAAAACGCTAGCCGTGTAAACGAACTTAGAGTTGTTCAACAAAAAAATGAAGAACAAAATAACGAATAATAAAAAGACGTAAAGATATTAATAAGTAAGTTTCGTTAATAACATCAAAAATAAAGACCAAATCGCATAATGATAAGTAGTTCGGTTTTGGAGTGCAAAATTGCAATTTGTGCCCTTAATTGAACTACTTTTTTATATGAAGTTGCAGGCTAAATTGTAAGGCTAATTGCAATTAAAATCGCACAACTAATTGTTGAAGACTCGATTCCGAGATAATGGTATGGAGAAAGGAGCGGTGGGCGCTTTCCGTGGGCGTGTGCTGATCCTCCTCAGGCTGGCCGCCTTCGGGTTCTCACCTACCCCGCGTATCCCATAGGAGATCCCCCCTTCCATGAGAATGAGGACGTAATAAGAAGGGGTCACAGGAAATGCTCCGTAACCGCTTGGGGCATTATCGGTATACATTTCCTCCATTCTTCACGGATAGCTTAAAATGCTTAGCTGCATCTGTATAAATCTCCCCCCTTTCAAATTACGAATGTACGTTTTTTTATTATGGGAAGTTCTTATCTGTAATAATCTCTCTTATATATATAACATGGGGGGATGTGCGTGAAGATTGATGGCGTTTTCTCTGGCGGAGGAGTAAAGGCATTAGCATTCATTGGTGCCTTGGAAGTTCTTGAGGAGAACCAGTATCAATTTCAAAGGGTAGCTGGTACCTCGGCAGGAGCAATGGTTGCATGTCTAGTCGCTGCTGGATATACCTCTAAAGAGTTAAAGGTGATCCTTGATGAACTATCTTTTGAAACATTAATAGATGAACCTGTCAGTGACAAAGTATTTCCTTTTTCAAAATGGTTATTCCTTTATTATCGGATGGGTTTGTATAAAGGTAATCATTTAGAAAAGATACTGGACAAATGGCTTAGCAAAAAAGGTATTCGTACATTTGCCCAGCTACCAGAGGGTAGTTTGAAAGTGGTTTGTTCAGATCTCACATTAGGGAAAATGGTAGTTATACCTGATGACTTAAAAGAGACTTATGGTATAGACCCTCGAACATTTTCTGTCGCTAAAGCGGCACGTATAAGTGCCAGCTTACCTTATTTTTTTAGACCTGTTAAACTTTATGGGAAAAATGGAAAGTCCTTACTTGTGGATGGTGGTGTATTAAGTAATTTTCCTATTTGGCTTTTCGAAAATGATGATGGTAGACGAACGAGACCTATTGTAGGAATGCAGTTAAGTGATCCACCTGATCAGTTACCGGAAAGGAACATTAAAAATGCTATCCAGATGTTTCAAGCGTTATTTCAGACAATGAAACAAGCTCACGATGCTCGATATGTCTCAACAACGAAGAGTAGAGATATTATTTTCATTCCTGTAAAAGATGTAGAAACTACGGATTTTTATTTGAGTAAAAAACAGAAAGAGTTTCTGTTAGATATAGGAAGGCAGCGAGCTCTTCAGTTCCTAAAAAGATGGTCAAAATAAAAAAAAGGTCGAGCATTCTTTTAAAAGGATGCTCGATCTTTTTTGCTGTTTTTATTTCCTTGAATGACTCGTAAGTTAGGAGAATTTTTTCGCTTGTTTTTCTTCGAATTAAATGGAGATGGATTTTTAGAAGAAGTAGAATCTTTTGTTTTAACTGCTTTGACTGTGTTTGTTGGTTTGTATTTTTGTTTGGATTGTTTGACGGCTTGTTTGTACTTCTTCATTTCTTTTCCGTTTGTAGGTGCACTGGTGCGATGCCGAAGAAAGAAAAAGTAGATTGCTCCATAGATTAAGGCGGCAAACCCAATCATCATAATGATAGATGAAAGGAAGCTGGAAGTGTTCGTGAACATTTGAACTCCAACATAGAAAATAGCAAGGGTGATTAGTGTGTAGATGATTGGAGTTATCCATTTTCTAGACATGATTGTTTCCTCCTTCAAATGAATTCACTTTAAAGTTGACCTTCCTATTATGTGTATACCACTTTCTTAACCACTCTTATCATTTTATTAGAACTTTTTTTCACTAGGTTAAGGTCTAGATAAAAGAAAAGATGTAACTTAATATAATCTGGTGGAATTCCACAATTGGTTCTTATTAATTATTTCCTAATTAACTAGAATTATTCAACACTCATTTATCTTCCTTAGAAGAACCCTTCATAGGGCCAAGGAATCTACATAATTATTTTAAGTCCATTCTATAATACTCGGGAATGTGTAAGTATACTTACTAATCAACTATTTGCTCTTCCTTTTATTTTACAGCAAAAATAAAAATTTCACTACCTTTTTAAAAGATCTGAGTGGATGAAAAGTGTAAAGTTTGGAAAAAATAAAGCTGAGGTGATTATAATGGCAGATGAAGTTAAGGATCAAAGTAAAAAAGAACCACCACAAAGCGTACTTGCAAAATCATTAACAGTGGGCTTTGTTGCAGGGATATTATGGAGCGCGCTAGGAGCTATTTCCTACTATTTTCATTTCTCTGAAGTATCCGCTGCTTCCTTCATTTTTAGATCTTTTTGGCAAACAAGTTGGACTGGTTCCTTTTTAGGAGAAGCACTAGCGGTTCTTATCGTTGGTCTTTTATCGATTTTTGTATCACTAGTTTATTATATCCTTTTGAAACAATGGAATGGTATTTGGCCAGGATTTGGACTTGGGGTGGCTTTGTTCGGTGTGTTATTTTTTTTATTGAATCCAATTTTTGGAGCAGTTCCTCACTGGAATGAATTATCAAGTAATTCACTGGTGACGAATTTTTGCTTATTTATCTTGTACGGGGTTTTTATAGGATACTCTATTTCCTTCGAGTCTCATGAATACAATCAGCGAGCTAAGTGATGATATGCTCATAGTATGATAAAATGAAATAGACTATTCATTTTGATTCCAGTAAGGTGGTTGATAATCTGTGAAACGTTTGCTTTTACTTAATGGACCTAATTTAAATAATTTAGGTAACAGGGAGCCGGAGACATATGGCAGTGCTACATTGGCTGATGTTGAAAGTATGGTTCAGGAAGTGGTCTTAAGCCATAATTATGAACTAGAGCATTTTCAGTCAAATCATGAAGGGGAACTTATTGATCGTCTGCAACAAGCGGAAGGGAATATTGCAGGGGTTATTTTTAACCCAGCAGCCTATACTCATACTAGTGTTGCCCTTCGAGATGCGATTGCTGCGATCACTCCACCTGTAGTGGAGGTTCACATCTCCAATGTACACAAAAGGGAGGAGTTTCGTCACTATTCCATGTTGGCGCCAGTATGTATGGGGCAAGTTGTGGGTTTTGGAATTGACGGGTATCGAATAGCAACCTTAGGATTAATCCAAAAGATAGAAAGTGAAGGGGGAGCGTAAGATGACGAAACTATCAACTTTGCGTCAAGCTATTATAGATAAAGAACTAGATGGACTACTTATTATGAGTGATAAAAACCGTCGGTATATTGCTAATTTTACAGGGTCTTCGGGTGCTTTACTCATTACAGAGGATGATGCCCTGTTTATTACTGATTTTCGATATACAGAACAAGCTGCGGAGCAGGCAGACGGATTTCAGATCATCGAACATAAATCACCGTTGCATGAAGAAGTAGCCTCACAGGTGAATAAGTTAGGCTTAAGTCAAATAGGGTTTGAAAAAGACCATCTTACATACGGGGAATACGATTTATATCGCCAACATTTTAATGCAGAGCTAGTGCCTACTTCAGGACTTGTAGAAAAACTGCGCTTGATTAAGACGGAAGAGGAGCTTACTATATTAAAGGATGCTACGAAAATAGCTGATGATGCTTTTCAACATATATTAAGCTACATAAAGCCTGGAGTTAAAGAAATAGATGTTTCGAATGAGCTGGAATTTTTCATGAGAAAACAGGGAGCTACATCATCTAGTTTTGATATTATTGTAGCATCAGGTTACCGTTCTGCTTTACCACATGGTGTGGCTTCAGATAAAGAAATTCAATCTGGTGAATTAGTAACTCTAGACTTTGGAGCTCTCTATAAAGGTTACTGTTCAGACATCACAAGAACAATTGCTGTAGGAGAAATTAGTGATGAATTAAAAGAAATCTATGACACAGTGTTGCAAGCACAGCTAATAGGAATGGAAGGTTTAAAAGCTGGTATAACAGGGAAAGAGGCAGATGCTTTAACTCGTGATCATATTAAAGAACAAGGTTACGGTAAATATTTCGGACACTCGACGGGTCATGGTATTGGTTTAGATGTCCATGAGGGACCAGGGCTATCCTTTCGATCTGATCTAGTTTTAGAAGCTGGTATGGTTGTTACTGTAGAGCCAGGTATCTATGTTCCAAAGGTAGGCGGTTGTCGTATTGAGGATGACACTGTCATTACAGCGAGTGGTAACGAGAGATTAAGCCATTCAACGAAAGAACTACTAACGTTATAATAGGAGGGAATATTTTGATTTCAGTAAATGATTTTAAAACAGGACTAACAATAGAAGTAGAAGGTAGCATTTGGCAGGTGATGGATTTTCAACATGTTAAACCAGGTAAAGGGGCAGCTTTTGTGCGTTCAAAGCTGCGTAACTTGCGTAGTGGAAATATTCAAGAAAAGACTTTCCGTGCAGGAGAGAAGGTAGAAAAAGCACATATTGAAAATCGGAAAATGCAATATTTATATACTTCTGGAGATATGCACGCGTTCATGGACACAGAAACGTATGAACAAGTGGAAATACCTACAGATCAAATATCTGATCAACTGAAATACTTGAAGGAAAACATGGAAGTTCAAATTCAATCCTACCAGGCTGAAACCATCGGAGTTGAGCTTCCGAAGAACGTAGAATTAAAAGTGACTGAAACTGAACCAGGTATAAAGGGAGATACGGCCAGTGGTGGAACGAAGTCAGCTACTCTTGAAACTGGCTTAAATGTTCAAGTTCCGTTTTTCATCAATGAAGGAGAATTACTTTTAATTAGTACTTCTGACGGGAAATACGTTTCTCGCGCATAGATTATTTTTAAAAAGAGTACCTCATCTAGTGTAAGTAGTTCCGTTTCGGTGGAGAAACATGCAAAATAGCATACTGATTAGCAGACCAAATCGTATATGATTTGGTCTCTTATTTTTTACTGATAATTCAAATAACATAATGACAATAGCTAGATAAGTTGTTAAAAATCGGGTGTAATAGCGTGTTTATTTGAAGTGTAGGAACTTACCTGGTGAGTATGCCTACCATCCGCGATTCTTCGATGAAAAGCAATGGAACCGCTATTCTTTTATTACACAATCTGGGGCTTTAGTTTAACAAGAAAATATAAACAAAAACGCTTGGGCATTAAAAATCCAAGCGTTTTTGTTTGTTATTTCACTTGTTATTTTAGAGTTCTCCACAGTATCGGAACTACTTACATCTAGGGTTGCTCTTTTTTCTCTATTAGCAACAGTCATAACTCTACGGACAAGACATACATATAGGGTAAAGCATCTAAAGGAGTTTTGGTTGAATGGAGGAGATTATTCGTCTATTTCCAGTACCTTACCATCCCACACTAAAACAGAAAATTAATTGGGATATCATTCAGGAAATCCGACTTCGTGTAAACAAACGTTTAGAGATACTAGATACGAGGGGCGTTACTTATATTTCGAACACAAAACTAAGTCAGTTAGATCTATCATTTGTACTTAATCAAGTTAGTCAATTTTCGGTTTATAAGTTTAAAGAAGAAATGAAAGAAGGTTTTATTACAATAGAAGGAGGTCATCGTGTTGGATTGGCTGGTAAGGCAAATGTCCATCAAAATGTTATAGAAACATTGAAGAATATAACGTTTATGAACATAAGGATTGCTCGTTCAACGATAGAAAGTGGAAAACGAGCCCTTTCCTATTTATATAGGAAGGATGAATGGTTGAATACACTCATTATTGGTCCTCCTCATTCAGGAAAGACAACAATTTTACGTAACTTTGCTAAGTGGATTGGATCTGGAACGACGTTTACGTCTGCATCGAAAGTGGCTGTTGTCGATGAAAGGTCTGAGATCGCCGCATGTCACGAAGGTATACCTCAATTAGATGTAGGAGAACGGACGGATGTAATGGATGCTTGTCCTAAGGCTGTAGGAATGATGATGATGATTCGATCCATGTCTCCAGAGGTGATGGTTGTTGATGAAATAGGGGATTTGGATGATGCACTAGCTGTAAAAGAAGCTGTTCATACGGGTGTGAAAGTTATTTGTAGTGTTCATGGGACAAACCGTGAAACGATTTCCAAACGTAATGCTGTTCAGGAACTGATAGAAAGTGAAGCGTTTGATCGTTTCATCATTCTTGAAAGACTTTCAGTACGTGCAAACGCGGTTATAGAAATATTGGATGGACAAGGAAATGAATTGGTTCGTTTAAATGGGGAGGGAGACCATGGAGTGGTTCGGAGCCCTAATAGTACTACTCGCTACCACATGGATCGGGTTTGATATCGCTGCAAAATTTAAAAAGCGGCCAAGTCAAATTAGACAATGGAAAAGTGCTTTACAAATGATTGA
Source organism: Halobacillus seohaensis (assembly GCF_042663045.1). Taxonomy (NCBI): domain Bacteria; kingdom Bacillati; phylum Bacillota; class Bacilli; order Caryophanales; family Bacillaceae; genus Halobacillus; species Halobacillus seohaensis. The sequence goes on along the minus strand of NZ_JBHSZV010000004.1, from coordinate 291,776 downwards.
GGCAGAGATGGTCTATAGTCAGTCGTCACTATGGGAAGTATGCGAAAAGTTATCGAATGTGCTGCCTCCTCCTATTTGCTACTTCTTTTCTAATCTCGTTAAGGAAAAGGCAGCTTGTACTGATTTCAGTTCCTTATGGACAGCAGAATTAAGAAAACAATGGTTTTGGAATGCTATGAATAAAAGCGATTTAGATATATTGATTCAATTTGGAAGTACATTAGGACAGCACGACCTTACACAGCAGCAAAAACAAATTAAATTAACCTCTCATCACCTAGATTTGCAACTTAATGAGGCAATTGAAGTTTCTAGTAAACATCAGCGCGTAGCTAGAGGCGCTGGAGTGTTGAGTGGTCTACTAGTGGTTTTACTACTTATATGATAAGGGGGAGGGGACGTTTTTGTTTCAAGACGCATCCATCCTATTTCAAATTGCTGGGATCGGTATTATTGTAGCGATGTTTCATAGTATTTTGAAACAAATGGGGAAAGAAGAAATTGCTCAAGTTGTTACTCTAACAGGTTTTATTATAGTCTTGTTCATCGTTTTACAGCGACTCGCTGATTTATTTCAACAAATCAAATCTGTATTTTTATACCAAGGATAACCATTATGGACATTATACAAATTGTTTCTCTTGGATTGGTTGCTACCTTTTTAATAATTTTATTGAAAGAACAACATTCATCAATAGCCTACTTGCTCCTGCTTTTTACCGTGATATTAATTTTTCTAGCCGTGTTAGATCATATTCGATATATTTTTTCGCTCCTTCAATATATGGCTCAACAAGCGCAGGTTGAGTCTGTGTATTTTAAAACCATTTTAAAAATCATAGGTATAGCTTATATTACAGAGTTTGGAGCTCAACTTATTCGAGATGCAGGGTTAAATGCATTAGCTTCCAAAGTGGAGCTTGCTGGCAAACTATTTATCTTAATGTTAGCCATACCTATAATTACAGCCTTAATTGAAACGATCTTGGATTTTATACCTGGAGCGACAGGTTAAGGATAGAGGTATGTGATGAAACTTATAATTGTCTTCTGTTGCCTATTAGTAGGAAGTTTCCTTGTCCCAATTGTTAGTTCTGCTTCTACAACTAATGATGAGGTTGGATCATTAATGGAGCACGTTTCAACAGAAGAATTGGAGCAAAACTATCAACAGTTACATGATCAATATGGAGAATATTTGCCTTCGGTTTCACTTGGTGATTTTAGTGAATGGAGTGAACAAGAGACAACACCATCAGGATGGCTTTCGGGAATTATGACTTTTCTGTTTCACGAGCTGTTATCAAATGGTCGATTACTAGGGAGTTTACTATTTTTAACATTATTTAGTACTTTGCTTCAAGCTATGCAATCGTCTTTTGAAAATACTGTAGTTAGCCGCATTGCTTATATGGTGATCTATTTAGTGTTAATTGGACTAGCTTTAGAAAGTTTTGGACAAGTCATCGAATACACGCTTGGAGCTATTAATCAAATGAGCAGCTTTATGATTGGTCTTCTCCCGCTACTTCTTGGAATTATGGCCTCATTTAGTCATCTAATGTCGATCTCTTTCTTTCACCCTATCATCGTTGCTTTAGTCCAATCGAGCGGTCTACTTGTTAAATACATTTTGATTCCTTTATTCGCTTCTTCCGCTCTTTTACTCATTGTTGGATCTCTGAATGAAAGTTTCAAGGTAGATCAATTAGCCGAATTACTTCGTAAAACTGGTTTAGCTATCATGGGGGTATATTTAACACTCTTCCTAGGAGTGATTTCTGTACAAGGTACGGTGACGGCAGTACAAGATGGGGTTACGATGAAAACGGCCCGGTTTGTTACGGGGAATTTCGTGCCCGTAGTTGGACGTTTATTTACAGATGCGACAGACACCATCTTAGGAGCATCACTTATCCTGAAAAATACATTAGGTCTTGCAGGAGTAGTGATTCTCTTAGGTATTGCTCTGTTCCCAGCATTAAAAATTTTTGCCATTGCAATCATTTATAAATTAGCTGCGGCTCTTCTTCAGCCAATCGGAGATGGGCCAGTAGTCGAAGCGATGGCGATAGTAAGTCGGCATATGATGTATATATTTGCAGCACTATTAATGGTATCGATGATGTTCTTTTTAGTTATTGTTATTATGGTAGCTGCTAGTAATATTACAATGATGGTTCGGTAAGGGTGGTCCTATGCAAATATTTATACAATGGATTACAGAAATCGTTCTATTTTTACTTTTGGCTATGGTGGCTGACGCTTTATTACCTTCAGGATTAATGAAAAAATATGCGCGCCTAGTATTGGCGATTCTTCTTATTCTTGTAATTATTGATCCGCTCTTACAGTTTCTAAAGATAGATCCTCATCGCATATTGAATTCTGTAGAAAATCAAATGGATTTAAGCATGGAAACTGATCAACTAACTAAAGAAATTGAAGAAAAGAAAAACGAAATAATTATTGGACAAGACGCATATACATTACAACAAGTACAAGGTGCTGTTGTTGAACAACTTAAAGCTCCCTTAGAGACCAGTCATCAACTAACTATAAACCAAGTTGACTTAGAATTTGTCGCTAAGCCTTACTCTTTAGAGTCGTTGGACAAACTAGTGTTATTTGTTACTACAAATGAGGAAGAGCAGGCAGTGGAGGAAGTGATCATTTCATCTGCAGATTCGAGCCAAAGTGAAAATGTAAATAATCGGGAACAGGAAGGTATTCAAGAATTGGTCGCCCAACACTTAGAGTTAGAAAAGGAACAAATTGAGATTCGCTGGGAGGAAGACCATGAGTAAATGGTGGAACAAGCTCGTAAACCCATTGTCATCTAAGGAAGGACATAAATTGAACAAACCCAAATATTTTATCATTGTAGGCTTAATTGGGGTTATGTTCATAATGTTGAGTAATTGGTTTCAAACTCCTAAAACAAATGTGGCGCCTCCTGAACCTAGCGAGGCTCAATCCTCAAGCGAGGGGGTTGAGGAAGAAGTGCTATCTGTAGTTGATCTTGAGGCTGCGTTTGAAGAACAATTAACGCCGCTCCTTAACAACATACAAGGAGTGAGTGAAGTTGAATTGATGATCAATCTAGCTGCTACGGAGGAAAAAGTGTATGACAAAAACTTAATTATTGGAAAACAAACAACCAAAGAAACGGATAAGAATGGAGGGGAAAGAGAAATTGAGGACTATTCGAAGGAACAGCAGTTAGTACTTGTGCGGCAGGGAGATCAAGAGGTGCCTCTTCTAACGAAAACCAACAAACCATCTGTGAGTGGGGTTTTTGTAACTGCGAAGGGTGTGGAACAAATAACGGTAAAAGAGTGGGTAGTGGAAGCCGTATCTCGAGTATTAGATGTGCCTAGTCATAGAGTGTCAGTATTACCTAAATCATAAGGAGGTATTACCTTGGTAAAAAAACAAACCGTTTGGCTTTTGACAATGCTAAGCTTATTAATTGTATTGAGTGTGTACTATATGACTTCACCTGATAATGGAGAGATGGCGTTTATCCAGGATAACGAATGGGGGGAAGGCGAAAATATTGACGTGGATGGGGAAACTAGCACAGAAGATACTGTCACCTCAGGATTTTCCACTGAAGAACTTTTTGCATCAATTCGTCTAGATAAGCAAAGTGAACGCGACCAAAAAACTGAACAATTATCTGAAATTGTAGCTTCGAGTGATTATTCAGCTGATGAAAAAAATGATGCCATGGAAGAAATGGAGACTCTTCAGGAAACTGCTTCGAAAGAGTCAATTTTGGAAAATACGATTCGTGCAAGTGTTCCTTATGAAGATGTCTTAGTAAGGGCGGAAGATGATGTGATACAAGTCACTGTTAAAGCAGAAGAGCTAACTAAGTCAGAAACAAGAGAGATTATGCAAATGGTGTTCGATGAGTTTGGTCAAAAACAAGTGGAAGTTAAATTCCAACCAACGACTTAACATTAAAACATTGAATATTACAAGTAGTTCCGATAATGTGGAAGAAAACATTAAAAACTATTGTAAGTAGCAAATCAAACAATGGTATAATTTGCATACAAAACGCTTGGATTGTTTTTAATCCAAGCGTTTTAATTGTTGAATGGGGCCTCTCTATCCTGTTTTCCGAGAGAGTCTCGCAAATTCCTAGCCAATCCAACGGCATGAGAGAAGGGTGAACAACAGAAGGGCTTAATACTAGTATAGGATTTTAGCTTGCGATTCAATATCTTCACCTCGCAAGTGAACCTGTTAATTACTAATCAAGGTTTTTAAATTAGAACAATAGCTTTTATAGGTGGACAGTTGCAGGGTAGTGGTATTATGTCGTAGAATGTTAAAAGGAGTGATTAGTACCATTTATTAATGTATCTTACATAAAGGGGTGCCCAACATGCTAAAGGTTCAAGAAATACGAGAATTAATTAAATTAATCGACCATTCACAAATTGATGAATTTTCTTATGAAGCAAACGGAACAAAGGTTTCTATGAAAAAGAGTGGGGGGCAAGTTGTAACAGAAGTCCCAACACCTGAAGAAGTTTCAACTCCAAAAGCTGAGGCTGTAAAAGAGCAAACATCTCAACCAAAACAAGATGCAGGAAACGTTGAAGACGCTAAAGAGGAACCTGTCTCTAAAACAGAATTCGATAAAGAAATAACTTCACCGATGGTTGGTACTTTTTACAAGTCACCATCTCCTGATCAAGATGCTTATGTAAAAGTTGGAGATAAAGTAAAGGAAGATTCTATCGTCTGTATTGTAGAAGCTATGAAGTTATTTAATGAAATTGAAGCTGAGGCTACTGGTGAGGTTGTTGAAATCCTCGCCGAAGACGGGGAACTCATCGAGTATGGACAACCGTTATTTAGAGTTAAAACGTCATAGTTCGGGGGTGAAGTTATGATAAAAAAAGTTCTAATTGCGAACCGAGGTGAAATAGCGGTTCGGATTATTCGTGCATGTAAAGAGATGGGGATAGAAACTGTAGCGGTTTACTCAGAAGCAGATAAAGAAGCTTTGCACGTTCAAATTGCCGATGAAGCTTATTGTGTAGGACCGACTTTGAGTAAGGACAGTTACTTAAACTATACAAATATTATGAGTTTGGCTACCTTAACTCAAACAGATGCCATACATCCCGGTTATGGGTTTTTATCTGAAAATGCAGAGTTTGCGGAGATGTGTGAAGAGTGTAATATCATATTTATTGGGCCTTCTTCCTATGCTATTCAAAAGATGGGAACGAAAGATGTGGCTCGAGAGACTATGAGAGAAGCTGGTGTACCTGTTGTACCTGGATCTTCAGGGATTATTCAAGATGCAGAAGAAGGAAAACGTATTGCCAATGAAATCGGTTATCCTGTGATTATAAAAGCAACTGCGGGTGGTGGAGGCAAGGGAATACGCGTGGCTCGTAGTGAAGAGGAACTTGTTAAAGGGATTAATGTTACACAACAAGAAGCGGAGACAGCTTTTGGTAATCCAGGCGTTTATATTGAAAAATATATTGAAGATTTCCGTCATGTTGAGATCCAAGTGTTAGCTGATAATCACGGAAATGCTGTTCACCTTGGTGAACGTGATTGTACAATTCAACGCAGGTTGCAAAAGTTGATAGAAGAAACACCTTCACCTGCAGTCAGCCCTGAAATTCGTAAACAGATGGGAGATGCCGCAGTAAAAGCTGCGCTAGCTGTAGATTATTCTGGTGCAGGTACCGTAGAGTTCATTTTTGATAAAAACGAGGAAATGTTCTATTTTATGGAGATGAATACCAGAATTCAGGTAGAACATCCCGTGACGGAAATGGTGACGGGCATTGACCTTGTTAAAGAGCAATTAAACGTAGCCAATAATGAAAAATTATCTTTTTCTCAACATGATGTGAAATTTGAGGGCTGGGCGATAGAATGTCGTATAAATGCTGAAGATCCTTATAAGAATTTCATGCCTTCTGCTGGGAAAATTGATATGTATCTTGCACCTGGTGGGCTAGGTGTACGTGTTGACTCAGCGGCTTATCCTGGGTATAGCATCCCTCCATATTATGATTCAATGGTCGCAAAATTAATAACTTATGGAAGCGATCGAAATGAAGCTATACAGAAGATGAAAAGAGCTTTAGATGAGTTTGTTGTGGAAGGTGTGAAAACTACGATACCTTTTCACCAAAGGGTAATGGAACATGAGGTATTTGTTAATGGCGATTTTAATACGAAATTCCTTGAAAATTATAAAATAATGGATGATTAATCAAAAAGGAGTGGTCGAATGGATGAAAGACAGTTGTTGAACGTAACAGAAGGGTCAACGCTAGGTAATGTTGAGATTGCTCCAGAAGTTATTGAAGTAATTGCAGGAATTGCTGTATCAGAAGTAACTGGTGTAGCATCTATGCGAGGCAATTTCGCAACAGGTGTAGTTGAACGATTAGGGAAGAAAAGTCATGGCAAAGGCGTTAAAGTTGAATTAGATAAAGACGGGATCTTAATAGATGCCTATGTCGTTATGGATTATGGTATATCAATACCAGAAACAGCGCAAAAGATTCAAGATAATACACGTCAGGCATTAAAAAACATGACTGCCCTTGAGATTAAAGAGATTAATGTTCATATAGTCGGTGTGCAAACGGAATCAAAAGAGGAAATTGAAGCAGAAGAAGGATGAAATAGTAAAGGCCAGTAGGGAGTGTCCTAAGCTGGTCTTTTATTATTGGTTAATGGCATTACTAAGGTTAAAATGTTATGATTCTAACGGATATGACATTAAAGGAGCAGAATATAGATGAAACGACGTTTGGCAAGAGAAAAAGCATTTCAAGCCCTTTTTCAGATGGATTCGAACGATATCAATATGGAAGAAGCTATTCAACATGTTGTTGAAGAGAGCGGAAACGATGTTTTTTTAAATCAATTGGTTGAAGGTGTAGTAGAATATAAATCTGAAATTGACCATTGGATTGAGGAAAATCTAGAACATTGGACTTTTGCTCGTCTAGCTAGAGTGGAGAAAACACTTCTTCGTATGGCAGCTTATGAAATAAAATTTAATGAGGAAGTACCTTCTCAAGTCGCCATAAATGAAGCGGTAGAATTAGCTAAAATTTTCGGTGAAGATCAATCAGGTAAGTTTATAAACGGTGTTTTATCTAAGATGGTATAGGCAGGAAGGGGACGATTGTCATGGCAGCAGAAGTAATTTATGGAAAGCAATTAGCTGAACAAATAAGACAAGAAATGAAAGAGGAAGTGGCAACTTTAAGTGAAGCTGGTATTTATCCGAAACTTGTCGTTGTTATTGTTGGGGAAGACCCAGCTTCCCTGTCTTATGTAAGAGGCAAACAACGTGCTTCGGAAAACATAGGTATGAGTTCAGAACTCATGGAATTACCAGAGGATACTTCACAGACTAAGCTACTTGATATAATTACTAGGTTAAATGAAGATGAGTCAGTTCACGGAATACTAGTTCAACTTCCATTGCCAGAACAAATAATGGAACAAAAAGTAATTGAATCCATTGATCCTTCGAAAGATGTGGATGGCTTCCATCCTATTAACATAGGACGTTTAATGACTGGGCAGGAGACATTCTATCCATGCACCCCTTTCGGAATAGTAGTTATGCTTAAACGGGCGAATATTTCGATTGAAGGCAAGCATGTCGTGATTATAGGGCGTAGTAACTTAGTAGGTAAGCCGGTTGGCCAATTATTATTAAACGAGCACGCTACGGTTACGTATTGTCATTCCAGAACTAAGGATTTAAAAGATTACACGAAGAAAGCTGATATATTAATTGTAGCTGCTGGTAAGGCTGGTATGATATCAGGAGAAGATATAACTGAAGGTACGGTTGTAATTGATGTAGGTGTAAATCGAGTCGACGGAAAGCTTACAGGCGATGTGGATTTTGATTCCGCTTCACAGAAAGCCTCCCACATTACGCCAGTTCCTAAGGGTGTAGGCCCAATGACGATAACAATGTTGCTTCATAATACCATTAAAGCAGCAAAGTGGATTCACCAAAAGTAAGGAGACTTCCTTGTGAATGATCGCTATTTAACAGTTACAGCTTTAACAAAATATATAAAAAGGAAACTTTCACACGATCCACATCTAAAAGAAGTTTGGTTACGTGGTGAAATATCAAATTTCAAACATCACAGCCGTGGACACATGTATTTATCACTAAAAGATGAACACTCCCGTATACAAGCTGTAATGTTTGCAGGGAACAATCGATTGCTTAAATTCAGACCAGAAAATGGTATGAACGTCCTTGTGCGTGGGGAGATAAATATTTATGAACCGATGGGCAGTTATCAATTGTACATTCAGGAAATGCAGCCTGATGGTATTGGTTCTCTTTACTTAGCTTTTGAGCAGTTAAAAGGAAAACTTGAAAAAGAAGGTCTGTTTTCTACAGACAGAAAGCGTCCTATTCCTAGTTATCCCAATCATATTGGAATCATTACCTCCCCAACAGGTGCAGCAGTTCGCGATATTCTGACGACGATTAATCGCAGATATCCGATAGTTAAAGTAACGATTATACCAGTGCTCGTACAAGGAAAATCCACAGCCGCATCTGTTTCAAAAGCGATCCAGTATGTAAATGAAAACATGGATTGTGATGTCTTGATAGTTGGTAGAGGTGGAGGGTCCCTAGAAGATTTGTGGGGATTTAATGAGGAATTAGTAGCAAGGGCAATATCTCAATCTGAAATTCCAATTATTTCTGCTGTCGGTCACGAAACGGATACAACGATTAGTGATTTCACCGCCGACCTAAGGGCAGCCACTCCAACTGGAGCAGCAGAAATTGCTGTTCCTTCGCTTGTTGAAATCAAAGAGAGCATCCTCACGTTAAAAAGTAGATTGCAGCGAGCTATGGATAGTAAACAATCCGAATCAGGGAAGCATCTTAACCGATTGCAGAAGTCGTATGCGTTTAAATATCCTGAGCAATTGATGAAGCAAAAGGAACAGGATCTAGATCGCTTAATGGAACAACTATCCAGAAAGTTAGCAGATATAAAGAAACAAGGAGAAGATCGGTTGAGTTTTTTACAAAATCGACTGGATCAAACGCATCCTTCAACAGAAATAGAGAGAAATCAAAAACATCTACGTGATGTCACTAAACAGCTTCAAACTCAGTTCGAGCATAAATTTTTTAATCACCAAGAGCGGTTTCGACTTAAAATCGAGAAACTTTCATTATTAAACCCGTTGGACACGATGAAAAGGGGTTATGCTATACCTTATACAAATAGTGGGAAAGTATTGAAAGATGTGAAACAAGTAAAAATAGAGGACCCTATAATGGTGAAGCTTCATAATGGTTCGTTATACTGTCGAATTGCTGAGATTGAGGAGGAGAAAGATGAGTGAAGAAAACAAAGATTTAACCTTTGAAGAAGCAATGAAGGAGTTAGAGCAACTAGTTGAAAAACTAGAAACTGGTGAAGTGCCCTTAGAAAAAGCCATTGAATACTATCAGGATGGAATGAAGCTTTCTAAAATCTGCAATGAAAAATTAGGGAATGTTGAGAAGCAAATGCAGCAAATTTTAAATGAACATGGAGAATTTGAACCGTTTGATGTTCAGGAGGAAGAGTAGTGGAGTCATTAAACGAATATGTAGAGAGATATAAAGGAATAATTAATGACCACTTAAACAACTATATTTTATCATATACTACTCCGGGAAGATTACGTGAATCGATGTTATATTCTATTAACGCAGGCGGAAAACGTTTACGACCGATTCTCGTTATTGCTACATTAGAAGCATTTGAAATCGATCCGAAAAAAGGGATTCCGGTTGCTTGTGCTTTAGAAATGATTCATACTTACTCTCTTATTCATGACGACCTTCCCGCAATGGATAATGATGATCTAAGAAGAGGGCAACCAACAAATCATAAGCAGTTTGATGATGCGACAGCAATCTTGGCTGGGGATGCCCTCCTTACATTAAGTTTCCAAGTGATAACTGAGGCGGATACCCTTTCTAACGAGGAAAAGGTATTCTTAGTAAATGAGTTATCAAAAGCTAGTGGTCCAAGTGGGATGGTAGACGGTCAAATGCGTGATATGTTAAGTGAAAATGAATGGATTACTCTTAGGAAGCTTGAGGCCATTCATAATAGTAAAACGGGTCAATTATTGAAGTTTGCAATTTTATCTGGTGCTTATTTAGGAAAAGTAAGCGAGGAGTCGATGCAAGCGGTGACTGAGATGGCATCAGCTCTTGGATTAATCTTTCAAATACAAGACGACATACTAGATGTGATTGGTGATTCAGATGCCATCGGTAAACCGATTGGCAGCGACGAAGACAATAAAAAAAGTACATACCCCCAGTTATTAGGTTTAGAAGGCGCTATAAACCAGAAAAAGCACTATGTAGATGTGGCACAAAAATCCCTTGAAAAAACAGGGATACAGCACACGGTTTTGTCTGAATTAATCGACTATTTAAGCAACCGCGATTGTTGATATGTAGGCAAGCGTTTAATGATTGAGGATGTCAGACGAATATGTTATTATGTATACAAAAGGAATGGTGCAGTATTCTAGTCGGTCCTCCGTTCCTGAAGGCGGGCCTAAAAATCCGCCAAAGGGCACATCGATGAAGTTCCTTGTGCCGGCTTGAGGCGCCCAGCCTTGGGTCGGTGCTGGGAGTTAAGGTCGCAGGGCGATCCACAAAGGCATGTGGGCGTTGACCCTGCTTCCGCGGAGGCCCATCTTTGTAAGGGAAATCTAATCAAGATACCTTATGAAATGGGGTATGAACCTATTTTATATGGATTCCGTCTATATAAGTAGCGTAGCCTGCCTTGAGTGGTTTTGAGGGGATTATATCATGGACCGTCCACAACGTTAGATGGCCACTGATGTGTGGAGTTGGTTGCTATATGAAATCAGAACTGCAAAAGAGGCTAAGGAACGGTTAAAGGCTGTCGGGGAAATCCCCTAGGCTGTTCTCAAATGGACGTAAATGAGGAATTATAGTACGGACTAAGTGGTAATCTAGTCCAGCATTCGGAAACGAAGCTGATTCGAACTTAAAGGGGAACCGCCAGAGTGGTGACACTCGGTGTTCGAATGGGAAAACCTACTAGACCTAAGCCGTAATTTTCACCTTGTTTTCGACCATTCCTTTTTACATAAGTCATATTATTTTAATATTGAGGTTACTATGGAAAATAAATTAAAAAAATCATTAAAATTTAGTGTGAGTATCGCCGTTATCACTTTTGTGTTAGCGGCTATTTTTTCAGTTATCTCTTCTTCAGTCATGAGCGGTGTGATCTGGGGAGTAGGGTTATGTATAGTATTTGTGATTGTATTTACTGGTGTAGTTTTTGATATGCTAGGAATAGCAGCGACGGCGGCATCAGAGCCTCCGTTCCATGCAATGGCTGCAGAAAAAATATCCGGAGCTAAGGAAGCAATCTTGATTGTTAGAAATGCTGACCGATTTGCAAGTTTTTGTAACGACGTAATAGGGGACATATCAGGTATAGTTAGTGGTACTGCTTCCGCTATAGTTGTCATTCAGATTGCAAATGTACTTGGACACTCAGATGGTTCAACTGTCCAAATTATACTGTCTGTGTTACTAACAAGTATTGTGGCGGCATTAACTGTTGGTGGCAAAGCAGTCGGCAAGTTTTTAGCCATTCACTCTTCAACAAAAATTATCTTTATTGCAGCTCGAGTGATCGCGTGGATTGAGTCGAATTTAAGAATAAATATTCTTTCGCCTTCAACAAAATCCACTCGAAAATCACGATAAACATAAGGGGGTCCATTTATGGATCTATATAAGATTAAAGATCCTTCGTTTTTGAAGGAGTTATCAATTGACCAATTAAAAGACTTATCAATGGATGTACGAAAATTTCTCATTGAAAATTTGTCCTCAACTGGAGGTCATTTAGGTGCAAATTTAGGCGTAGTAGAATTAACGTTGGCGTTGCACAAAGTTTATGAGAGCCCCAAAGATCGATTTCTATTTGATGTAGGTCACCAATCGTATATTCATAAAATCCTAACGGGCAGAGCTGAAAAGTTTGACACGCTTAGAACATATCAGGGGTTATGTGGTTTTCCAAAGCGTAATGAAAGTGAGCATGATGTGTGGGAAACTGGTCATAGTTCAACATCTTTATCAGCGGCAATGGGGATGGCGATTGCGCGTGATTTAAACGAGGAAACTCATTCTATTTTACCTATTATTGGCGATGGTGCTTTAACAGGAGGAATGGCTCTAGAAGCACTCAATCATATCGGGGATGAGAAAAAGAATATAACCGTTATTTTAAATGATAATGAAATGTCGATTGCCAAAAACGTTGGTGCACTTCATGGTGCTCTTGGTCGAATGAGGAGCGCCGGTAAATACAACCGAGCGAAGGATGACCTGGAGTGGCTATTGAAACGAATTCCTGCTGTAGGTGGGAAACTGGCGCAAGCAGCTGAACGCTTAAAAGATAGCATGAAGTATTTTGTGGTTCCAGGGATGTTCTTTGAAGAACTCGGTTTTACGTATTACGGCCCAGTTGATGGACATGATTATAATGACTTACTTGAAAATCTTAATTATGCAAAAAAGACAGAGGGTCCAGTGATCATCCATATGATCACACAGAAAGGTAAAGGGTATCAACCGGCAGAATCTGACCAAAAGGATAAATGGCATGGTGTTGGACCTTATAAAATTGAATCTGGTGAGAAGATTAAATCAGCAGATGCACCACCAGCATGGAGTGAAGTGATTAGTGAAACTTTGCGAGAAGAAGCTCGTAAAGACAAGAGAATTGTAGCTGTAACTCCTGCGATGGTACTTGGATCTAAGCTTGAAAAATTTCAAGCTGAGTTCCCTGATCGTCTATTTGATGTAGGCATCGCCGAACAACATGCAACGACTTTGTCAGCAGGACTGGCAACACAAGGGATGAAACCATTTTTAGCCATTTATTCAACATTTTTACAACGCGGATATGACCAAGTTATTCATGATGTTGCAAGGCAAAATTTAAATGTCATGTTTGGTATAGATCGTGCTGGATTAGTGGGGGCTGATGGAGAGACACATCAGGGCGTGTTTGATGTGGCTTTCTTACGGTCTGTGCCGAATATTGTATTAATGATGCCTAAAGATGAAAATGAAGGCCAGCATATGGTCCATACAGCTGTTCACTATAACGATGGTCCAATAGCACTTCGCTACCCACGTGGTAATGGGACCGGAGCTTCCATGGAAGAGACACTAAAACCTATTCCTATAGGCAGCTGGGAAGTACTAGAAGAAGGTAATGATGCTGTGATTTTAACATTCGGTACAACGATTTCTCTTGCTTTAAGCACAGCTGAACGCTTACGGAAAGAGGGAACATCCTTACGGGTAGTTAATGCTCGATTCATTAAACCTATGGATGAGTCTATGCTTCATACAATCATGAAGGAAAAATTACCAATTATTACGGTAGAGGAAGCTGTTCTAAAGGGTGGGTTTGGTTCAAGTGTTCTTGAATTTAAAGAAGAACATAATTATACGTCTTGGATTAAGCGCCTTGGTGTACCTGATCGTTTTATTGAACACGGTAGTGTTGATAAACTTTGGGAAGAAATTGGACTAACAGAAGAGAATTTGATTAACCAAGTAAAAGCTATGACAATAACGAAACAGCGAAGGGCTTAGTGGTATGGGTAAAAAGATAAGATTAGACATCCTGTTAGTTGAAAGAGGACTAATCGAAACTAGAGAAAAAGCGAAACGAACAATTATGGCAGGATTGGTTTTTCAAGAACAGGCACGTTTGGATAAGCCTGGCCAGAAAGTTGATGAATCAATAGAATTAACTATTAAGGGAAAGGCTATTCCTTATGTAAGCCGTGGGGGGCTTAAGCTTGAGAAAGCACTTCATGAATTTTCTCTAGATTTAAAGGAAAAAGTTATGATTGATATTGGCTCATCAACAGGTGGGTTTACTGATTGTGGTTTGCAAAACGGAGTCACTTTAAGTTATGCAGTTGATGTTGGCTATAACCAATTAGACTGGAAGCTAAGAAACCATGATCAGGTTATTGTCATGGAACGGACAAATTTTAGATATATGAAACCTGAGGATTTAAAGCATGGCCAGCCGGAATTCGCATCAATTGATGTGTCTTTTATCTCTTTGCGGATCATCTTACCTGTATTGGCTACATTATTGAAAAAAGAAAGTGATGTCGTGGCTTTAATCAAACCGCAATTTGAAGCAGGAAGAGACCAAGTAGGGAAGAAAGGTATTGTTAAGGATCCCAAAATCCACAAGCATGTCCTCGATAATATTTTAACATTTGCGAAGAGTCATGGATTTTCAATAAATGGATTAACTTATTCACCAATTACTGGCGGAGATGGAAATATAGAATTTCTAGCCCACCTCCATTATCCTGGTGAACAAGCAGGGAACGATAATACAAATGTCGAAATAAATACTATTGTTAAAGAAGCGCATGATAAGCATAAAAAATTAACATAGCGACAAACAAAGGAGCTAGTTAAAATTAGCTCCTTTCTTCAAGTGTGAGGAAGATTTGGAGGGTGAGCATGAACAAAGGACAACGACATATTAAAATTCGCGAATTAATTACCAATGATGATATTGAAACACAAGATGAATTAGTGGATCGTTTAAAAGGTATGGGATATAACGTTACCCAAGCGACCGTTTCAAGAGATATAAAAGAATTGCATCTTGTTAAAGTACCTATGATGGACGGACGATATAAGTATAGTTTACCTGCAGACCAACGTTTTAACCCTCTTGAGAAATTAAAGCGTTTAATGATGGATGCTTTTACAAGTATTGATCGAGCGGGACATTTTATTATCCTCAAAACACTTCCAGGCAATGCCAATGCAGTTGGGGCACTTATCGATAACTTGGAATGGGATGAGATTATGGGAACGATTTGTGGGGATGATACATGCCTCATTATTTGCAGAAGTCAGGAACAAACAGAATACATCAGTGACCAACTTTTAAATATGCTATAAATGAGGTGACAGCTTCATGCTAACAGAACTCTCAATAAAAGACTTTGCGATCATTGACCAAATTTCGATTACCTTCAAAGAAGGTTTAACAGTGTTAACAGGAGAGACAGGAGCTGGTAAATCGATTATTATTGATGCTATTCAGCTGTTATCGGGTTCTCGTGGCTCAGTGGAATTTGTAAGACATGGTACAAACAAAGCAGAAATTGAAGGCTTATTTACCATTGAAGCAAGTCATCCTGTTTATCGCAAGGGAGAACAGTTTGGAGTCGATATAGGCGAAGATGGTATGGTTGTTCTCCAACGGACGATTACGAATCAAGGCAAGAGTATATGTCGTGTAAATGGGAAATTGGTTACATTAGCTATTTTAAGGGAATTTGGTCGTTCATTAATTGACATCCATAGCCAACATGAAACACAATCCTTAATGGATGCAGATCGACATATAGAATTTCTTGACTTGTATGCAAGTAAAGAACTTACAGGTCCGATCGAAGAGTATACGAAATTATACCGACAATTTACCTCTTTAAAGAAACGTTATAAGGAACTTAGTGAAAATGAGCAGGAAATGGCTCAGCGTTTAGATTTGCTTGAATTTCAGCTCCGCGAATTACAAGAGGCTGAATTATCTCCTTTAGAGGACGAAGAGTTAACAGAAGAGCGAAAAAAGCTTATGAATTATGAAAAACTCTTTCAGGGCGTTCACGATGCTTATTATGCTTTATATGGTGAGCAGAAAGGGTTAGATTGGCTGAGTCATGCTATGTCTTCACTTGAGGGAGCTTCCGATTATGACGAGCAAACCTCAAAACTGTCAGAAGAAATGTCAAATTCATATTACATAATTGAGGAGCTCAGCTTTCAACTAAGCTCACAAATGGCTGAACTTGATTTTGATCCCGCTCGCCTTGATCAAATTGAATACCGGTTAAATGAACTCAATCGTTTAAAAAAGAAGTATGGGCAATCTGTTGAAAAAATGATGGAGTATGCATCGAAAATCGAAGAAGAAATTGATGAAATAAAAAATAAAGATTCGCATTTATCTCGGTTGGAAAAGCAAATCCATGAAACAGGTGAGGATACAGTTCTTGAAGCAAAACACTTACAGGATATTCGAAAACAAGCCGCAATTCAGCTCGAGAAGTCCATTTATGACGAATTAAAGGATTTGTATTTAGAGAAATCATCCTTTAAAGTTGGATTTTCTTTTAAAGAAGGAAATGCCACGGATCCTGAATTAGATGGGCAACATATTCTTTTAAACAAGAATGGAATGGACCTTGTCACGTTTTTAATTACTACAAATCCAGGTGAACCTTTAAAGGAAATAAACAAAACGGCTTCTGGTGGAGAGTTATCTCGTATTATGCTTGCTCTTAAAAGAATTTTTTCTAAGCATCAAGGAGTGACGAGTGTTATTTTTGATGAAGTAGATACCGGTGTCAGCGGGAGAGTCGCTCAGGCCATTGCTGAGAAGATTTTTGGTATCTCCGTAGGTTCACAAGTCCTTTGCATTTCCCATCTCCCGCAGGTAGCTGCTATGGCTGATACGCATATCCGTATAGAAAAAGAAGTGAAAAACGATCGTACAGCCACTTTGGTTAAGGAATTATCTTATGAAGATCAAGCAGATGAAATATCAAGAATGATCACAGGTGCTGAACTAACAGAAACAACGTTAGAGCATTCTAAAGAATTATTAGCATTAGCTGAAAAACACAAACGAAAATAGTGAATAAAAAACGCATGTTGTCTACATGCGTTTTTTTTATGGAGAATGTTTCAAGGTAAGGGAATCCATCCTTTATTTTCTGTTATTATGCTCGTTTAAAAAAGTCGATTCAAGCCCACATTATAAGTAAGCCAATTGATTGGTTCAGGAGTGAAAAGGAGTGTGAGACCTTGTATAAAAAAGAAAGAGCAAAGTATATTTGTGGCTCCCTGCTCCTGTTGATGATGCTAGTTATTCCTTTATTAAACCCACTTCAAGAGTATATATCTATTCCAACAGAACTTCGAGTTAGTACATCTCAACCTGTTAATTCAAGTGAGGGTAAAAACTCTGTACCGGCCTTTTCTATGGATAAAATGGATTCCAACTCCATTTTTCATGAATATGCAGGTATACCTGTAAAAAAGACGGATATGAAACGTATGAAGGACATTCGTCTAGTCCCAGGAGGACAATCTGTAGGTGTTGAATTACAGACGAAAGGTGTATTAGTCGTTGGTCACCACCTTGTTAGTGAAAATAAAGAAAAACAGACATCACCGGGAGAGAATGCAGACATTCAAGTAGGTGATATTCTTCTCAAAGGAAACGGGAAAGAACTCAACCATATGGAAGAATTATCAACGATAGTGAATAAGTCTGGTGAAAATAATAAAAAAGTGAATTTTGATGTTAAACGAGGAGACGAAACTTTTAAAACATCAATTAAACCTAAAATAAATGAAAAAGAAAATCAATTTCAAATTGGTTTGTATGTTCGTGATTCTGCTGCTGGTATTGGAACTATGACATTCTATGATCCAAAATCCAAAAAGTATGGTGCTTTAGGGCATGTAATCGCAGACATGGATACAAAAAAACCTATAGAGATACATGAGGGTACGATTGTTAATTCCAGGGTAACTTCTATTGAAAAAGGAAATCAAGGAGTACCAGGAGAAAAAAGAGCTGAATTTTCTCTTACAGATGACCGGATGGGAACCATTACGAAGAATAGTTCTTTTGGTGTGTTCGGTGAACTCGAAAAACCGATTAAAAATGAAAAGTATGCTGATGGCTTACCCATTGCTTATGCAGAAGAAATAAAAGAAGGCCCAGCCCAGATATTAACGGTGTTGGAAGGGGATCAATTGCAGTCTTTTGATGTTGAAATTATTCGCAATATGCCAAAAGATTCTCCTGTAACTAAAGGAATGATTGTAAAAATAACAGACCCTGAATTGTTAGATAAAACAGGAGGAATTGTACAAGGAATGAGTGGAAGTCCGATTATTCAAGGTGATAAAATCATTGGAGCTGTAACCCATGTATTTGTAAATGATCCGACTTCCGGATACGGTGTGCACATTGAATGGATGCTTGAGGAAGCAGGGGTTGAAATATATGAGAAA
Source organism: Halobacillus seohaensis (assembly GCF_042663045.1). NCBI lineage: Bacteria > Bacillati > Bacillota > Bacilli > Caryophanales > Bacillaceae > Halobacillus > Halobacillus seohaensis. The sequence goes on along the minus strand of NZ_JBHSZV010000004.1, from coordinate 273,568 downwards.
AAGCAAGAAAAAGCAAGTTAAAGTAAAGAGAGCTCTTTCAAGAGAGCTCTCTTTACTTTTTGTTTTGTGTATTTCGACATCTCAAAACGCATTCTTGTAGAATTTTATCGAATTATAAAGAAGATAAGAGTAAATCAAAGTATTTTTAAGATTACCTTATTTTTAATTAATTAATTTGCTATAATAAAGAGGGTTAGTCTTCCTGATGTCGAATACAGTTTGTAGGAAGATCAGGATTAATTCTGTAAGGAGGAACGGTATATGGATAAAATTCAAGTGTGTTTGGCTGATGATAACCGTGAGCTAGTTAGACTTTTGGAAGATTATTTTTCAGATACTAAGGATATTGAAGTGATGGGTACTGCATACAATGGTAAAGACTGTTTGGAAATGCTAAATGAGAAGAACCCGGATGTACTTATTCTTGATATTATTATGCCACATGTTGATGGACTTGCTGTCTTGCAAGAGCTAAATGGGAGGGAGAAATCTCCTGAAGTTATTATGTTAACAGCATTTGGACAAGAAGAAGTTACAAAGAAAGCTGTTGAATTTGGTGCTGCTTACTTTATTATGAAGCCATTTGATTTGGATCACCTAAGTGATCATATAAGACAAATCAAACACGTAGGTGATCCGATTAATCGGGCAATGGGGAGTAGTTATACGAAATCGAAAAAGCCGGACTTGGATACAAGTATTACTCATATCATTCACGAAGTTGGAGTTCCAGCCCACATTAAAGGTTACTTATACTTAAGAGAAGCGATTACAATGGTTTATACAGATATTGACTTACTAGGTTCTATTACAAAAGTCCTTTATCCGGATATTGCCGTGAAATTCAATACTACAGCTTCGCGAGTTGAACGAGCGATTCGACATGCAATTGAAGTAGCATGGAATCGCGGGAATATTGATGCGATTTCATCGTTATTTGGTTATACCATCTCCTCTACAAAAGCAAAACCGACAAACTCAGAATTTATTGCAATGGTTGCCGATCGTTTACGACTTGAACACAAAGCGTCTTAATAGACTTTTTAGATATTCATTAGCATTAATAACAATGTCATAAGCCAACAAATTAAAACCACTTATTTATTGGGCGTACTGATCAACCACCCAATAAATAAGTGGTTTTTTTATGAAGGCTATGTCACATTAAAAACTTTAGGCTAGAATTGATGAGTCAACTTTAGAAAATTATAAAATATAAAGGTAGGACACAAATTAACCATTAATTGGATATTCATTATTTATATTTCAACTTCTTGCATGTTTATGATACAATTCTTAATTATTAAATATTTTAGTTTATTATAACAGGGAGTTGTACTTATGAAAGTTGTTAAATTCGGTGGCAGTTCTGTAGCCGATGCCAATCAATTAAAAAAAGTAACAGAAATTATCAAATCAGATGCAGAAAGAAAGGTTATTGTTGTTTCAGCACCAGGAAAGCGTCACTCAAAAGACAGCAAGACAACCGACTTATTAATCGCTCTTGGAGAGTCTATTCAGGTAAATGTTCAAAATCAGGTTATTTACGACCAAGTTATTAATCGGTTTGCCTCAATCATTAAAGAATTAGAGTTAGATGAAGTCATTTTAGATCAGATCCAAAAAAGAATAGATGACTCTTGTCAGCTTATAAAAACAGATATTGATCGTGGCATGGATGCCATCAAATCTTGCGGTGAAGATGGAACAGCCTTAATCTTAAGTGCTTTGTTGCAATCGAAGGAACTAGAATCATCTTATGTAAACCCGAAAGAAGCCGGGATATTTGTTAGTGATCAGCCTGGGGGAGCCTTAGTGCTGGATGAAAGCTTCGATCATTTATATGAATTGAGAAAACGTGATGGAGTGCTTGTCATTCCTGGATTCTTTGGATTTACCTTAGAAGGAGACTTGGTTACTTTCTCACGAGGCGGCTCGGATATTACCGGTTCAATTGTAGCTGCAGGTATGAAAGTTGATTTATATGAGAACTTTACCGATGTGGATTCTGTATTTTGTGTAAATCCAATGATCGTTGATAACCCTAAAGAATTAAAAACTTTAACTTACAGGGAAATGCGCGAATTATCATATGCTGGATTCTCAGTATTCCATGATGAAGCTTTGATTCCTGCCTTTAAAGAGAGGATTCCTGTTTGTATAAAAAATACAAATAACCCAAGTGGGGATGGAACGATGATCGTAGCAGATCTACCGGAACGTGAAGGTCTTGTTGCGGGTATTGCAAGTGATTCTGGATTTTTGAATTTATATGTTAGTAAATATTTAATGAACCGTGAAATCGGTTTTGGGCGCAAATTATTACAAATTCTTGAGGAAGAGGGTATTTCTTTCGAGCACGCTCCTTCAGGTATAGATGATATGTCAGTAATTGTTAGAGATCATCATCTACCTCCTGAAAAAGAAGAGGTTGTTATTGAGCGTATTACCAAAGAGTTAGACGTTGATACGATCTCTATTGAAAGAGATATGGCAATGATCATGCTCGTCGGGGAAGGAATGAATGAAGCAATCGGAGTTGCAAATAAAGCGACGACAGCTTTTAGAGATGCAAATGTAAATATTGATATGATTAACCAAGGCTCTTCTGAAGTTTCCATGATGTTTGGTATTAAATCAAGTCAACTTAAAAAAGCGGTTCAATCGTTATATCATGAATTTTTTTAAAATGTAATATTAACCGATGAAGTTTATATTTTCTTATCAAAATATCAATGCTATCTTTGTTATCGGGGCAACTGGTTGGAGGATAAGTATGGGTATTCCAATTTTAGATTTTAATATCAGCGGAGTGCTTTAACATAGCTCAATAAAAAGCGAGGAGTCAATTAATGACTTCTCGCTTTTTTTGGGTTGTTATATGGAGCGAGTTCCCTTTTTAACTCTCCGAACGTTGTTATTTGCTTATAAATTGTTTCTTCTAATAGATGACTAAACAATTCGGCTGTCATAATCGCATCATTTAAAGCATGATGTCGTTCTCGCTTGTCGATGTTAAACCGTTTGAGCAGAGGGTCTAGCTGGTGCTTAACTTCTGGAAATAACCATTTAGCCATTTGTTGTGAGTCAATCACAGGTGGTGAGAACGTTGGCAACTTCCATCGTTTCAACATGGTCTGTAAAAAACGCATATCAAATTTGGCAGGATGTGCTACTAATACGGAGCCTTCACAAAAGTTAAGAAAATCCTGAAATCCCTCTATAAAAGGTGGTGCATCCTTTAGTTGAGAGTGGGACAGACCTGTTAACTTTAGCGTAGACTTTCCTACGGGTCGAATTGGACCAATGATTCGGTGGAATGTTTCACTATGGCAAGCTTTTAACCCTTGTATACGGGTGGCGCCAATTGAAATTATCTCATGCCCAATCTCAGGGATGAAGCCTGTTGTTTCCAGGTCAAAGATTGTATAGTCAAGTTCAAGTAGTTTTTGGTTTGATATATCATTTTCTTCACGTTCTTTTAGCATCCTCTCTAACGATTGATGGGCCTCGGTTGTTAAAAAGGGACGAATCTTAAAGTGGTAAATGGGCTTCTCAAAAAAGACATATTTTAAAATTTGCAAATCTATAGGAAGCATTACATCACCCGATTTCGATTATAACTTAGCTCCAACACTTGTTGCAGACGTTTAGCAACATTAAGTGCATCTCGTAGTGATCTACGCTCTACTTTATTAAGTTGAACTAATCGAAGCTCATTAGTTAAAGGGTCACCATTTTGTAGTTGTTGAAGGTTTTCTTTAAGACGAAATAACATGAGCTTATGAAGAGCAAGCTTAGCATTTTCTGCATCTCTTGGGTGAAAGCGTTCCTGTTCAGCAAGTGCATCCAATCGGCTGATAGTATTAATGTTTTCTATTCCGTACTTCATACTGTAAATGCGGATGGCATTAACAATTTGCATGATCGCCGATTTTTTGAGATTAAGTGTTCTTCGTTTACCTACCCCTGAAATACGACCGAAGGGTTGAACCGGAACCCGAAATCTTAATGTGTCTTTCATAAGAAGCTGGTGAAGACTAAGGGAACGCTGAACGCGCTGAGTAACGTACTTTTTTAAGTCGTAAGCTAGGGAAAAATCACCAAAAATAGGACGGAAGTCCATAAATATCGTAAAATCACGAATCTCTTCAGCATCTATATTTTCTATCCATCTGCCTATACTACTGTGCCATTCGCTGCTTTGCTGACGCCATTTGTCTTCTCTGGCCATAATGCCACCTGAGCAGTAAGGAAATCCGCATTGATCGAGCATATCGTTTATTTTACTAGCGAACAGTTGAAAATATTGATCAATTTGCTGTTTGTTTTTTGAGTTTTCGTAATCCGCTAAAACCATCCCGTTATCCTGATCTGTTGAGAAAGCTTGCTCTTTTCGTCCTTCGCTTCCCATAACAAGAAAACAATAATTAATGGGAGGTGCTCCATACCCGTTAGCTATCATGTCATCTTCGGCAATCTGTACAATTTGTTTATGGATACGGTCATTGTAGTTTGTAATTAACTCAGAAATATCATAAGCAAGCATTTGGTCTTCAATTAAACTTGTAACGAATTTTTGGAATCGCGAATTGTAGACCGGAGATAATTCTTTGATCTCCTTAACTTGAGTCGCATTAGATATTCGATAAGTAAGGTCAAAATATACTGAATTTCTAATTGTGAAAAAGGATGATTGTCTTAAAATGCCAACAATTTTATCTTTATGATGTACGGGAATAATTTCGGTAGGATGGTGCTTTAAATAGCTTAGTGCATCATAGATAAATTCTTGATCACTTATGGAGTAAGACTCCTCTGACATATGTTGATAAACAGGGTCTCTATGGTTATTTTCGAAATATGCCTTTAACAGATCACCATAACCGATCATTCCTAGAAGCGTTTGACGATCTTCACTCACAAGTAACGCTTCTATTTTTTGCTGTTCTAACATTCGAGCTGCTTTTTCTATAGAATCCTGAGGGTGGATGAAAGTTGGTTGTTCCATATAGGATCCGGCACGCTTTTTGTATAATTCACGGTCATCTTGCTCGTCCGTTGTAGAACTTTTGTATTTTACCTCATCATATAAACTCTTCATTAGATGGCTAATTCCATCCATGACAACTTTGGAGAATTTAGTATTATTAGACATAATTTTTAGAAATGCTTCTCGATCAAAGCAAAGTGTTTTTACAGGTTCTAAAGCTTGAACAGAAAACCTCATTTCTCCACTAGTTAATAAAATCATTATACCCACTAAATCTCCAGGATAATAAAAGCGGACGGATAACTGACGTCCATTTGAACGATGCATAATATTATTAGCTAGACCAGAAATGAGAAAGTGAATATTTATGGTTTCATCACTTTGATCCTCATGAATGACAAATTCGTTAGCACTATACTCTTTTATAATAGCTTTTCCGAAAATGTCCTTATATTCTTCATCAGTTAATAAATCAAAAGGATACTGAGTTCGGTAAAACTCGAATGGGCTAGTTGACATTGAGCAACACTCCTTTTTAAGGATTTTCGTTGAAAAAAGTAGAGCGAATCCACTCTACTTTCTCTGGAATCTTCCTTTTGTTAAATTTCTTTTCCGATCACGATGTAAAATAAACCCTCCTATGAAAGCAATCCCTCCGATTACGCATAGAACACCGAATAATCCTTGGATGGCAACATGTAGAAAAACAGGGTGGAAAACGTTAAATAATGCATCTCTTATCAATTTAATCCCGATAACAGCAATAACGCCAGGTGTTACAAGTAGTAGTAATGCAAACAGTCTCATGATCTGTACTCCCTTTTAATATCGCTCCTACATCAGTATATCAAAACGAGAAGAAACTGAAAATAGAGTAGAGTATTGCTAAAGTGTGCATATTAATGTACGATAAAAGTACGCAAAATATTGCAGGGTGTGATAACTATGAAACGTGTTTTGATTGTTGGGGCTGGAAAAGGCGGTACGGCATTGATGCAGCTATTGAATGAAACTGAACGACTAACAGTTGTGGCTGTAACTGACATTGATCCTGATGCGGTAGGCTTTAAGAATGCTGCTTCCTTAGGAATTCCTATAGGAAGTGATTGGCGGGCATTTATACATAATCAAATTGATATAGTCGTAGAGGCTACAGGCTCTGATGAAGTTTTTGAACAGATTCGTACAGAACGACCAGCGAACACTGTTGTAATACCCGGATCAGTTGCTTACATCACGTCTGAGCTTTTGGAAGAAAAAGAGTCATTGCTAAAAGAGTTAAAACAACAAACGAATAATCAAAATTTAATATTAGATAGTATACATGATGGCATGATCGTAATTAATAACGATGAGCATGTTTCCTTTTTGAACAAAAGTGGAGAAAAGATCTTAGCTAAGCAGCGTTCCTCAGTAATTGGGAAGCATGTACGTGAAGTGATTCCAGCTTCCGGATTACCTCAATTATTAAATACTAGAAAAAAAGAAATTAATCAAGAACTTATCATTGAGAACGGAAAGAAAGTAATTACTACAAGAATTCCGCTTATAGGAGCTGACCAAGAGACGATCGGAGCCTATGCGGTATTCAAAGATATTACTGAAGTTGTAGCTTTGGCTGAGGAAATCACCGATCTAAAAGAAGTAAAAACTATGCTTGAGGCAATCATTCAATCATCCGATGAAGCTATTTCTGTTGTTGATGAAAATGGAAACGGTTTAATGATTAACCCAGCATATACACGAATTACAGGGCTTGAACAAAGTGAGATTATAGGACAACCTGCTACTGTTGATATTTCTGAAGGCGAAAGCATGCACATGAAAGTTTTAAGTACGAGACGCCCAGTACGCGGAGTACGAATGAAGGTAGGACCTTCAAAAAAAGATGTACTTGTTAATGTGGCTCCAGTTATTGTAGACGGTAAACTCAAAGGTAGTGTCGGTGTTTTGCATGATGTAACCGAAATTCAATCCTTAACCAGCGAGTTAAAAAGGGCAAGACAAATTATTCGAAGTTTAGAAGCAAAGTATACTTTTGACGATATTACGGGTGATTCACAAGAGTTAACGATTGCATTAGAACAGGCGAAGGTTGGAGCCAAAACTCCGGCCACGGTCCTTTTAAGAGGAGAGTCTGGAACCGGGAAAGAATTATTTGCTCATGCGATCCATAATGAAAGTAATCGTAGGCATAATAAGTTTATTCGAGTAAATTGTGCAGCGATCGCTGAATCTCAACTAGAAAATGAATTGTTTGGTTATGAAGAGGGAGGTTTTTATGGGGAAAAACAAGGAGGGAAAAGAGGATTCTTTGAGGAAGCGAATCATGGAAGTATTTTTTTAGATGAAATTGGTGAACTTACTTTACCGATGCAAGCTAAACTCTTACGTGTCCTTCAAGAAAAAGAACTTGTTCGAATAGGTGGAACCAAGCCGATCCTTGTTGATATTCGAGTTATTGCGGCTACAAATGTAAATTTAGAAAAAGCGATTATGAGAAAAACATTTCGAGAAGACTTGTATTATCGTTTGAATCGCTTGCCGATCTATATTCCGCCGCTCCGAGAGAGAAAAGAGGACCTTATTCCTTTAACGGAACATCTCGTCCAGAAATTGAATGAAGATTATGGAAGAAATGTTACTACGCTTGATGATGACGCCATTCGTAAGCTAGAAAAGTATGATTGGCCTGGTAACGTGCGTGAACTTGAAAATATTATTGGACGTGCAATGATTTTTATGGATTATCATGAAGAAATCATTTTAAAAGACCATATTCCTTCATTAGTAAGAAAAGAATCTCATTCAGCTTACTTCCAAGGGGAAGAAATTTGGTTTGAAGGATCTTTGCAGGAAGCGGTTGATGAATATGAAAAAAGTTTACTAGCAGATTCGTTTCGTTCCCATAACTTTAACAAAACGAGAACAGCGAAAGCCTTGGGAATTTCCATCCGCAATCTATATTACAAATTGGAGAAATATCAACTGGATAAAGACCGGATGCAATGATTTTTATAAATGTGAAATAGATGGAAGGAGTTAACCGATGAAAACGCTTGATGAACTTATTTGTCGCTTAGGGCGGTCGGAAAAGAAAGTAGCTGTTGCTCAAGCAGCTGATTATGAAGTTTTGCGAGCTATAAAAAAGGCTGTAGAATTAAAATTAGCAACGTTTCTGTTAACGGGGAATGAAACTACTATTAAACAGATGGCTTCTGATGTTGAGTTAGATCTATCAGAAGTTGAGATTTTTAATTGTTCAAATGATTATGCTGCTAAGGAAGCGGTGAAGAAAGTTCGAGAAGGTAAAGCTCACGTCCTGATGAAAGGCCATATTGACACAAAATCATTAGTGAAAGAAGTACTTAATAAGGAATATGGATTGCGAACGGGCAGGGTACTATCACATGTAGCCCTTTTTGAAATACCGAATCAAGAACGACTTGTTTTTTTAACTGATTCGGCTATGAACATTGCGCCAACCCTCGATGAAAAAGCTCAAATTATTCAAAATGCAGTAGAAGTTGCAACACAAAGCGGATGGGTTAATCCAAAGGTTGCACCAATTGCTGCTGTTGAAGTTGTAAATTCGGCAATGCCAGCCACTATTGACGCTGCCTCTTTGACTCAAATGAACCGAAGAGGACAAATAAATCATTGTATTATAGATGGACCGTTGGCTTTTGATAATGCAGTAAGCAAAGAATCGGCAGAGTTAAAAGGAATTAAATCAGAAGTAGCGGGTGTTGCGGATATCCTTATGGTACCTACGATTGAAGTAGCAAATACACTTTATAAATCATTTATGTATTTTGCAGAAGGTAAGGTGGCGGCTGTAGTTAGTGGCGCCAAAGCGCCTATCATTCTGACTTCAAGATCTGATTCAGCAGAAAGTAAATTATATTCTTTAGCGTTAGCCTTACAGTAAAAACTAGGAGGAATTTTGATGGAGATTTTTAAGTATATGAGTACGTATGACTATGAACAACTCGTGTTGTGTCACGATGAAGCATCTGGATTAAAAGCAATAATCGCAATTCATGATACAACGCTAGGACCTGCTCTTGGCGGAACGCGCATGTGGACCTATGGATCTGAAGAAGAAGCTATTGAAGATGCTTTGCGTTTAGCCAAGGGGATGACTTATAAAAATGCTGCGGCAGGATTGAATCTTGGTGGTGGGAAAACGGTTATTATAGGGAACCCACGAGAAGATAAAAACGAAGCCATGTTCCGAGCATTTGGTAGATTTATTCAAGGATTAAACGGTCGATATATTACGGCAGAAGATGTTGGAACAACGGTTCAAGATATGGACCTGATCCATGAAGAGACTGATTATGTTACAGGGATTTCGCCTGCCTTTGGTTCTTCTGGCGATCCCTCTCCAATTACAGCTTACGGTGTTTACCGTGGTATGAAGGCTGCAGCAAAAGAGGGTTTTGGTGATGATTCTTTAGAAGGAAAAACGGTAGCTGTTCAAGGTGTTGGTAATGTGGCATTTACCTTATGTCGTCATTTACATGAAGAAGGAGCTCATTTAATCGTTACGGATATTAATGAAGAAGCGGTTCAACAAGCTGTCGATGAATTTGGTGCAAAAGCTGTTGGTACAGAAGAAATTTATAGTGTTGATTGCGATATTTATGCACCTTGTGCACTAGGTGCAACCATAAATGATGAAACAATCCCCCAATTAAAAGCAAAGGTCATTGCTGGGGCTGCCAATAACCAGTTAAAAGAAACGAAGCACGGTGACATTTTGCATGAAAAAGGTGTGGTTTATACTCCTGACTATGTGATAAACGCAGGTGGAGTTATTAATGTTGCTGATGAGCTGAATGGTTATAATGAAGAACGTGCGATGAAACGGGTCGAGACAATTTATGATAATGTCACCGAAGTGTTTAATATTTCGCGTCGGGATAATATTCCCACATATAAAGCAGCAGATCGTATGGCCGAAGAACGCATCGAACGTATGCGTAAATCGCGTAGTCAATTTTTACAAAATGGCCATCATATTTTAAGCAGACGATAGGATATCGGGGGACAGTGATTTTGAAGATACATCGAATATTAGTTATTAATCCAGGTTCAACTTCAACGAAGATTGGTGTTTTTGAAAATGATCGAGTTGTCTTTGAAAAGACATTTCGTCACTCAGTGGAAGAACTAAGCGAGTTCCATCAAATTATTGATCAGTATGATTTTCGTAAGAATGTAATTTTAGAAGAATTGGACCGTGAGGGTATAAACATTAGCAAGTTAAGTGCTGTCTGTGGTCGGGGAGGGTTACTTCGTCCGATCGAAGGAGGGACGTATGAAGTTAATGGTGCTATGCTAGAAGATTTAAGGAATGGTTATAATGGGGAGCATGCATCAAATCTTGGAGGGATAATTGCCAATGAAATTGCTAAGGGATTAAACATCAGTGCATATATTGTAGATCCAGTAGTAGTAGATGAACTTCAGGACTTGGCAAGAATGTCTGGCGTACCGGAAATCCCTCGAAAAAGTATTTTTCATGCATTGAATCAAAAAGCGGTCGCTAGACGAGCAGCATACGATTTAGGCCAACGCTATAATGAGTCACGTTTAATCGTCACTCATATGGGAGGCGGAATTACGGTAGGTGCTCACGCTGGCGGTAGTGTAATAGACGTCAATAATGGTTTACATGGAGATGGACCATTTTCACCGGAGAGAGCAGGAACCGTTCCGGCTGGAGATTTAGTCTCATTATGCTTTTCCGGTCAATATTACCGCGCAGAAATGATGAAAAAACTTGTTGGGCAGGGCGGACTTATGGCTTACTTGGATACCAATGATGCGCTAGAAGTTGAAAGAATGATTGAACATGGGGATAAAAAAGCTAAGCTAATCTATGAAGCAATGGCCTATCAAATAGCAAAAGAAATTGGTAGTATGAGTGCTGTACTCGAAGGAAAAGTGAATGCGATAGTTTTAACAGGTGGATTAGCCTATGGGAAGAACTTTATCGCTGAAATTTCAAAACGTATAAGTTGGATTGCAGACGTCCTCGTTTATCCTGGAGAGAATGAATTAGAGGCACTCAATGAAGGAACTTTACGTGTACTGAATAAAGAAGAGTTACCTAAGCATTACCCAAACTTTGCTGAATAGAAAGGAGTCTTGAACTATGGCAGATGAATATGATTTAGTCGTATTAGGCGGAGGCACTGGTGGATATGTAGCCGCAATCCGTGCTTCGAAACTCGGATTGAAAGTTGCCATTGTTGAAAAAAGTGAAATGGGAGGGACATGCTTACATCGTGGATGCATCCCCTCGAAAGCTCTGTTAAGAAGTGCGGAAGTCTTTCGACAAACGAAAGAAGCTAGTGATTTTGGTGTAGATACATCCATTCCTACTTTAAATTTTGTGAAAGTACAAGAGCGAAAGCAGTCTATTGTAGACACGTTACATAATGGCGTACAAAATTTAATGAAAAAGGGAGAAATTGATGTATTCGAAGGGTTTGGCCGTATATTGGGGCCCTCGATTTTCTCTCCTACAGCTGGTACTATTTCAGTAGAACTAAATAATGGGCAAGAAAATGCAATGCTTGTTCCTAAAAATGTATTAATCGCAACAGGTTCAAATCCAAAATCACTTCCTGGTCTAGAAATTGACGGGAAATACGTAATGACCTCTGATGAAGCTTTGCAAATGCAAGAGCTTCCTGAGTCAATTATTATCGTTGGTGGGGGAGTAATTGGGATTGAGTGGGCTTCCATGCTGGCTGATTTTGGAGTGAACGTGACTGTGTTAGAATATTTACCAAGCATTTTACCAACAGAAGATGAGGACACCTCAAAAGAAATGCTCAAACAGATGAAGAAAAAAGGAATTCAGGTTGTTGCCAGTGCAAAAGTTGTGGCTGAATCCCTTCAGAAAGAAGGACAAGTTTCCATTAAGGCGGAAGTAAACGGAGAAACCATTACCTATGAAGCAGACTGTATGTTGGTTTCCGTAGGGCGCTCTGCTAATGTAAGCAACATCGGACTTGAGAATACGGACATTGAAGTGAATAATGGTGTGATCCAAACGAATCCATTTTATCAAACGAAAGAGTCTCATATTTATGCTATCGGTGATGTGATTGGTGGAATGCAACTTGCTCATGTAGCTTCACATGAGGGTATTACCGCCGTTGAACATATGGATAATCAAAATCCTCATTCTATAAATTATGACCAGGTCCCAAGTTGTATTTACTCTAATCCGGAAGTCGCAAGCATTGGTTTGACTGAGAAGCAAGCTAAAGAAGGTGGATATGATTTAAAAGTTGGTAAATTTCCTTTTCAAGCAATTGGGAAGGCGCTCGTGTATGGAGAGACGGATGGTTTTGTTAAAATAATTGCAGATAAAAAGACTAACGATTTACTAGGAATACACATGATAGGTCCCCACGTGACTGATATGATTTCTGAAGCTGGCCTGGCTAAAGTTTTAGATGCGACACCGTGGGAAATTGCTGAAAGTATTCATCCACATCCAACCCTTGCTGAAGCAATTGGTGAAGCAGCAATGGCAGTAGATGGTAACCAAATACATGGGTAAGGAAAAAAAGGAGGGATTTCTGTGGCTGAAAACCGCCATTCATCATTAGGCTTAAGTGATGGAGAAGTTTTAGACATGTTTCGTACAATGTTGCTTGCGAGAAAAATTGATGAGCGTATGTGGTTATTAAATCGAGCGGGAAAAATCCCATTTGTGATCTCCTGCCAGGGACAAGAGGCGTCCCAAGTCGGTGCTTCTTATGCACTCGATCGTGATAAGGATTATGCTTTGCCTTACTATCGTGATATGGGAGTGGTTCTTTCGTTTGGAATGACAGCAAAAGATATAATGCTATCATGTTTCGCTAAAGCAGAGGACCCAAACTCTGGGGGACGTCAAATGCCAGGACACTTTGGGCAAAAGAAAAACCGTATAGTAACGGGTTCTTCTCCAGTAACCACACAAGTTCCACACGCTGTTGGAATTGCGCTTGCAGGCAAGATGGAGAAAAAGGATCTTGTCTCATTTGTTACTTTTGGAGAAGGTTCATCCAACCAAGGAGATTTTCACGAAGGTGCGAACTTTGCTGGTGTTCATAATTTGCCTGTAGTTTTCATGGTCGAAAATAATAAATATGCGATATCGGTACCAGCATCTAAACAACTGGCCTGTGAAAAAGTCTCAGATCGTGCGATAGGTTATGGCATGCCAGGCTATACGGTTGACGGAAATGATCCTCTAGCTGTGTATGAAGTGGTTAAAGAAGCAGTTGAGCGTGGCCGAAAAGGTGAGGGGCCCTCATTAATTGAAGCTATATCCTATCGACTTACTCCGCACTCTAGTGATGATGATGATCGTTCCTACAGAGAGCGCGATGAGGTTGATGAGGCGAAGAAGAAAGATTCCATTATTACTTTTGCTAATTATTTGAGAGAACAGAATATTTTAACAGAGGAAAAAGAAAAAGAGTTAAATGAAGAGTTGGACAAATTAGTCAATGAAGCAACAGAGTATGCTGAAGATGCGGTGTACGCTGAAGCTGAATCTTCATTGCGCTATGTCTATGAAGAGTAGGGAGGGAGTAGAATAATGGCGATCATATCTTATATACAAGCGGTCACAGAAGCGATGAAAGAAGAAATGCAACGTGATGAAAAAGTATTTGTTCTTGGGGAAGATGTTGGAAAACGTGGCGGAGTTTTCCGGGCTACAGATGGGCTATATGAACAATTTGGTGAAGACCGAGTTTTAGATACGCCATTGGCAGAGTCCGCAATAGCTGGGGTTGGGATCGGGGCTGCCATGTACGGAATGCGTCCTGTCGCTGAAATGCAATTTGCTGACTTTATTATGCCAGCGGTTAACCAAATTATTTCTGAAGCAGCTAAAATTCGATATCGATCGAATAATGACTGGTCTGTACCCATGACGATTCGAGCTCCTTATGGCGGAGGCGTGCATGGTGCTCTTTATCATTCTCAATCGATAGAAGCGATTTTTGCTAACCAACCAGGCTTGAAAATTGTTATGCCTTCGACTCCTTACGATGTGAAAGGGCTGTTAAAAGCGTCAATACGTGACAATGATCCTGTTTTATTTTTTGAACATAAACGAGCATACCGGCTTATTAAGGGAGAAGTACCAGACGAAGATTATACACTTCCTATTGGGAAAGCAGATGTTAAAAGAGAAGGATCCGATATTACTGTTATTACTTATGGATTATGTGTCCATTTTGCCTTGCAGGCTGCAGAGAAATTATCAGAGGAAGGCATCGAGGCCCACATTCTAGATCTTCGAACGGTTTACCCGCTAGATCAAGAAGCTATAATTGAAGCTGCATCGAAAACAGGCAAAGTTCTACTTGTAACTGAAGACAATAAAGAGGGTGGAATTATTTCAGAAGTCTCTGCGATTATTAGTGAAAACTGCTTATTTGAGCTTGATGCCCCGGTTAAACGCTTAGCTGGACCGGATATTCCATCTATGCCATACGCACCGACCATGGAGAAATATTTCATGATGAATCCTGATAAAGTCGAAAAATCTATGCGTGATTTAGCGGAATTTTAATGTATAGGAGGAATTCCTGTGGGATTAGAGAAAATTAATATGCCTCAGCTTGGGGAGAGTGTAACCGAAGGAACGATTAGTTCTTGGCTCATTCAACCTGGAGATACTGTTAACAAATATGACCCCATCGCTGAAGTGATGACTGATAAAGTGAATGCAGAAGTACCGTCTTCTTTTACGGGGACAATCAAAGAACTTGTTGCTCAGGAAGATGATACAATTGCTGTAGGAGAATTAATGTGCTACATCGAAGTAGAAGGTCAGGGTTCAACAGAAACGGAAGAAACAACTGATACTGTGGAGAAAGAAGCCTCTTCTTCACAGCAAGAAACTATTCCTACTGATTTTTCTGAGAGGAATTCCGTTAAACGTTCGGACAGTGAGAAAAAACGTTTTTCTCCAGCAGTTATGACGATGGCTCAAGAACACGATATTGACTTAACGCAGGTAGAAGGTTCTGGTAAAGGTGGACGTATCACTAGAAAAGATATAGAAAAAATTATTGAATCCGGTGAAATACCAAAGCCTACTGAAAGTAAACCTGCTCGAGCACAAGAACAACTAAGTTCTTCTGGTCACTCTCAAGTTTCGCAGAACGTGGAAACAGCTGAGGGAGATGTGGAGATTCCTGTTACTGGAGTAAGAAAAGCAATCGCCCAAAATATGGTGAAATCAACAACTGAAATACCGCATGCTTGGATGATGGTAGAAGTTGATGTGACTAACTTAGTAGAACTACGTAATTCGCTAAAGAACCAGTTTAAAGAAAAAGAAGGATATAACTTAACTTATTTTTCCTTTTTTGTTAAAGCCGTAGCTCAAGCTCTTAAAGAGTATCCTCAACTAAATAGCACATGGGCAGGAGATAAGATCATCCAACGGAAAGCGATTAATTTAAATATCGCTGTGGCTAAAGATGATGAGCTTTTTGTTCCTGTTATTAAGAATGCAGATGAAAAAAGCATTAAAGGCATTGCTCGCGACATAAATGATGTAGCGAACAAAGCACGTCAAGGAAAGTTGACATCTAAAGACATGGAAGGCGGAACTTTTACTGTCAATAACACAGGATCATTTGGATCAGTGCAATCGATGGGAGTCATAAACCATCCTCAAGCAGCGATCCTACAAGTTGAATCCATTGTAAAAAAACCTGTATTTCAAGATGGGATGTTTGGTCCTCGTGATATGGTGAATCTATGTATATCTCTAGATCATCGTGTGTTAGATGGGCTTGTTGTTGGAAACTTCCTTGCACGACTGAAGGAAATTTTAGAAAAAATGACTAAAGAACATACATCCGTTTATTAACTAGGAAACCTCTTTTTACTGGGGGTTTTTCGCATAGATTAAAGCTTCGTTTTTTTAGAGGTTATTTTTCTGAATTGAAAGGACCATGAAATCTTGGTAAACTGTGGATAGTACTTAAAGAAAAGGGGCCATGTATATGGATTTTAATATTATGAATGACGTAGTTACTCAGGCACGAGATGAGATTAGACAAGCTGGATATACAGAATTAACGAGTCCTGAGCAAGTGGACGAAGCATTCAACCAACAAGGAACAACACTAGTGATGATTAATTCAGTGTGTGGTTGTGCTGGTGGTATTGCACGCCCGGCAGCTTCACACGCTATTCATTATGATAAACGACCTGATCAGTTAGTTACTGTTTTTGCTGGTCAAGACCGAGAAGCTACTGAACGTGCCCGTGAATTTTTTGAAGGCTATCCACCTTCCTCTCCGTCATTTGCACTCCTAAAAGACGGGAAAATTAAAACTATGGTAGAACGTCATGACATCGAAGGTTTTGAACCGATGGAAGTGATAGAGAAATTACAGCATGGTTTTGAAGAATACTGTGAAGAACTGTAGGAATTATAAAGAAAGAGGATCTTTGTTATAGACAAAGGTCCTCTTTTACGTGAAAAGAAGTGTCTAAATGAGGTGATTATCTTTTGAAAATTGGTTATCGTACAATAAAAACAGCAGTTGGAACTCCACTTGCAATATGGATTGCTACTTTATTAGAGTTAGAAAACTTCGCATCTGCTGGGATTTTAACTATTTTATGTATTCAGATTACACGAAAACGATCGATTTTATCCGCTTGGCATCGATTTTCTGCATGTGTAATTGCTATTGGTTTTTCTTTTTTATTCTTTGAACTAGTTGGCTATAATCCATTAGCTATTGGATTTATGTTATTTGTTTTCATCCCAACGACCGTGTGGTTGAAGATTACTCCTGGTATTGTCACAAGCTCAGTTATTATTCTTCATCTATATATGTCAGGATCCATTGATTTGAATATCATTTGGAATGAAATAATATTGATCACTGTTGGGATCGGCACGGCCTTGTTACTTAATCTTTACATGCCTAGCCTAGAAGGGACGTTAGAAAAGTATCAAAATAAAATTGAAGGCAATTTTTCAATTATACTTAAAGAATTGGCTAGTTTCCTGCGAGATGGGAATGAAGGATGGATAGGGAAAGAAGTCACTGAGACAGCTTCTTTGTTGGAAGAAGCCAAATCCTTATCATTTCGTGACGTAGAAAATCATCTACTTCGTACCCATAATCGATATTATCATTATTTTCATATGAGAACGAAACAGTTCGAGCTACTAGAACGAATGCTCCCCCTTGTGACTAGAATTTCCGGCACAAATAAACATGCTAGAAAAGTAGCGGGTTTCTTTGATGAGTTATCAGAAAGTATCCATCCTGGAAACACGGCTGTGATTCACTTGCAAAACTTAAAAGAGATACGGGATGAATTCAGAAAGATTGACCTCCCTACAACACGCGAAGAATTTGAGATTAGAGCAAGTTTGTTCCATTTATTAAATGAAATAGAGCAATATTTAATCTTTAAACGATCCTTTAAGAAGAGTGATGTATAGGAAACAAGTATAGAGGGATACTTTGAAAAAGGGTGAATTATATGCCTCTATTAAGTCCTGTTATTTTGTTAATGAGTTTAGTTATGTCTCCCGTTTTAACGGGAGACACGTTAATGGTTGTTGATAAATCATCCCATGAACTAGTGCTTTATAAGCATGGTGAACAAATTTTTAAAGCAGATGTAGCTACAGGAAAATCCGAAGAATTAACTCCTGAAGGACTATTTGATGTAAAAGTAAAGGCTATTGAACCTTACTACCGTAAAAAGGACATCCCAGGAGGAGACCCTAAGAACCCATTAGGAAGTCGATGGATCGGATTTGATGCCAAAGAGACCGATGGGCGAACTTACGGTGTTCATGGAACAAACAACCCCTCATCTATCGGGAAAGCAGTTTCAGCTGGGTGCATTCGTATGAGTAATTCAGAAGTAGAGAAGCTTTACACATTAGTAGAGGAGGATTCAGAAATAATTATTACGAAAAACTCCCCTAACTATGAACAGATTTATGAAGAGTGGGAAAGAACTAAGTGGGAAAAATACCTTAAATAATGTAAAACCGAACGCTACTAGCGTTCGGTTTTTTTGAGGCTATCTTAACTTACAGTAATATTAAGATATAAATGATCAGGGGTGGTATTGTTGATCTGATGGGAATCTGATATCTAATCTCTTTCAGCGAGCGAACCAGAAGACACAAAATAAAAAAGCGAGCTTAGAAGCCCGCCTTTATTCTGAAACTAATTAATATTTTATAAAAAGAAACTGGCCCCAGCGAGAAGGGTTGATAGAAACATGGAAATAATCATTAAATAAACAATGAACTTCGTACGTTTCTCACGCTTCGACTTTTTCCTTTTAGTTGGTTGATTTTGAATAGCCAAGGTGTTGTAACCTCCTTCATATATTCCTAGTCACATTCTAAATGAAATATATGATTTGGACAAGGGAGGAAAATGGATTAAACTATTATTAAGAATTAAATTAATTTTTAGAAACGTAAGCGCTTTATTTCTGGTATGCTAAAAGGAGAATGTTTTATCTAGGGGGAGACAGTATGAGTGATTCATATAAAAATCAATCACGTAAGGAAAAATGGGAAAGTGATGTAGAGAAAGTGGTTCAAAAATTTCCTGAACGTAAGGAGAAGTTTCATACTAGCTCTGATATTGAGGTTGAAAATTTATATACTCCTAATCATAATTCACAAACTTATGAAGAAGGGCTAGGGTATCCTGGCCAGTTTCCCTATACTCGGGGAATCCAGCCTACAATGTATCGTAGTCGATATTGGACGATGCGACAATATGCAGGGTTTGGATCAGCTAGTGAAACGAATGAGCGTTTTCGCTACTTATTAAAACAGGGACAAACAGGTCTATCTGTAGCTTTCGATTTACCTACACAAATTGGCTATGATTCAGATGATCCTATGGCTGAAGGAGAGGTTGGAAAAGTAGGCGTAGCTATTGATTCATTAAAAGATATGGAATTACTATTTGACCAAATTCCGCTTCATGAAGTAAGCACATCGATGACGATCAATGCACCAGCATCCATTTTGCTTGCTATGTATATTGCAGTTGGCGAAAAGCAAGGGGTGGAGCCTGGTCAGCTAACAGGAACTATTCAAAACGACATCTTAAAAGAATATATTGCAAGAGGTACATATATTTATCCTCCAAAACCATCGATGCGACTAATTACAGATATTTTTGCGTATTGTCAAAAAAATCTTCCTAAATTCAATACGATTAGCATATCAGGTTATCATATTCGCGAAGCGGGCTCAACGGCGGTGCAAGAAGTGGCCTTTACCATAGCAAATGGTGTAGCTTACGTAGAAGCAGCAATTGAAGCTGGGCTTGAAGTTGATAAGTTTGCACCGAGACTTGCCTTCTTTTTTAATGCGCACAATCAATTTTTTGAAGAAGCTGCTAAATACCGTGCAGCCCGTAGAATTTGGGCTAAAATTATGAAAGATCACTTCAAAGCCAAAGACCAAAGAAGTTGGAAAATGCGTTTTCATACTCAAACAGGCGGTAGCACACTCACAGCTCAACAGCCGGATAATAATATTGTGAGAGTGACGATGCAGGCCTTGGCAGCTGTGATGGGAGGAACGCAAAGTCTTCACACAAATTCTAAAGATGAAGCTCTCGCGTTGCCTACGGAAGATTCTGCCCGCATTGCACTAAGGACCCAGCAAATAATTGCTCAGGAGAGTGGGGTAGCTGATACAGTTGACCCTCTTGGTGGATCGTATTATGTGGAAGCGTTAACAGATAAAATTGAGGAACAAGTGAATGATTATTTGAATCGAATTGAAAAAATGGGGGGAGCTGTGCAAGCTGTGGAAGAAGGGTATATGCAGCGAGAAATTCATCAGGCTGCTTATGATGCCCAGAAACGTATGGAATCAAAAGAAGAGATAATAGTTGGTTTAAATGAGTATAAACTTGAAGAAGAGATAAATCCGGATTTATTAAGAGTGGATGAACAATTAGAAGCGGGACAAATTGAACGAACTCAGCAGATCCGTAGTGCACGTAATCAAAAGAATGTAGATAAATGCCTGCAAGGTTTGAAACAAGCAGCCATGTCAAATGAAAATGTAATGCCATATATTGTAGAAGCGGTGAAAGCTTACGCAACTGTTGGTGAAATTGCCAACGTACTAAGAAATGAATTTGGTGAATATTCGGGAATGTAGGAGGATGAAGATGACATGAAACCTATACGTGTACTTATAGCGAAACCAGGCTTAGATGGACATGACCGTGGTGCTTTAATAATTGCTCAGGCGCTACGTGATCATGGAATGGAGGTTATTTATACAGGATTACGGCAATCCCCTATACAAATTGCAAGGGCCGCGGTGCAAGAGGATGTGGATGTAGTTGGTTTATCTTCTCTTTCAGGAGCGCATAGATCTCTTTTTCCTAAAGTGGTAGAAGCGCTTGCGAATGAAGCTGCTTCAGATATCCCTGTGATTGCTGGAGGGGTTATCCCTGCAGAAGATATCACTTACTTAGAAGAAAAAGGAGTAACAAAAATTTTTACAAGCGGCTCACATACTGACTCAATAGCTCTTTTCATCAAGCAAATGATGAATCATGAAACGAGACAGCCACCTAAAAAAATCTCCCATATCGGCATTGCAGTGGAAAGCCTAGAATTGGCTCTTCCTTTTTATCAGAATACATTAGGGTTGCAAATTGAAGCAGTGGAGGAAGTTGTGTCGGAACAAGTCCGTGTTGCATTTTTGCCAATTGGCGAGACAAAAATCGAACTGTTAGAACCGACTGATGATCGTTCCCCTATTCGTAAGTTTATTAATAATAAAGGTGAAGGTATACATCATATTGCCTTAGAGGTTGATAATATCGACAAGCGATTACAGCAGTATAAAGAAGAAGGCGTTAAGCTTATTCATGATGAACCGAAAGAGGGAGCCCATAACAGCCAAATTGCTTTCTTACATCCAAAAGCAGGCGGGGGCGTTATGTATGAGTTATGTCAACCGAAACAGGAGGACTGAAAACAACATGGATATTTATGATAAAATTTCTGAACTTTATGATAAACGTAGACAAGTACAATTAGGTGGCGGAGACGAACGCATCGAAAAACAACACGAAAAAGGTAAATGGACAGCTAGGGAACGAATTGACTATTTAGTTGATAAAGATAGTTTTATTGAACTGAACCCTTTTGTCGAACACCGTCATGATGATTTCGGGATGAATGGAAAAGACGCACCAGGAGAAGGTGTAGTCACAGGGTTTGGAAAAATTCAAGGACGTCCAATTTATTTATTTGCTCAAGATTTTACTGTATTTGGCGGAGCCCTTGGAGAAATGCATGCAAAGAAAATTGCAGCAGCCATGGATTTAGCTGTTAAAAATGGAACACCTTTTATTGGACTGAATGATTCAGGTGGAGCTCGCATACAAGAAGGTGTTTCCTCGCTAGATGGCTACGGTCAAGTGTTTTATCGAAATTCCATCTATTCAGGAGTTATTCCACAAATTAGTGTGATCCTAGGTCCCTGTGCTGGTGGGGCTGTATACTCCCCAGCTATCACAGACTTTGTGATTATGGTTGAGAAAACATCACAAATGTTTATTACTGGACCTAAAGTTATTGAAACTGTGACTGGTGAAAATATTTCTGCTGAAGACTTAGGTGGTGCTCATGTACATAATACACTAAGTGGTAATGCCCATATTAAAACTGAAGATGAGGCGACGGCTCTCGACGCAGTCCGCGATCTCATCAGCTATTTGCCTCCCAATAGTAAGGAGAAACCTCCACGATTAGCTGCAGGAGAGGATGATGACTATTGTCCGGACATAATCGATAAGATTCCGTTTGACCCGATTCGTCCTTATGATGTACGAATCATTATTGACGAAGTGGTAGATACTAATTCTTTTTTTGAGATTCATAAAGATTTTGCCAAAAATATCGTCGTGGGTTTCGCCCGTTTAAAAGGTCAGTCGGTGGGCTTAGTTTGCAATCAGCCTAAATATATGGCTGGGGGACTTGATATTGATTCAAGTGATAAAGCTGCTCGTTTTATTCGTTTCTGTGATTCATTCAATATTCCAATCATTACGTTTGAAGATGTTACGGGCTTCTTCCCTGGTATAAAACAGGAGCACGGGGGAATTATTCGTCATGGAGCTAAGATTTTGTACGCTTATTCTGAAGCAACTGTTCCCAAGCTAACGGTTATTACGAGAAAAGCTTATGGAGGAGCTTATGTTGCTTTAAACAGTAAATCTATAGGGGCAGACCTTGTATATGCTTGGCCGAATGCAGAGATTGCGGTTATGGGTCCTGAAGGGGCTGCGAATATCATTTTTGCCAAAGATATTCGAGAAAGTGAAAATCCTGAAGAAAAAAAGCAAGAAAAAATTAATGAATATCGAGAAAAATTCGCAAATCCTTATGTGGCTGCAGGGTTAGGTATGGTTGATGACGTGATCGATCCTCGCGAAACGCGATTGACCCTAATTAATGCTTTAGATATGTTGAAAAACAAACACGAAGACCGTCCGTATAAAAAGCATGGAAATATCCCGCTATAATTGACACGCCTAATGTGTTCCGCTAACGTACTAAGTGGACACGGTTACATAGAAGGGGGAACCTATAGATGGTGAGAATTAACAAAGAACGTTTATTAAAAGAGTTTATAGAATTGGTTAAAATTGATTCAGAAACTAAAGATGAAGCAAAGATTGCAAAGGTATTAACAAAGAAATTTAAGGATTTGGGGGTTGAAGTCATTGAAGACGATGCAAAGTCTAAGACTGGTCATGGAGCAGGGAATTTAATTTGTAATTTAAAAGGTACAAAGAGTGATGCTGATACGATTTATTTTACTTCCCACATGGATACCGTAGTACCAGGAATTGGGGTCAATCCTTCTGTGAAAGACGGCTATATAGTAACAGACGGTTCTACAATTCTTGGGGCAGATGATAAAGCAGGTTTAGCGGCGATTTTGGAAGCGATCCGCAGTCTTCAAGAACAAAATGTTGAACATGGTGATTTGCAATTCATCATTACAGTTGGTGAAGAAAGTGGACTTGTGGGCGCAAAAGCACTTGACAGCAAACACTTACAGGCAAAATATGGTTATGCAATTGATAGTAATGGAAAAGTTGGGAACATTATTATTGCAGCTCCAACGCAAGCTAAAGTCAATGCCGTTGTGAAAGGCCAAACAGCTCATGCTGGTGTAGCACCTGAAAAAGGAGTCTCTGCCATCACGCTTGCTTCAAAAGCCGTAGCAAAAATGCCTCTAGGGCGGATTGATGAAGAAACAACAGCAAATATTGGTCGTTTTGAGGGTGGCCAACAAACAAATATCGTATGCGATCACGTAGAAATTTTAGCTGAAGCTCGTTCGTTAGTTCCTGAAAAAATGGAAGCCCAAGTGGAAAAAATGAAACAAGCGTTTACTGAAACTGCTGAAGAAATGGGCGGGGAAGTTGAGCTGAAGATTGAAATTATGTATCCTGGTTTTAAACATGAAGCTGGAGATCAAGTTGTAGAAGTAGCTCGAGCGGCGGCAAATAAAATCGGACGAGAAAGCGAGCTGTTGACCAGTGGTGGAGGAAGTGATGCTAACATTATTGCAGGATTTGATATCCCCACTGTAAACTTAGCTGTTGGTTATGAAGAAATTCATACGACAAATGAGAAAATACCTGTTGCTGAATTAGAAAAGATAGCAGAATTGGTATCAGCTATTATCATAGAAGCAGGAGAACAGTAGTTTCGAAACAGTCATGTGATAAAACATGACTGTTTTTAATATTTTTTGTAATTTTGATCGCGACAAATTATGTTACAATATAAGAACAACCGTTCGAAAAGGAAGGATTACATGTCAAAATGGTACCCGAAAAATGGCAGGGTCATTTTTCATGTGGATATGAACAGTTTTTACGCTTCTGTGGAAATGGCATTTGATCCTTCACTAAAAGGGAAGCCATTAGCCATTGCCGGAAACCCTGAAGAACGTAGGGGAATCGTCGTTACAAGTAGCTATGAAGCTAGAAGGTATGGTGTGAAGACCACCATGCTCGTTGGGGAAGCAAAGCGACTGTGTCCAGATTTAATTGTGATGCAGCCAACTTTTGAACGTTATCGAACAGCTTCCAAAGAAATGTTCAAAATCCTTGCAAACGTAACTGATGTTGTTCAACCTGTTTCGATTGATGAAGGATATATGGATATTACCGGGTGCCATGAACAAGGTTCACCACCTGAAATTGCCGAAAAGATTCAAAATCGAATTCAGAAAGAATTAGATTTACCCTGTAGCATAGGCATTGCGCCAAATAAATTTTTAGCTAAAATGGCTTCCGATATGAAAAAACCTATGGGCATAACAATATTAAGGAAAAGGTATTTACCTCAACAATTGTGGATATTACCTATAGAAGAAATGTACGGAGTAGGCAAGAAGACAGCTGAGAAATTACGAAAAATTAATATTAAAACGATTGGAGATCTAGCTAGCCACCCCGTATTTGAATTAAAAAATTTATTAGGAATAAACGGAGAGCGACTTATAAACCGTGCAAATGGAATTGATGATCGTGTTGTTGATCCTGATGCTGTTCACGAATTTAAGAGAATTGGAACATCAACTACGCTGGCTCAAGACACAACGGATGATCTAGAAATTCGCCAAGTGTTTCGCCGTTTAGTGAACAAAGTGGAAGCTAGAATGAAAAACAAAAGTGTATTAGCAAAAAACGTTCAATTGACAATTCGTTATCATGATAGGAGAACCGTAACTAGAAGTAAGCAATTACAGGATTTTATTGGTACAAGCGATGAATTATTTCAAATGGCTGTCGAGCTTTTCGATAAACATTGGAATCAAACTCCCGTGAGGTTATTAGGTGTGACTGCACAAGACTTAGCTGAGAAGTCTGAGGTCACACAGCAACTAGACCTTTTCAATTATGAACAGTATGCGAGCAAGGAAAAATTATACAAGGTCATAGAGACATTGACAGAGAAGTATGGAAAAAACACTTTTCGAACCTTGAAAGATTCCACTGATCACAATGTCACGACAAGTTTCCAGAAAGATTTCTTGGATGATTATAAGAAGTAGAAGATTTGTTGTTATTCAAATATGAACACTAATATATCTACCTTCGACAATGCATTAATCGATGTTCGAGGGTTTTTTTAAGTTCTGAAGGAATAATGTTTTAAAGAGCTGTCTTATAAAGGATTGAACGTAGTTTACTCATAGCGGGCACCTCCTTCTTTAATGTATACATACTCAAGCTGGGAGTAGGACTGTTGTACTGATTGTATTTGAAGTGGTATATGTTTTTATTCCCATTATGGCAAGGCAGAAACGAAGGAAAAGGATTGATTTAACCTACGAATAAAGTCCTGATTTTAAGTTTATCTGCTTGCCACTAAAAGGCATAGAGAGATTGGAAGCCAACCAGAAGTAGAATATTTTGTTTTCTACTTTTCAATTAGGTATAAAAACTGTAAACTAAATAACAATTGAGATTTAATAAATAGGTAAAGGTGGATGCTGTATGAAAGTAGTAGATGAAATTTTAGCTTTTAATGAAGAGTTCGTAGAGAACAAAGAGTATGTGAAATACCAAAAAGGTAAGTTACCTAATAAAAAGCTAGTTATTATTTCTTGCATGGATACTCGTTTAGTAGAATTGCTTCCAAAAGCTTTAAATGTTGGAAATGGTGACGTTAAGATTATAAAAACCGCTGGTGCAGTGGTTTCTCACCCGTTTGGAAGTATTATGAGAAGTGTTCTTTTAGCTGTGTATGAACTAGAAGCAGAGGAAGTTTGTGTGATCGGTCACTATGACTGTGGTATGGCTAGCTTAAAAGCTGAAAACCTTATCGAAAAGGTGAAAAACCGAGGTGTGTCAGAAGAGAAGTTAGAAACCCTAAGGTATTCTGGAGTTGACTTTGAAAAGTTTCTAAAAGGCTTTGACTGTGTAGAAGACAGTGTGAAACAAAGTGCGGATGTGATTCATAATCATCCACTTATGCCGAGAGATTTACCTGTCCACGGGCTAGTTATTGATCCTGAAACAGGAAAGTTAAATAGAATTCTAAATGGTTATCAAGAAGTGTGACTCAGTTTAAACACTGTTCATTAATTTGTAAGTAGGGTTATTAAGAGTAGCAGTTCAATTCGCACATGAATTGAACTGCTTTTTTGTGTTGAGAAATATCATAAGAATAGAATCATAGTTCCGTTGTTAGAAACAGATAAAGGGGCTTAGGGGCGATTCGCTTTCCCGCGGACGAATGACGTACTGGTCAAACCTTCTCGATCTGTGCGGTGTCTCTAACTCATCCGTATTCCACAGCAGTCTCATCGTTCCTCTTCACTCCTTATCATTATTGAAATGAACGTAATCATCAATAAGAGTAAAAGTATGCTATCGGGTAAAAAATTTTGAAAGGTAAGACATGTTATGATTCCTTACATATTTTCAGAGTTATCAAAAAACTGTGTTAGGTTTTCTGACATTATAACTGACATTGTCATTGAAATACTCTATGCTGATACTAACAAAAGAAAAAGGAGAGGAATAAGTATTGTTTAAAGTCCCTAGGTGGGACCTAGACTTAGCCCTGCTGGTTATTATTGCTTGGAACGTTTGAAACACTATCGTTATTTCCATTTTTGTAAAAATCCTGGTATTAGCATCGAGTTTAATTATGAGGAGGAATTTCATAAATGGAACCATTCAAAGGAACTAAGTTGGAAGAAGATAATAATTGGTTAATGGAAGTGTCAGAGCCAAATCAGTTACGAAATGCAGTTGAAGAGATTAAACACCATTATATAAACCAACTTATAGACGCTGGAATTTTAGATGATAAAGAGCGGCAAAGCTGCTCGTTAACAGTAAGCGAACTAAAAGCGATGGTGAAACAAGTTCATCATACCTAAGGGGATTCCTATAAAGATATCAATTAAATGGTCGGCAAAAGGAGTAAATCATGTCTTCTTATAGAGATAAGAAAGTCATCACGATTGGAGTTGTGAATGAATTAACAGGTCTATCTGCACGAATGATTCGATACTATGAATCTCGTGGATTAATCTTTCCAGAACGAACAGAACGAGGTACAAGAAAATATTCGTTTTCAGATGTCGAATTGCTCATGGAAATTGCAAATAAAAGAGAGGAAGGAATACAAACTTACGAAATTAAAAAGGAACTGCTTAATGAAAATAAGAAAAAAACTGTTCGCGATCAAATGATTCAGGGGCAATTAAATGCACAGTTCAACATGAAGAAATTTTAATTGTTGTATAAATTCCTTGTTTGACGAGGAAGTGCTATCAAACTATCTGTTTTCCTTGTTTGATTATCAATTAGGTAGAAGAAATGTGAAAGTCAACGATTTCACAAAACAAATCCATCTTTAATAAGGTAAAATGCTAACTATGGAGTTTCCAAAATCCATGGTTTTTTCTTTGTTAGGAATTAGAGTGATCGCTATTGTGTTATTCGCACAAAATGAAGGAGTAATGTTTGTGATCCAATCACCTTGTCATAATCGGGCGAAAATAGTTATAATTTTCTTAATAGATAAAATTCTATGAATTTAAAATCCACATGGTTTAATAAATGTAGATGAAAGGGTGTGGTGATCTTGGAAGTCATTAGTAAGAACTTCTTCTTATACCTTTCCAACAACAGAATGTTAGATCGCTTAGCAAAGCGATTTGGTTCTAGATTTGGGGCTGACAAGATTGTAGGAGGGGAGACATTCTCCCAAGCAATTCCGTTAATTAAGCAGTTGAACTATGAGGGATTGCAAGTTACCGTTGATCATTTAGGGGAATTTGTGAATTCTGAAAAAGAAGCACGGGAGCGTACACAGGAGTGTATTGAAAGTATTCAAGCCATTGCTCATCATCAATTAAATTCAGAAATATCATTGAAATTAACTTCCTTAGGATTAGATATTAGCCAAAATGTAGTATTGGATAATATGGAACTCATTTTAGAAGAAGCAAAGCAATATGGGATCACAGTAACAATCGACATGGAGGATTCCTCAAGAAGTGGAACAACTCTAGAAATTTATAAAACTTTGAAAAACAGGTATAGTAACTTAGGGACGGTTATTCAATCCTATCTTTATCGTTCTGATGAAGATATTGATGATTTACATGCTTATGATCCTTATTTAAGACTTGTTAAAGGAGCTTATAAGGAATCAGGAAAAGTAGCCTTTGTTGATAAACCTATGGTTGATGAGAATTTAAAGCGACTTATTGAGAAAAATGTTTTAAATGGTCATTATACGGCAATTGGTAGTCATGACGACGCTATAATTGAGTTTACAAAAAACTTGGCGAAAAAGCACAATATTTCAAAAGATCAATTCGAGTTTCAAATGCTGTACGGAATGAGAAATCAAACTCAGCAGAAACTCATAAATGAAGGCTATACTGTCCGAGTATATTTACCGTATGGTGAAGATTGGTATGGGTATTTTATGAGACGGTTAGCAGAAAGACCAGCAAATATTGCTTTTGCTATCAAAGGAATCTTTAAGAAATAACTTTTGACTAATAGAGAGGAGAATGGAACTATGGTAACAGCTTATAAACATGAACCGTTCACAGACTTTACAATCGAGGAAAATAAGTTAGCTTTTGAAGAAGCACTTAAAACAGTGAAAGAAGAACTGGGTCAAAAGCATGATTTGCTAGTTGATGGACAAAGGATTCGCACAGATCAAGAAATTGTTTCGACAAACCCTGCCAATACAAAGCAAGTCGTAGGTACTGTTTCAAAAGCAAACCAAGAGGTGGCAGAGAAGGCAGTCCAAGCGGCATCAACAGCTTTTGAAGATTGGAGAAAATGGGATGAAAGAGCACGTGCTGAGCTACTCTTCCGTGCGGCAGGAATAATTCGTCGTCGTAAGCATGAATTTTCTGCTTATCTAGTGTATGAAGTAGGTAAGCCGTGGAAAGAAGCTGATGCAGATACAGCAGAAGCTATTGATTTCCTTGAATATTATGGACGTCAAATGCTTGAGTTAAAAGATGGTAAACCAATTGAAAGTCGTCCGGGTGAACAAAACCGTTACATTTATACAGCTACTGGTGTTGCTGTTGTTATTCCGCCTTGGAACTTGGCATTTGCTATTATGGCAGGAACTGCTGTAGCTCCGCTCGTAACTGGAAGCACAGTCGTGTTAAAGCCTGCAAGTAACAGTCCAGTAATTGCGGCTAAATTTGTTGAGGTACTTGAAGAAGCTGGGCTTCCTAAAGGAGTATTGAACTTCGTGCCAGGAAGCGGCCGAGAAGTGGGAGATTATTTAGTTGAACATCCAAAAACGGCATTAATCTCTTTCACGGGATCTCGTGATATTGGTACTCGTATTCTTAAGAAAGCAGCTGAGATTCAAGCTGGACAGCAGCATTTGAAACAAGTGATTGCTGAAATGGGTGGTAAAGATACTGTGGTGGTTGACAACAAAGCAAATTTGGAGACCGCAGCTGAAGCCATAGTAGTGTCTGCATTCGGCTTTTCTGGTCAAAAATGTTCTTCTGGTTCGCGTGCTGTTGTTCACGAAGATGTATACGATGAGTTACTAGAAATGGTGAAAGAACGCACTGAAAAATTGACTGTTGGTAATGCTTCAGAGGAGAATGTTTATATGGGGCCGGTCGTGGACCAAAACGCTTATGATAAAGTAATGAGTTATATTGAAATTGGTAAAGAAGAAGGACGTCTCATTACTGGTGGAAAAGGTGATAATTCAAAAGGATATTTTATTGACCCAACTGTTTTTGCAGACCTTGCTCCTGACTCTCGCATGCAAAGAGAGGAAATATTCGGACCCGTTGTATGCTTTACAAAAGCTAAAGACTTTGATGAGGCCATTGAAATCGCTAATAACACAGAATATGGTTTAACAGGAGCTGTTATCTCTGATAACCGCGATCACCTTGAACAAGCGAAGAGAGACTTCCATGTAGGTAACCTATATTTCAACCGTAATTGTACAGGAGCCATTGTTGGCTATCAGCCTTTTGGTGGATTCAAAATGTCTGGTACAGATTCTAAAGCTGGAGGTCCAGATTATCTTGCTCTGCATATGCAAGCGAAAACGATCTCCGAAAAATTCTAGTAAACTTATAAGTTTTTTAAGAGCTCTCCCATTTTGGGAGAGCTTTTTTGTTTGTTTATGTGTGGTCTAATAATCTTTTACTTTTTCTTTCTATGATAACTCGCTATAATAGTGAATAACTAGTCAAATGATATAGTAAGAAAAGACTACTTGGAAAGGTAATGATTTATATGGAAGTAAAAGAGTTAATCCTTCAAGTAGAGGATATTCATAAAGCCACAGAGCTGATCAGTTCGAAGTTAAGAAAGCCTGTAATAATCGAAAATAAAAACTTTGAATTAATTTCCTATAGTTCCTCTTTTGATGAGTTCGACCAAACTCAACAAAAGACGATTTTATCCAAGAAATGTCCTGTTTTTATTATTGAACGTTTGAAAAAAGAAGGCATTGTACAACGACTTGAAAAACGTCCCGATCCTATTCGCATTCATCCAATTGAAGAACTGGGTTTTCATCAACGGGTTGTGATTTCTGCTAAACATCTTGGACATACAATGGGATATATATGGGTTCAAGAATCTAATAGACTCCTAAAAGCAGAAGAATTAACATTTTTAGAAGAGATTACACCACATTTAGGAAAACTGATTTATGACGTGTATGCTCGGATAAATGCAAAAGAAGGGAGAAGGGAGGACTTATTATGGAAAATGCTACATCATGAATACGGTAGTGAAAGTCAAATTCGTCATGACGCTTCATTAGCTAATCTTGTCTTGCCTGAGAGGTTTTCTGTGGTTGTTTTTTCAGTAACAACACCAAAGCATAAATATATGCTGGATTATTTAGAAAAAGTTATTCAAAATTCTCCTAGTGTAAAGCAAATACATTATTTAAAAACTGAATTTCAAATGATATTGATGCTTTCCAGTGATCCAAATAAGGAGTTTTCCTCACTAGATCTGGCAAGAGAATTGATTGAAAATGTAAAGCGTGAAACAGGTGAGGAGAAATTTTATAACTTTTTAATAGGAGTAGGAAAAGAGTATACAATGTTATATGCTCTAAGAAAAAGCTTTCTTGAAGCATTAGAAGTTATTGAGACAGCCAACTTTATTACTCCTAGACCGGAGTCGATGCCTCGGGAGTTCGCTAAACTTGGAATCTATCGTTATTTGGCAACTCTTTATGAAAAAAATAGATCAGAGGATTATTATAGTGAAGACTTACTGGGATTAATTCACAATGATACGGGAAAACAAACGAACTTACTTCGCACACTCGAAGTTTATTTAGCAAACAATGGGAAAGGAAAACAAACAGCTAATCAGTTGTTTATACACCCTAATACCCTCAATTATCGGATTAAACAAATCCAAGAATTGACTAATATTGACTTTAATGATTTTAATATGAAAAGCTATCTTTATACTGAGTTGCTGCTATTAAACAACGTGAAAGCTTATTATCAACGTTATAAAGAAGCACTCAAGATATAAAAAGAAAAAAGTTCAAAAAGTGCTCGGAGCAAAAAGCTAACGTGTTAAGAGCACTAAACAATAAATAATAATCTTGTCGAATTAGCATATAAACTGGACTGCCGATTTTTTGTTTTATCAAGGTTTAACACTTATTTTAACAAGATCACATTATTGAATAATAAATTTCCTGATTTTAATATAAATCCATTCAGTTTTTTTGAAAATTTCTCTCTATAACCTTTCTAAGATTACCTGAAAGAAGCAGTCCAAATGAATAGGAAGATCGGACTGCTAGAAACTTTGAGCAGGAGTTGAGGGTATGGTGTCTGTTTTGTTTTATTCTCCGTTCATTTTGTTTAGTTTATTTTAATTATCACTAACACTGTCACATATAAATTTTTATTTTTATGCTAAGCTAACGAAATATAAACAATAAATTAGTTTAAAGAAGGTGTGTATAAAAATGGTTGACTTGTCCATGATTACAAAAAATAATGCTGCTTATTATATGAATATGATAGGATTTGGTAAAGAGGCTCCCCAAAATAGCCATTCTAATCGTTCTCCATTTTATGATTTACTTAAGGATTGTAACTCTGAGGAATATATGAGGTTTATAAAAGTGTACAAGACTATGCAATATGTTCTTTCAAAAAGGGAGAAGCTTGTTCTAGATAAGATATATGGAGTTGATTCTGAAATAGAGATACTGAGAGAAATCGCAAAAGAAATTAATGTAACCCAAGAGCGTGTAAGGCAAATTCGATATAAAGCAAACGTAAAGATTTCACGGGAATTAAAAAGAATATTTAGAATATAATAGTTAGTTAATCCAGTATGAAACACGAATTTATTACAAGTCCAATACAAACTTAAGTGCTATACAGTTCAAATATACTATGCAATAGAAAGTGATGTTCAACAATTAAGGCGCGTTTGTTGAACATCAAAGTCTAATTTCTCACTAAGGTACTGAGGTATTAGGCTTTTTTTGTCTTTCAAAATCTCTTGACGTTAACCGACTGGTAAACGTATTGGCAACGAGTGGTGAATCTTGTGGCAACCATTGGTAAAAAACATGGCAGAAGTGGTACATTCTTAGGGCCGTAATCAGTAATAGTCTTTATACCAGTCAATAAATTTGTCAATTCCTTCTTCAATGGAAGTATCTGGTTTGTATCCTACATCTGTCATTAAATCCTTTACATCTGCATATGTGGAAATAATATCACCATTTTGTAAAGGCATAAACTCTTTTATTGCCTTTTTACCAAGTTTGTTTTCAATCGCGGAAACAAAATCTAATAGTTTTACAGGCTTACTGTTACCCAAATTGTAAATCTTGTAAGGAGCATAACTTGATGCAGGATCAGGTGAAGCTCCGTTCCATTCTAGATTCGGAGAAGGTTTGTTATCAATGAGTCGAACAACTCCTTCAACGATATCATCAATATAAGTGAAGTCTCTTTGCATATTCCCGTAATTAAATATCTTAATTGGTTTTCCTTCTAAAATTGCTTTTGTGAAAGAGAATAATGCCATATCCGGGCGTCCCCAGGGTCCGTATACAGTGAAAAAACGAAGGCCTGTTGTAGGCAAACCATAAAGATGACTATACGTATGGGCCATAAGTTCATTTGATTTTTTAGTAGCTGCATATATGCTTACGGGGTGATCGACATTATCATGTACAGAGAAGGGCATAGTAGTATTTGCCCCATAAACCGAACTGGATGACGCATAAATAAGATGATGTACCTTATAATGTCGGCAAGCTTCCAGCATATTAATGAACCCTGAAATATTTGAA
Source organism: Halobacillus seohaensis (assembly GCF_042663045.1). Taxonomy (NCBI): domain Bacteria; kingdom Bacillati; phylum Bacillota; class Bacilli; order Caryophanales; family Bacillaceae; genus Halobacillus; species Halobacillus seohaensis. The sequence continues at coordinate 240,138 of NZ_JBHSZV010000004.1, read as the reverse complement.
TTGATATAAGCGTGTGGGTTTTCTAAACTATAACGAACTCCGGCTTGGGCAGCAAGATCAATAACTATCGAAGGCTGATGTTTTTCAAAAATTGAATTTATTGATCTTTGATTTTGTCGATCTGACTTTTTAAATATGAAATTATTATGTTTCAGCCAAGTTAAACGGTCTCTTTTTAACTGAACATCGTAATAATTATTCAAGTTGTCTATTCCGATAACTGAATGCCCCTCCTGAAGTAAACGTTTAGCTACATGTGCCCCTATAAAACCTGCAGCTCCTGTGATTAAGATCATTTCACGTTCTCCATTCGTTAAGATTGTTTACTCCTTGTTTTTGGAAGAGGAGTTATTATTATTATTGAATATTAAGGAAGAATCATCACTAAATACTCCATGAATCGTATTATCATTAAGATCTCTTCCGATGAGTTTAGTTTTCTCTCCAAATACGCTGTCGGTAATCTCGTAAAGAATATTTTCTAAGCAAGATCCTTTTAAAATAATACTGTTTTTGATTATGCATTTTTCTATAGTTGTGTTTGATTCGATAGATACATTAGGGCCGATAATTGAATTTTTAATGTGACATTGACTTCCAATGTTTACAGGTGGAATGATAATAGAGTCTTGAAGGTTGTTATTGTCCCAGTGTTGAGGTTTTTTTTGGAGGATCCATCGGTTTGCTTCTAACCATCGGTCGATCGTTCCCACATCAAAAGTCGGTTTAAAAGTTTGGACATAATTAAGTGTATAACCATGGTCAATCATCCACTGAATTGCATCTGTAATTTCATACTCACCTCTTTTTGACGGCGAAATTGAATCGATAGCTTTGAATATTTTTGAAGTAAATAGATAAGCTCCAATGATAGCTAAATTAGATTTAGGGTTAGCCGGCTTTTCTTCAACGTTAATGATTGTATTATTCTTAATTTCGGCTATTCCATAATCTTCAGGATTAGTTACTTCACTAACCATGACAGTCCCATGTATTTTCTTTTTATTAAATGCATCCTTCAGTAAGTCGAAACGTTCTTCAATTAAGTTATCCCCTAATAATAAAACAAAAGAATCTGAACCGATAAATGTCTTTGCTTGTTTAACCGCATGGGCAACCCCTTTAGGTTTGTGTTGATATATATAGTGAAACTGAATATTGTTCTTTGCATAATTTTGTAGATGTTTATTAAATAATTTCTTTTGCCCTTTTTGAATAACTAATCCAATTTCACGTATTCCTAAATCGTATAATTGTTCAATTCCGTAACTAATTACGGATTCGTTGGCAACAGGCAATAGTGGCTTCGGCTTCGTATAAGATAACGGTCGTAATCGAGTTCCTTTGCCAGCTGTCAAAATTAAACCTTTCATAATTCTTCTCCTTTCTCTACAGATATCAAGAATAACCAATGCCTTCATAGTGAAAATTTAGTTTTTTCATTTCGCTAGCTTCTAACATATTTCGGCCATCAAATATATAGCAATCACTAACGATTTTACGAATCCTTCTCCAATCCAATTCTTGATAAACAGGCCAATTTGTGCAAATAAGAATAATGTCGGTGGACTTAACTGCATCATAAGGATCCGAGTATTGCTTAATCCCCTTATCTAACCAATTGGTAGATAAAGAAACTACGGGATCATGTACGACGATGTCCGCTTTTTCTTTCACTAATTCATTCATGATAGAAAAAGAGACAGAGTCCCGCGTATCGTCTGTATGGGGTTTGAAAGACAGACCGAAAATAGTTACTTTTTTTCCTTTCAAAGAAACAAAATTATTTTTCACTTTTTCTAAAAAGTACTGGTATTGTATATGGTTAATCATTTCTACCTCTTTTAAAATATGAAGTGAAGCTCGATACGAATTAGCTGTCCTTAATAGTTCTTTTACATCCTTAGGAAAGCATGATCCTCCATACCCTAAACCAGCCTGTAAGAAAGCAGGACCAATCCGATTGTCTAATCCCATTCCCTTCGAAACATCTTGAACATTAATGTCGAGCGTATCACAAAGTTTTGCAACCTCATTTATAAAAGAAATTTTTGTCGCCAGGAAGGCATTTGAAGCATATTTAATCATTTCTGCTGCTTTCGGAGTAGTTTTTAAAATAGGACAACTCCAGCTTTGATAAACTCTATCTAAAATCTCTAGCGACTTACGATCTTCACTACCTATAACAATACGGTCAGGATGGAGGGCGTCCTGCACCGCAGTCCCTTCTCTTAAAAATTCAGGATTCATAACCATATTTATATCGAAACGCGATTGGCTCTCTTGGTTAATCCATTGCTTGATCTGTTCTGTAGTACCAATAGGAACGGTGCTCTTTACTACAATTGTTTTTGGTGAATTTATATATTTCCCAATCATTTTAGCCGCACTTTTCACATAAGTTAAATCTGCTTTTCCGTTTTCTAGTGAGGGTGTGCCCACTGTAATAAAGACAATATCATTATTTTCAATTGCTTCCTTGGGTTCAGAGGTGAAATATAGGTTTTTGTTTTGATGGCTGTTCAATAGCATTTTTTGCAAGTTTGGTTCATGAAAATATAATTCACCCTTATTTAATGTTGCTATTTTATCTTGATCAATATCTAAGCCAGTAACGTTGTGACCAGATTTAGCTAGCACAACTCCCATTGTTGTTCCGACATACCCCATCCCGATGAATAAAATATTCATGAAAAATTTCCCTTCTTTTATTTACGAGTTATTCTATGGTTACTATATTAATATCCTTAGGATCAGTAACGGCGAAATGGCTGAAAATAATAGCGAGTCGTATAATATGTAGTCTCTAAAATATAATTGAGTTATTTAATATTAGTTGATTAAGGAGACCATACCTTCGGCCAATAATTGAATAGAATGGTTATAATACGGAGGTGAAATAATGACAGATCAAACGATAAAACCTTGGGCTCATGAAAACGACGTCGACTCTCTCTATGTTCCAGTTTATATTGTGGAGATGGCAAAAGAAGTCGTGCAATTCTACGATTTTCAAGTTCATCATATGACTGTTATGGCAACAAAAGATAAGAAAGGTGGGGCTATTTGGAAGATAGATACGAGTGATGGTCCTTTCAGTTTAAAGTTATTACATCGTCGGCCCACACATAGCAAATTTAGCCTAGGTGCACAAGAGTATTTAGTTAAAGAAAAAAAAGCTAGAGTTCCAACAATTTTCAAAACCAAACAAGGGAAAAACTATGTGGAAATGGGAGGGAAACTTTGGTTCATTGCAGAGTGGATAGAATCATTGAGGCCAGTTTCTGAAGATCTAGAAGGCACCAAAAAGCTTTGTTATGCTTTAGGAGAATTTCACAAGCTGTCTAAAGGATACGTCCCTCCAGCCGAAGCTGAAAATATTTCTCGACTTCATCGGTGGCCAAGAACTTACGAGCGTGTAGAAAAGAAACTAGGTTGGTTTCGGGATATTGCGAATGTTTACAGTGATATGCCAGCAAGCTCAACGATTTTATCTTATATTGATAATTTTCAGGAACAAGCACAGCAGGCTATTAAGAGATTAGGAGATTCAAATTATAAAGAGATTGTTTCCAAAGGAACGCAAGAAGCTGGATTTGTTCACCAGGATTATGGGTGGTCTAATGCCCAAATGGGGGATGAAGGTATGTATGTCATTGACTTGGATGGTGTTTCTTATGATATTACGATCCGTGATTTGAGAAAATTGATCATTGACCGTATGCATTCTCTTGAACAGTGGGATATAAATTGGATAAGGGAAATGATTCAAGCTTATGACCAGGCCAATCCTATAACTGACGACGAGTATGAATTATTGTTAATAGATTTATCACTGCCGAATCTGTTTTATAAAAATATGAAAGACATAGTATACTCCCCAACAACTTTTATGAATGAATCTTTAGCACAAGATTTGCAATTAATTATTGAGCTTGAGAAACAAAAGTGGCCAGTTTTAGAAGAACTCTCAAAAGACAGGAAAGGAGGTTAATTACCGAAATGAAAGTTCTAATCATTTGTACAGAAAAATTACCTGTTCCTGCTATACGGGGAGGAGCAATTCAAACGTATATTGACGGTGCTCTTCCCGCATTGACACAGAATCATCAGATTACTGTATTAGGGAGAAGTGACGAGTCACTCCCAGAAGATGAAATAATTAATAATGTGCGTTATGTTCGAGTAGAGGGGGGATTGCTAGAAATTTACCGCGAAAATGTAGTTCAATTTTTAAAATCAACAGCTGAAGAATACGACTTGATTCATATTTTTAATCGTCCGCGTTTAGTAAATGCTGTTCGTGAACTAGCACAAGACTCAAGGATTATTTTGAGTATGCACAATGATATGTTTAAGCCGGAAAAAATAGATCATGCAGAAGGCGCTAGTGCGGTGGAAAAGCTTGATAAAATTATTACCATCAGCAACTATATTGCAAAAACGATAAAAGACCTGTTTCCTGAAGCTGCTCCAAAGCTTAAAACAATCTATTCAGGTGTTGATTTGGATCGTTTTGTTCCTTCTTACTCTGATGCTGCAAAAACTATGAGAGATACAAAGCGAGAGGAGTATAACCTCCAATCAAAGAAAATTATATTGTATGCCGGAAGACTTTCACCCAATAAAGGGATCGATGTACTTGTTCGTGCGATTCCTAAGTTAGCAGAGAAACATAAGGACGTTGCTTTAGTCATTATGGGAAGTAAATGGTTTAGTAATGATTCTATAACCGATTATATTGCTTATGTTCGTGCTCTTGCTGAACGTCTTCCTATCCCAGTGATTCAAACAGGATTTGTATCTCCAGATAAAATTCAGGAGTGGTTTGTTGCTTCAGATATCTTCGTTTGCACTTCTCAGTGGCAAGAACCTCTTGCACGTGTTCATTACGAAGCCATGGCTGCTGCTCTACCGATAATTACAACAGACCGTGGAGGAAATAAAGAGGTAATTGAACCCTATAAGAATGGAATTTTAGTGGAAAACCCCGAAGATACTGAGGAGTTTGTTAAACATCTATCCTATCTCCTTTCTAATCCTCAAATTAGTGAAGAAATGGGGAGGTATGGAAGGGGATTAGCAGAGCAATATTATACTTGGGATCGGGTAGTCCATGATATTTCATCCGTTTGGTCGGAAATGGAATACAAGACGACAGGAGATCTTACGGGTAAAGAGATCCTGTTTATAGAAGAAGACGAAATTTTAGGAGCGCATGAAACAGATAGCTTGAAGACCGAAAAGGTGAAGGATCAAGGAATAAATATAGAAATCAATGAAAAAGAGAAGTTTATAACTCATCAAAACGAGCATAACAATCTCAGTGAATGTAATAAACTGCAAGTGTGCACAAAAGCAGAGAGAAAAGAGTTAGTTGAACTTTGTTTTATACTGCTGCTATTTTATGTATTAGAACGATAGGCTAAACATTAACGTAATTTATTCTAATAATAAGGAAGTTTCTTACCTTAGTACCATGATTCTGTTCTAATATGTATGATAGATAACTGTTCGTTCCGGTTGTCGAATAAACATCGCTTCTCAACTTGGGTAATGATCAACAACAACATTTAACACAGTCTATAGAAAGGAAAAGGTAGTTTTACACATTAAGTTACTTCAAGTGAAAATAGGGTTATGTAAAATTTGGGACAGCACAAGTGGCTGTCCCAAATTCACTAGTTTAGGCTTTGCTGTGAAGCAGGGGCAAAACTGTGAGTCAGTTGTGTTAAGTCTTGAGGTGCGAGCTGAGGTACTTGGTAGTAACCATGTTTGTTTTGATATAGAAAAACTTCGTAGCTCATTTCAATTAAGTTAGGAACACTATCAGCAATTACTCTTCGTAATACAGGGTTTGTTATTTCTAGTGCTGACATTGACATTAGGGAAGCTAAGCTTTTAACTTGGCCTAACATATAAGAAGATAGATGCTGATCGGAAAGATCATTAACAGACTGGATTGGTTTACTCGGTTGACTTGGTTTCAAACCGTATATAACATCATTATTTTGAGCCATTTTATAAACATGAGTGGATTGTGAAGGTTTCTCTCCTGTTTGAACTGTCTCAACCATAATATTATATAATTCGGTTAAAAACATAGATTGACTGGTTATCATTGATTTTAGTTCAGGATCTTGAATGTGCGAGTCATACAGTTGGTATTGATCCAGCAAACCGATCATTGAAGATATCACTTCATGGGCATCAAAAACCTCATGACCGCCATGGCTTATTGTAGGTGGGATGTTTTCAGAAGCTTGAGTTCCATTGGCTTGAGACTGTTGATCCATATATTTATTCCTCCTGTAAAGTATATTCATATCTAGTGTTAGTCTCTCGGAAATAAATATGTAACGATTAAAAAATTGGTTCGCTGTCAAATGTGGTGGTGGAGAATGATCTCCATCACCCTTTTGAGTTAGCTGCTTTCGCATAGTTTATTTCTTATTCCATCGCAATCTGAATAAATTTGGTGACCCGAGAGCATCCTCGAACTGTCGTTCTGCGGGGTCTCACTTTGGCCACTGTTCTCGTAAGGATTTTACGTGTGTTCAGGCTACTTGTTAGGTGGTTTTCTCAAATATTTATCTATCCAAAACAAAAATGATTCAAAACCTAATTTCTTCATTTCTTGTTGCCATAAAATCTTATTCTTTAAGCGTTCATAGCTCTTAATCCCGTAAGAGTTGCGTTTTAATACTTTAATTGTATTATTCACACCTCTTCTTTTCCTTTTTGTGTCGCAACTTTTGGGGTCAAAAGAGAGAATGGAGTTTCTCCTGAGCAACTGATAGATCAAGCATAATCACCACATTCATTATAGAGACTAAAAAATCCCACAGATCAGTTTATTAACAGAAAAACTCAGGCTTTAAGCCTGAGTTTTTGGGTCAACCCGTATTTCGAAGCCCAGCAGCGATTCCACTGATGGTAAGTAATACTTCAGTTAGCAATTCATCATTGGCATCCTCATTTGCGCGAAGTTCCTTAATTAATTCCACCTGAAGGAAGTTTAAAGGATCGACGTAAGGATTACGAAGTCGGACAGATTCTTGAATAGTTGGTTGATGGTCGAGTAGTTCACTGTCACCAGTTATTTTGAGTAAAATGTCTTTTGTCTTCTCGTATTCATCAACAATATTTTGGAAAATGCGTTCACCCATTGCCTTGTCATTTGCTAGTTCAGTGTACTCTTTAGCTGTATAAATATCTGCTTTTGTTAAGGCCATTTGTAAGTTATCTACTGTAGAACGGAAGAAAGGCCAGTTTTCATACATATTTTGCAGGTCTTTAAGGTTTCCTTCACTTTCTGCAGCATAATCAGCTAACCCAGTTCCGGATGCATACCAGGCAGGAATAAGCTGGCGGTTTTGTGTCCATGCAAATACCCATGGGATAGCCCGCAAGTTTTCAAATTTCATACTATCTTTACGTTTCATAGGTCTTGAACCAATATTAAGTTCACTAATTTCCTGAAGAGGTGTAACTTCATTAAAATACGTTAGGAAATCTTTGTCAGAGAATACCAGTGATTGGTATTTCTTAAGAGAGGTATTGGCTACATCCTCCATAATCTGTTCCCAGTGTTCTTCCCAACTGTTTGCTTGCTCCGTTTCTTCAGATACATGAGCAGCTCCTTCAAGTAGGGTGGATACACCTTGTTCTAAACTACGATAAGCGATGTCAGTTAGCAGATAACGTGAGGATAACACTTCACCTTGTTCGGTGATTTTCACGCCATCACCTAACGTTTCTACTGGCTGTGAAGCAATGCTTCGATTGAGCGGACCGCCACCTCGACCTAACGAGCCTCCGCGCCCATGGAAAAATTTCAGACCGATGTTATATTCTTTAGCCATTTCATGAATCTCTTGTTGAGCTTTGTATAGGCGCCAGTTTGCGGTTAATGTTCCACCATCTTTACTGCCATCTGAATATCCTAGCATAATTTCTTGATGATTTTTACGATGATCTAAGTGTTTTTTGTAAACATCCATATTAAATAGAGTTCTTAAAATTTCTGGACCAGCTTTTAAATCGTCAACGGTTTCAAGTAAAGGTGCGACATCTAGATTACTTTCTACCTTTCCATCTGCGTGTAGCCTGTAAATGCCAGCTTCTTTTGCAAGAACTAGAACTTCAAGCAGATCACTAGATGATTCGGTCATACTGATTAAATAAACTTGAATTGACCTCTTTCCAAATTCACGATGAGCTTCCCTGATTAATTGGAATACTTTAAGCATCTCCTGAGTTGCTTCTGAGTAGTCCTCATTTAAAAGAGAAATTGGACGTGGATCTTTCAATACACTTTCAAGTAATTGAACTTTCTCTTCTTCAGGTAGGTCAGCATAATTTTCAGTTATATCAACTTTTTGTAAGAGTTCGCTTATTGCTGTTTCGTGCTCACCACTATGATTACGAATATCAAGCGTCGCTAAATGAAATCCGAAAAGCCTAACTTGACGAATGAGTTTTTTCAACATTTTTAATTCATGCTTAGTAGGGTGGTGGTGCTGAACACTAGTCTGAATTTGATCTAAATCTGCTAATAGCTCATCCGCTGAAGTGTAACCTCTTTCAGATTGACCGACTTGACGTAAACGCTCCAGGATAATTGCAAATTTCCGACGATAAATCTCTGCTTCTACTCGCCATCTCTTACTTTCGGGTATCATGGCTTCTTCTTTTTCAACAGACTTTTGGAAGGAGTCGTTGATATTGACGCGTGTTGTAGAGTGGCTAAAACGTTTCATTAACTCTACTAGTACCACGTCATACTTTTTTAAAACTAAATCACGTTGTTTTTTAAGTGTAGACCATGTGATTTCTGGGGTTACATTTGGGTTTCCGTCCCGATCGCCACCAATCCAAGAACCGAAGTGTAAGAAGTTAGGAACGGTCCAATCTTCGTTTGGATAGACTTCTTCCAATCGATTTTCAAGTTCTTGATGAATATCTGGTAATACATCAAATAATGTTTGATCAAAATAATATAAACCATTTCGTACTTCATCCATAACTGTTGGCTTACGATGACGAAGCTCGTCTGTCTGCCAAAGAACAGTTACTTCGTTAAATAAACTCTCTTCAATATTTTCTCTTTCACTTTTCGTTAATTGTTGGTGATCGAGTTTGATAAGAATATTAGCAATTCTTTTTTGAATTTCAAGTACTGTCCGTTTTGTAGCTTCAGTAGGGTGGGCAGTAATAATCAATTCCAAAGATAATTCATCCAGCACATTTTGAATAACTTCTTTATCCATATTGTTCTCTTTTAAGTTCATTACAGCACTTTCAATTGAATAGGGCTGAACTCCGTGATCTTCACGTATTTGATATTCGCGACGGCGTCTAATGCGATGATTTTGTTCAGCAATATTTACAAGGTGGAAATAAATGGAGAAGGCCCGAATGACTTGAGCACGCAGAGGCTGCTTAAGGTTTTGAATTTCATTTTTTAATTGTTCATAAGTATCTGTTTCTCTACTTTTTCTCAGTTCTTTTGTTAATTCTCGAATAGTTTCAACTTTATCAAGTAGTTCTTGCCCGCCATGATGGACGAGGATCTCTCCAAGCATGTTGCCAAGTAAGTTGACATCTCGTTTGAGTGGAGTGGTATGATTTTTTGGTTGTTTTTGTAAAGTCACACTTTCACCATCCTGTTAGTCTTTAATTTTTTGTGTACGGTTCATTATGACCGTCCCTTATATTTTAATTATGTTATCAGAATTTTTAGGATAGTCAAATGACAGAATTAAACGACACTTGATGTAAGCGGTTTATTGAACTATTATTCATTCATATATTCGCTAACAATAAATGCAAGATCGTCGTTACCGAATAATGATAAAACTTCTAGTAATGTGTTGTTTGCAATGTTATCAGATTCTTGTTTAGAAACGGTTAGCTCTAGAGCTTGTTGCAATGAATTATTTTCAGATTGATTAGGGTAAGCTTTTTTATATAATTGGACAGGGTCTAAGTCATTGTTAATACACCACTGGGCAAAAATAAGTACCATCATTTGCTCGTCTTGCTGATATTTTTTAATAATTTGTTCTTCTAAGTCTTCCCGGTTCATGACTTTAACACTCCTTTTAATACTATTATTAATTATAGAGAAGTTTAAATCTATTTTCTAATAGTTAATGGATAAAATTATACCTAGCCTTGAATGAAACCTTTAATGAGGAGCTCTTTTGTTTGAAAAATTTATTGTAGTAGTGTCAGATGTTTTGGTCGGTCCTAGAATTTGCAAATCTTTTCAGTGATGGGAGCATGACTGATAGACGAACATAAAGGTGAAACAAAGTTTTACTCAAAACAAGATTTAATAGGAAAGTTGACGGATATTTAAATAAAGTTACTCAAGAAGATGGAACAGAGAAACATAACAACGAGTTTTGGGATCCAGAAGAGGAGAGATCTATGTTGATATTGTTTCAGGAGAACCTTAGTTTAGTTCTGAAGGTAAATACGAGTCAGGGACGGGGTGGCCCAGTTCGGAATTGAGTCTTCAACAATCCTGCTTTGTAGCTATGGTCATTATGCTTTTTGGGTTGCGATTTTGTATGATAATTCAAGTGTTATTATCCTATAACCATTGATATATAAAGGGGGAAAAGAGACCAAATCATATGCGATTTGGTCTGCGAATTCGTATGCTATTTGGTATGTTTCTTCACCAAAATGGAACTACTTCCCTATAAGAGAGGGTGCTTTTGTTTTAGCCTAACAATTTCTTTATGACTTTTAATCCTAGTTCTGAACCAGGATAACGAAAGGCTTGATCAAATTTTGTCGTTTGTTTCGTAATACTTTTCTCATGAGTGAATGTATTAAAACTTGCTTCCCCATGATAACTGCCCATTCCGCTTTCCCCAACTCCTCCAAAAGGGAGATGGGAATTGAGGATATGATAGAGTGTGTCATTAATACAACCGCCGCCAAATGAAAGGCTTTCTGTTACCTTTTTCTGGTCCAACTCGTTTTCCCCAAAATAATAGAGAGCAAGCGGTTTAGGTCTTTGCTCCACTTGATCGATAACTTCATCCAGTTGGTCATACGTTAGAATTGGGAGTACAGGTCCAAAAATTTCATCTTGCATAACCGAATCATTCCAAGTTACTTGGTCAATAACGGAGGGTTCAATACGATGGTTTCTTGAATCAACACGGCCTCCTATTAAAATATTTCCTTCCTCCAAATAACTTGAAACCCGATCAAAGTGTTGCTGGTTTATAATTTTTACATATTTATCGTTTAATAAAGATTTTTCTCCATAAAATTTATAAATGTATTTTTTGATTGCCTTTAAAAGTTCGGCTTTTATTTCATGATGTATATATAAATAGTCCGGAGCAATGCATGTTTGCCCAGCATTTGTAAATTTACCCCATACAATTCGTTTTGCAGCCAAGTTAATAGATGCATCTTTGTGAACAATCGCTGGACTTTTACCACCAAGTTCAAGTGTTACAGGAATCAAGCGCTGGCTGGCTTGTTCCATTATTTTTTTCCCTACATTCACGCTTCCTGTAAAAAATACGTAGTCAAGCGGTTGATTAAGCAACTCTTGAGTAATTTTTTTATCGCCTTCCACCACCGCAATGTAGTGAGTAGGAAAGTATTGTTCAATCATTCTTTTTATAACCCATGATACAGTAGGAGTTAATTCAGAAGGCTTGATAATGACAGTATTTCCACTAGCTATTGCGCCAATCATTGGAGCTAAAGCAAGCTGAATAGGATAGTTCCACGGAGCGATAATGAGTGTGGTTCCGTAAGGCTCTTTTAAGATATAATTTTTTGAACCAGTATGGGTGAGAGGTGACTTAACTTTCGTTTTAGACATCCAACTTTTAAGATTTTTTAATTGAATGTTGATTTCACTTTTTAAAAAAGCAATTTCTGAGGTGTAAGCTTCATATTCAGACTTTGATAAATCAAACTTCAATGACTTTAAAACAGGGGATTCAAACGTTTCGAGCATTGTCTTCATTTTATAGAGTTGTTCTTTTCGGAACTGAAAATTTTTTGTGTGACCTTCGTTGAACCATTCTTTTTGTAATTTTACGAGTTGGTTCATGGATAAATCCTCCTATTTTTGCATAACTTTATGCTGGTAAAAATCAAAGGCAAGCGTAGTATTTTCAAAAATAGCTTTTGCTTCTGCTTCTAATTGCTTAATGGCATCTCCGTGATAGCGAGAGGATAAATGGGTTAAAATGAGTTCCCCAACTTCTGAATACTTAGCTAAAGTCGCAGCTTGTTTGACAGTGGAATGATAATAGTCATATGCCATTTCTTCCTCATCACCTGCAAAAGTTGCTTCATGTACAAGTACATCGGTACCTATAAGCTTTTCTTTCAAAGAAGGGATGTAGCGTGTATCACCGAGAATGGCAACCTTTCTACCTTTTTTAGCTGGTCCTATAACGTTCTTCCGAAAGATAACTTGTCCGTCATTTAATTGTGTTTCTTCCTGTTGTTTTATTTGTTGATAGATAGGACCTGGCGTGATACCTAATTCTTTTAATCGTTCCGGCAAAAGTTCGCCAAGTTTATCCTTTTCTTTAATGAGATAGCCATAACTTTCTAATCCGTGCTGTAGTTTTATGACCTCAACAATACAAGCATCGTCTTCAAACAAAGTTCCTTCTTCAAATATTTCCTTAATATGCAAGGGATATTTTAATTTGGTCCCGCTTACTTGAAGACTTATATCAATATATGATTTCAATCCAATTGGACCGTAAATGGTAACAGCGGTTTCGCCACCTTGGAAGGACCGGCTGCTCAGTAATCCAGGTAATCCATATATATGGTCTCCATGTAAATGAGTGATGAAAATTTTTTCAATCCTTCTAGGTCGTATATTAGTATTTAAGATTTGATGTTGTGTTGCTTCACCGCAATCAAAAATCCACGTAGTTCCGCGTTCTTCTAGAAGACGAAGAACAAGGGAAGAAACGTTGCGGTCTTTTGAAGGTACGCCGGAGCCCGTACCGAGAAAAAACAGTTCCATATATGTATCCTCCTTTGTAACTATCATACCACCTGAGCTACTTGGATACACTTAAATTCTATTAAGCGATTGGAAGGTCAATTTTAAATGATCCGTCAATGTGAAGATGTCCTTATAGCAATAATGATTCATGGGATACAATAAAAAAGCTGTCGAGAATTATTTCGACAGCTACCAACCGTGTATATATTATTTAGGGGCTTCTAATGGATAATCGAATTCATCCATAAGTATTATTTGAAAAGCGTGTGCTAATAAATATTAAAGGGTTTCTTCGGCTGATTTCCTGAGATAATTAAGCCAACAGCCAATCCGTGAACCAAACTTTAGTTGTTCTGGATATTTCCTAATCGTTTCAACTTTAACTGACATCGAGGTAACAGCTTGCGTGATGATTTCGTTTGCAAAACAAATAAATTCTTCCATTATAAGTAAGTTGATTTATACTTAAACGAAAGTGACTTCAAGTGTAATTTGGTGAATAAAAATAAACTAACAAAACAATTATGAATTCGTTAATCACCTCTATTCTGGAATTTCTGACGATACTCCACAGCCTCATGAGGGACGTCTGTAAAGATTCCATCACACCTTAATTTAAAACACTTCTGCATATAGAGAGGTCGATTGACTGTATATACTCGAATGGGCATGCTAATACTATGACATTGTTTGACTAATCTTTTATCGAGTAACCGATACTTTACGTGGAGAGAGGATGCTCCATGATGCTTAGCAAATTTTTCTAAATTGTATCGTTTTGTGGAAGTTAAAAATGCTGTTTGCACATTAGGATCAATATCATGAATTTTTGTAATGCTATTGAGATTAAAGCTAGATAGTACAGTACGGTCTAACATTTGATGATGCTTTAAAGCATTATATACGATTAATTCAATGTCTTTATATTCAATCACATTTGTTTTTAATTCGACATTTAAAACCATTGAGAGGGGTTGAAACCAGCATAAAAACTCATCCAATGTTAATATAGAACAATCAGAAAAATTAGTGGAAAACCAGCTTCCTGCATCTAGTTTTTTCATTTGCTCTAAAGTATAGTCTTGAACAAACCCAGTCCCGTTTGTTGTTCGGTGGACACTTTCGTCATGAATAATAACAGGTACTCGATCTTTTGTGAGCTGAACATCAATCTCAAGCCCATCGGCTCCTGATTCACTTGCTAATTGGTAAGCAGGCAATGTGTTTTCTGGGGCAATTTTACTTGCTCCTCTATGAGCATAAATCAGCGTTTTTTTCACAAATATTCACCTCATTTGCAAGTTTTTATCCAGCATGATTGTGGATTATTCCTACCAAAAAGTCAATTAAAGGAAGTGAGTTTAATGGGTAAGTGGCAAACAAAAAAACAATTAACTGATCTGCTTTGTTCCTTAGTGGACTATCCGAGTATTACAGGTACAAAAGCTGAAATCGCTATCTTTGAATATTTATATTATATTTTAAACGATCAAGAATATTATCAAAATCATCCGGATCACTTAAAGTTACATCCTTTAGACGATGGTCGCCAATTTCTTTCTGCCCTTGTTAAAAAAGATGAAGCAAAAGAAACGATTGTACTAATCGCACACGCTGATGTCGTCTCTGTGCAAGACTATGGTTCGTGGGAAAATTTGGCCTTTTATCCGAAAGAATTAACAGAGGAATTACATAAAAATAAACATATCTTGCCACCTGAAGCAGCACGGGATTTAGAATCTGGCGACTGGCTTTTTGGACGAGGAACCATGGATATGAAAGCAGGACTGACCGTACACTTATCGATACTTGAAAAAGCGATGAACGGTGAATTTGAAGGTAATCTACTACTAATTGCGGTACCGGATGAAGAAGCGAACTCAGAGGGTATGCTTGCAGCTCTTCCTGTATTGGATAAACTAAAAAGGCAAGAAAATTTACACTATAAAACAGCTGTCAACGGGGAACCGATGTTTAGCAAGTATCCTGGTGATTCTTCTTATTATGTTTACACAGGGTCGATTGGAAAAGCTCTACCGGGTTTTCTGTGTTATGGAAAAGAGACACATGCTGGAGAGCCGTTTGGGGGATTGAATGCCAATTTAATGATTAGTTATTTAGCTAAAGAGTTAGAACTTAATGAAGCTTTTATTGAAGAAGTGGATGGAGATAGAACACCACCTCCCATTAGTTTGATGCAAAGGGATTTAAAAGAAGAGTATTCCGTTCAAACACCTCAAGCTGCTGTGACAATGTATAATGTACTTTATATGAAACAGTCCATTAATGAACTTAATGAGAAATTAATGAATGCCGCTGAACGAGCTAAAAAGAAGGTTATTGATCATTACTATAAACAGGCTTCTTTTTACTTGCAAGGTGATCAGAAATCAATTTTTGACCCCACCATCCATGTTTTTACTTACGAACAGCTTTATAAAGAGGCGGTGAGCAGGTTCGGTGAAGCAGAAGTTGAAAGAAGGCAAAATTTATTAATTAAAAAGCGGAACCAAGGTGATCGTGATTTTTCTACGACTCTAGTTAAAGATCTTGCAGCCTTATGTAAAGATATAACACCTATGATTGTATTGTTCTATAGTCCGCCATATTATCCATCAGTTTCATCCCATCACGACCCGTTAATCCAACGCGCATCACAATACGCCATGGACTATGCTCGAAAAAACTTTGGAGTGATGATTCAAACCCAAGAGTATTTCCCGGGGTTGTCTGATCTAAGCTTTATCGGACCAGTTTCCACCGCCTCGTCAATTGAGGAGTTAGTTCAGCAAATGCCAATTCAAGGTAAAGGCTTTAATTTGCCATCTAACTTAATGGAGTCCATTACCATGCCTATTATTAATATCGGGCCATTAGGAAAAGACCCGCACCAGTGGACAGAGAGGTTAGAGCTAACCTATAGCTTTGAAAAATTACCGGAATTGTTAACTGAAACGATCCATTATTTATTTAAATCATAAAAAAACCGCCAAATGGCGGTTTTTTTATATTAATTACTTGGTTCATAGAAGAATCCTGCATCTGGTCCTATAGGTAAACCTGTTAGCATCCAAATGAGAAGCATGATTGTCCAAACAATTGAAAAAGCGATTGAGTAAGGAAGCATGGTAGAAATCAAGGTACCAATACCGACCTTTTTGTCATACTTTTGCGCAAATGCAATGACTATAGCAAAGTATGGCATAAGTGGTGAAATAATATTTGTAGTTGAATCAGCTATTCTGTAAGCAAGTGTTGTTAGTTCTGGTGAATAGCCAAGTTGCATCATTAGTGGAACAAATACTGGTGCCATGATGGCCCATTTCGCTGAGGAACTACCAATAAATAGATTAATTAGCCCAGCGACCAAAATAAATGCCAATATCAGACCGATTCCAGTAAAACCTATAGAATCTAGAAATTCAGCGCCGCTTACAGCTAGTACTTTACCTAAATTTGTGTGATTAAAGTAGGCTACGAATTGTCCTGCAGTAAAAGCTAACACAATATACATGCCCATAGTATTCATAGTATCTGATAATTGATTAGCTACATCTTTGTCATTTTTAATAGATTTCGTAATTTTACCAAAAACGAGACCGGGGACGAAAAATAGGATCAATAAGATTGGAACAAGTGTTTGAAAAAATGGAGATTCAATAAAATTATCTGAATCGCGCAGTGGGGCACCACTTGGAAGAACTAGCAAGGATAGAAGGGCTAGTGTAACGAGTAATGCAATTAAAGAGCCCCACAATCCTTTTTTCTCAGTCGAGGTCAAATAATCAACTTCTTCTTGATATTTTCCTTTATAAGTCCCAAGACGGGGTTCAACAATTTTATCAGTTACCAGGGTTCCAACAATCGTAAGCACAAAGACAGAAGCAATCATAAAATATAAATTCATCGTTAATAATATACCATCTGCATAGGCTGGATCTATTGTTTCTGCTGCCACTTTTGTCAGATCTGTAAGTAAAGGATCTAACGATGTTAAAAATAAGTTGGCACTATAACCAGCAGATACACCAGCGAAGGAGGCCGCAAGTCCAGCTAAAGGATGACGTCCTAATCCCGCAAATAAAACTGCTCCCAATGGAGTAAGAACAACATAACCAGCATCAGACGCCATACTAGACATAATTCCAGCGAAAACAAGAGCTGCTGTCATTAATGAACGGGGCACGGAAGTTACCAGACCTCTAAGCATTGCGCTAATGAGTCCTGATCTTTCAGCAACCCCAATACCGAGCATAGTGACAAGGACTGTTCCTAAGGGAGCAAATCCAACAAAGTTTTCAACCATACTCTCGAAAAGATATTGAATACCATCTCCTGAAAGCAGGTTAACGACTTGCACCGTATCTCCAGTTGCAGGGTCTTCCACTTCAACACCTAAACGGGAAATTAACCATGAGGCTAAAACAACTAAAACAGCAAAAACAGCAAATAATGTGATAGGGTGGGGAAGTTTATTCCCAATGCGCTCAACCCAATCGAGTATACGCATTACGATCCCTTTTTTCTCTGGATGTTCCATCATGATCACCTTTCTACATACAATTCACTTAATTTAAATAACGCGCACTTAAGTATAATCAAATGAACAATCCATTAAAAGTATTTTTAAAAAAGTCGAAATAGAGGAATTTTTGTGAAAGAAAAGAGTTTGTTTGAAATTAAAGATTATAAATTTATGTTGAATAATTGAAAAAAAGGAATGGGTGAGATAGGGAATAAAACGTAAGCCATAGGATATTTTACGGAGTCATGCTACAATAAGAGAATAAAAATGAATGATCATTCACTATTGGAGGCATTAATATGAAAACCTTGAGAGATACGGTTTATCAAATAACGATTCCTACCCCTTATGCTGTAGGAGATGTGCACGTATATTTATTAGAGGGTGATATACTTACATTAATAGATGCTGGAGTGAAAACTGAACAAGCTTGGGTAACCTTACAAGAAGAGCTTAAAAGATTGAATTATAAACCTGAAGATATTCAGCAAATTGTACTTACACACCATCACCCGGACCATATGGGCCTTATGGAAAAGTTTCCGAACGCTACCGTAGCTGGGCATCCTAAATTAAAACCGTGGCTTGAACGTGACGAAGCCTTCTTTGAAGCATACGAAATTTTTTTCCGTGAAATGTACCTTGAGTCAGGAGTACCTGAGAAATATTTTTATATGTTAAAGGAGCTGCGTAAACCTTTAAAGTGGATTTCAGATGGGAAACTGGAAGTAGAACTAGTGGAAGGAGACATGATACCTGGACATGAAGAATGGCTTGTGCTGGAAACACCAGGTCATGCACAGAGCCATTTGTCATTTTATAGAGAAGCAGACGGGGCTTTTATTGGAGGAGATCTTTTATTGTTTCACATATCATCAAATCCGCTGCTAGAACCTCCCCACGCGCCTGGCGAGCCAAGACCCAGACCTTTGCTGCAATATCGTGAATCCATGGAAAAACTTCTGGATTATAAAATAAACACGGTTTTTCCCGGTCATGGAGAAATTTTTTTCGAGGTAGAAGACCTAATTGTACGGCGTTTAAGGAAACAAGAGGAACGTGCGGATAAAGTTAAGGCTATGTTTCAAACAGGTTCATTAACCACATACCAAGTGTGTACTCAGCTCTTCCCGAAGCATATAGAGAGTCAGTTTGGATTAACGATGTCTGAAACGGTTGGTCAACTTGATTATTTAGAATATACTGGTCAGATACAAAGTTTTTATCAAGGTGAACAGAAAATATATTATGTAAACAGGTGATTATATGGTAAATAGAAAATTAGCAGGAAAGAAAATATTAATTACAGGTGCTTCTGGTGGAATTGGTATGTTTTTAGCTATCCACGTGGCCAGAGCAGGGGGGACACCTATATTAGTTGCACGTTCGGTAGGAAAACTTCAAATTGTCAGTCATAAGATTGAAGAGAGCTTTCAAGTCTCCTGTTATTATTATAAAGCTGACCTTCAAGATGGCGTAGAAACAAAAAGTGTACTAGACCAAATTTACTTTGATCATGGTTCGGTAGATGCCGTTATTAATAATGCGGGTGTAGCAATATTTAGCTACGTTGCTGAGGCTGAGTGGCAGGATATTGAACAGATGATAGATTTAAATGTAACGTCACTCATACGTACAACTCATCAATTGTTACCCCATTTCATAAAACAGAACCATGGTCATATAATTAATATTGCATCTCAAGCTGGTAAAATGGCTACACCAAAGTCAGCCGTTTATTCAGCCTCTAAACATGCCGTTATTGGTTTTACAAACGCATTACGGATGGAAGTCGAGAAACGAGGGATTTTTGTTACTGCTGTAAACTTGGGCCCTGTTCGGACAAACTTTTTCCAAAAGGCCGATCCAACAGGAAGTTATCAAAAATCAGTAGATTCTTTAATGTTGCATCCAAATAAGGTAGCATATGTGATTGTTCAATCCTTGTTCACTAAGTGCCGTGAGATTAATTCACCTGCTTGGATGAATGCTGGAAGCAGGTTGTACCAAATAGCCCCGACTCTGATGGAAAGAGTTTTAGAGAAGCAATTTAACAAGAAGTAGAATTGACTCTTAAAATTAAAAGATGTACAATAATTGCACAAAAATTCAGTTTGTCTTAAGATTAGGAGTGAAAAAGTTGAACTTAACGATTACTGCTGTAGCTCATGAGCAATTACAACAGCTTCAAGCTAATAATTATCAGGCATTAAGGCTGTTTTATGACACAGAAGATATGGGTTGCGGTGTTAACGGCCTTCCTACCATTCGTTTAACCAATCTTATTTATAAAGATACGGATAGAGAAGTAGAAAATGAAGAGTATCACGTGATCATTGATCATCAACAAGCAACCTTTTTTAAAAAAGAAATGAAACTAGACTTCATAAAGGGAACTTTTCGTCTCTCTAGTCCCGAAGGCATCCTTAACCCTGTAATCCCTACTGTCAGTGTAAAGAAAGAGGTGTTACTATGAGTCGGAAACAAACTGAACCTGGTTCTTTAGGAGCCCAGTTTGATGATGAAATGATTCAAAAACTTCGTTCTAAGAAAACGGAATTGAGAAAAGAAGAAGAACAACGTGTAGAAAATGAACGAAAACAACGAATAAAAGAAAAGAAAGAACGCGAAGCTAATAAGAGCTTTGAAGAACTTTTGAATGAAAGTGATTTAAATTGGAAAGCTTACAAGAAATAAAACGCCCAACCAGATTGGCTGGTGGGCGTTTTTTTAACGATGTTTGTCATAGGTTATAAGCTTTGTCATTGCTTGAAGATCATTGAATTTTCGCTCAGTGAGTGAGGTCGCTTCTAAATAATTTAAGTTGTCTTCTAGTTGCTTTATTGAACTTGCTCCAAAAACGGCTGAAGCGACGGTTGAATTATGGAGAATATATTGGAGAGCGAGGGCTTCAGCAGTGCGCTCCGAACTTTCATAATCCTTCCATTTATTCGCAATAGTCAGTAGTTCCTCATAGCTATAGTCTAGAAAGCCATCTACCCCTTTCTCTTTGACCTTTTCTTCCCCTTTGGAAGAGAGCATTCCCTTAGATAAAGGTCCCCTAGCTAAAACACTTATATTATTCTTCTTTAGTAAATCTAAAATTTCTTCCTCTGGTCTACGGTCGAGGGCACTATACTGCATCATAACACTAGCTATATTAGATTTGTTCACATATTCCTTAATGACATTTGGACGAATAGAAGAAATGCCGTATTCTCGTATTAATCCCTCTTGTTTTAGTTCATCTAGTGCTTCTATTGTTTCATCGATGGGATCGTCAATGGTTCCACCGTGTAATTGGTACAGGTCGATATAATCAGTACCTAATCGTTGTAGACTATCTTTCACTCCGTTTTTAATGTGAGATTTTGACGGGTCCCAAGACCAACCTTCTTCACCTGGAGTGAACTTATTTCCGACCTTTGTTCCAAGAATTAATTGCTCTCTTCTTCCTTTAATTGCTTCCCCCACAATACGTTCGTTTTCACCGAAATCATAAAGATCGGCCGTATCTAAATAATTAATACCTGCATCTAATGCACGATCAATGATTGATTTGGCTTTGACTTTTTCAGTTCCTAGAGACATACATCCTAAACTGATCTCTGAAACGTGAAGGTCTGACTTACCAATTTGTCTTTTATTCATCAAATCTTCCTTTCTTTAAGTAATTCATACTCGGGTACGTTTCTTCTCTATGATAAACTAACTTTAGATCGAAAGGGAGGATGAAGCTTATGCATAAGTTTGAAGAAATAACTACTCATACTAAAGAAATATTCCAAGGGAAAATTATTCAGTTGAAAGTAGACAATGTTACTTTACCCGATGGTAATACATCTAAACGAGAGATTATAAAACATCCAGGTGCTGTCGCTATTATCGCATTAACGGACGAGGGAAATATTGTTCTTGTTGAACAATACCGTAAAGCTCTAGAAAAAAGCTTAGTAGAGATTCCAGCTGGCAAACTAGAAGAAGGGGAGGATCCTCAAACAACTGCTAAACGTGAGTTAGAAGAGGAAACTGGCTATACAACGGATAATTTACAATTAATCAACACATTTTATACATCACCAGGATTTGCTGATGAACTCGTCCATCTCTATTTTACAGATCATTTACAAAAAATGCATTCATCCCCTGATGGTGATGAGGACGAATTCGTTGAGTTGATGGAATTATCCCTCAAAGATTGCGAACAACTTGAACAACAACAGCGTATACACGATGCTAAGACTTCTTATGCATTACTCTATCTGAAGCTAAGGGGATTAAAGTGAGTTCGACCTATTTTACTGATCTTCATATCCATGTAGGAAGTGACTGGTACGGTAATCCTGTTAAGATCACAGGTTCAAAAGCATTAACGCTCACAAAAATTTTAGAAGAGGCGAGCCGGAGAAAAGGACTTAATATTATTGGAGTCATTGATGCACATGCTCCTGCTGTGCAAGAAGAACTCATGGACTTAATACGGAAAGGCAACGCTTATGAGCTTTCGGAAGGGGGCATACAATTTGAAGATACTGTGCTCTTGCTTGGTAGTGAGATAGAGATATACGATAGCTCTTGTAGCGGTCCTATCCATGTACTTTGTTACTTACCGACCCTTCAGAAAATGAAAGACTTTAGCAAATGGCTCTCGTTAAAAATGACAAATATAAACTTAAGTTCTCAGCGATTCTATGGAACAGGACGTGAATTACAATCTTATGTTAAGGATCAAGGAGGATTGTTTATTCCTGCCCATGTATTTACTCCTTTTAAGAGTTTGTACGGTAAAGGAGTCAAACGGAGCTTACGTGAAGTATTTAATCCTGAAAATATAGACGCAATTGAATTAGGCTTAAGTTCTGATACGAGTATGGCCGATCAAATTAAAGAATTGCATCAGTATCCCTTTGTTACTAATTCAGATGCTCATTCGGCATCTAAGCTAGCGAGAGAATATCAACAAGTTAGTTTGGAAGCAGCTACATTTGAAGAATTTGCAAAAGCTCTTAAAGGACTAAATGGGAGAAAGATTTTACGAAACTTTGGTATGAATCCTAAGCTTGGAAAGTACCATCAAACGGTATGTAGTAAGTGTTTTACTCCAGCTTCGAAATCTCAGTATTCATGTAATGAATGTGGGTCACATAAAATTATAAAGGGTGTATCAGACCGAATAAGTGAATTAGGAGAGGACTCGACTCCTCCTGAGCGACCGGAATATATCTATCAGGTTCCACTAGATTATTTACCTGGGTTAGGTAAAAAAACGTATGAGAAGTTGATCGAAGCCTTTCAAACAGAGATGAATATTATTCACCACACACCTTATGAGGAGTTATCTTCTAGTATTTCAAAACCAGTAGCAAAAGCTATTCTAGCAATGAGATCAGGAGAACTGTCCATAAAATCTGGAGGCGGAGGGGTTTATGGAAGAATTGACAGAAACCTCTCGTAAACATGGTCTACTTTTCATTCCCTCGTCATAGATTAATTATATATCGTTGATGAGAAAGGATGAGAATCCATGCAACGTGGTGTGCGAATGGTTCAAAAAGATTTAAATAATCACATGAGTATTTTTGTGTTTATTTTTGTGCTTTTTATAATGGGGATGGTCTTTGGGGCTATCATTGTAAATAGTATGAATTTTGTACAAAAAGAGGATTTGTTTTTTTATTTAAAACAGTTCTTTGAGCAAATGATTGATATGAATAGTTTAGATAAAACAACTTTGCTAAAAGAGAGTATTCTTTACCATGTGAAGTATATGTTACTTTTATTTCTATTAGGAATATCAATTGTTGGCATGCCGATCATCACTGTGCTTTTATTTATAAAAGGACTTGTGATAGGATTCTCTGTTGGTTTTCTAGTAAATCAAATGGGCTGGTATGGTTTGTTGTTATCTTCTGCTTCTATTGCACCTCAGAACCTATTAATTATTCCAGTATACTTATTGGCTGGAGCTTTGGCCTTGCTATTTTCTTTAACTTTATGCAAACAATTGTTTATTAAAAGGGTCCACCAGCCTATTTTGCAAGCCTTTGCTAAATACAGTGCACTGTTTGGAATTTTACTAGTATTTTTAATAGCTGCATCTTTAGTAGAAGTATTTGTTGCCCATCCTCTATTAGAAGTGGCTGTAAAATTAGTTTATAAATAATAAGTATCAATTAATAATGATTATCATTAATAATTTGTAATTATTTTAATTTGACACTCGTTCCTTCTCTGCTTATAATTAAATTGGAATTACGAGGGAGGGACAAAACGAGATGGAACATCGACTGGAACGGATAAAAAAACAATTGCATTCCCAAAGTTATAAGCTAACACCTCAGCGTGAAGCCACCGTAAGGGTTCTATTGGAAAATGAAACAGACCATTTAAGTGCAGAAGACGTTTACCTCCTCGTAAAAGAGAAAGCACCAGAAATTGGTCTGGCAACAGTTTATCGTACATTAGAATTATTATCAGAGCTGAAGGTTGTTGATAAAATCAACTTTGGAGACGGAGTATCGCGTTACGATCTTCGTAAAGAAGGTGCTGAACATTTTCATCACCACCTTGTATGTATAGAATGTGGTTCTGTTGAGGAAATTGAAGAGGATTTATTAGGTGATGTAGAAAAAATAATTGAAGGCCAGTGGGGATTTGAAGTGAAAGATCACCGCTTAACCTTCCACGGAATCTGCAGGGTATGTCAGAATGCAGCCGTAACAAATACTTCTTCTTAATACGTAAACGACTAAAAAATCTGTAAAGTCACTATGAATCTAGCATTCATGGGGGCTTTCTTTATTACGAATGTTTCTATTTACAAATATAAATAATTCGTGTACGTTTAACATGTGCGTTGATTACATGTATATTTGCGTAGTTTTTAGACATATCCTTTATAAATAAAGATTATGGAGGAGCTTATGTTTAAACAAAATTCGCAATTACAGGAATTAATTAAAGTACTTATTATATTTACAGTTTGTACAAGTTTATTTTATGTAGCCTTGCGTGTCATTCATGATCAACATGAAAGAAGTCATCGGTATGATCCGCCTGATGGGGCTGCTATTAAGGTAATGAATCCGTTAGACTCTGAGTGGTCTGATCGGCTTACAATTTTCTTTCAACTAGGGGAGTAGAAAGAATGAAATTTGCTCTGGAAGATTTTTTTCATTATTTAACGGTCGAGCGTGGATTGTCAAATAACACGATCCAATCGTATAAGAGAGACTTAAATCAATATCATACATTTTTACAAGCAAGTGAAGAGCTGAATGATTGGGATCAGGTTTCTCGCTCTCATATAATGAAACACTTGTATGACTTAAATGACAAAGGGAGGTCCTCAGCGACCATTGCTCGCTTATTATCTTCCATTCGTTTATTTCATCAATTTATGATCCGAGAAAAGATAACAAATCAGGATCCAAGTCTACATATTGAGACACCGAAGAAGGAACGTAAACTACCTAAAGTATTATCATCAGATGATGTAGACAAGTTATTAAGTGTGCAACCGAAGAATCCACTTGCGATTAGAAATAAAGCTATGCTAGAAATTCTTTATGCTACTGGTTTACGTGTCACAGAATTAATTACATTAAAAGTTAGTGATTTACATTTAACCATGGGCTTTGTTCGTTGTATGGGAAAAGGCTCTAAAGAAAGAATTATTCCGCTTGGAGATTTGGCAAAAGAGTCATTGGAGATTTACTTAGATGGACCTCGAGAGAAACTAGTAAAACGAAAACAAACAGAAGAGCTATTTGTTAATCATCATGGTTCACCACTATCAAGGCAAGGATTTTGGAAAGTGTTGAAAGCGATTGCTCGAGAGGCGGGAATTACTAAGGCGATTACCCCTCATACATTGCGGCACTCATTTGCAACCCATTTGCTAGAAAATGGGGCAGATTTAAGAGCCGTTCAAGAAATGTTAGGCCATGCTGACATTTCTACTACCCAGATATACACACATGTAACAAAAATGCGGCTTAAAGACGTTTATCGCTCGTATCATCCACGAGCGTAATCTCTTTTTCTTTTTAGTTGTCTGACATCCTACAACTTTAAAGCTGGGTTATTTTTATTAAGCTATGGGAAAATAAACATATAGGAGGTAAATAACTATGAAAACATTTAATCGTGTATTTTTAATCGTTATGGACTCAGTAGGTATTGGAGAAGCTCCTGATGCTGAGAAATTCAATGATAAGGGGGCCCATACTCTAGGGCACATAGCAGATCATATGAACGGATTGAAGATGCCTCATATGGGGAATTTAGGACTGGGTAATATTAGTTCTATCCAAGGAATTGAACCTACTCAGAATCCTAAAGCTCATTATACTACGATGGTTGAAGCTTCGAACGGTAAAGATACGATGACAGGTCACTGGGAAATTATGGGCCTTAACATTCAACAACCTTTTCGAACGTTTCCTGACGGTTTTCCCGATGAATTACTTGATCAAATAAAGTCAAAAACTGGACGTGGAATTGTTGGGAATAAACCAGCTTCAGGAACGGAAATTCTTGATGAATTAGGCGAACATCATTTGAAAACAGGTGATCTAATTGTATATACATCGGCAGATTCAGTTCTACAAATAGCTGCACACGAGGAAGTCGTTCCACCTAAAGAGTTATTAGAGATTTGTGAATTTGCACGTGAATTAACTAGGGATGAAAAATATATGGTAGGTCGTGTAATTGCTCGTCCATTTATTGGAGAACCAGGTGCTTTCGAACGTACATCTAATCGTCATGATTATGCACTTAAGCCTTTTGGAACGACTGTTATGAACAATTTAGAAGATGAGGGATTAGACGTTATTGCCTTAGGTAAAATCTCTGATATTTATGACGGGGAAGGGGTAACGGAATCTATTCGTACAACCGATAATATGGATGGCATGGATCAACTAGTTTCATCGATGGATAAAGACTTCAAGGGTTTGAATTTCTTGAATCTTGTAGACTTTGATGCGAAGTATGGTCACCGTCGCGACCCACAAGGATACGGTGAAGCTTTAGAAGCTTATGACAAAAGACTTCCGGAAGTAGTGGAAAAGTTAAAGGAAGATGATTTGTTAATCATTACGGCTGACCATGGAAATGATCCGATTCATCATGGCACCGATCATACGAGAGAGATTGTACCGCTTCTAGTATGTCATAATGGCATCACTGAAGGAAAGGCTTTAGAGCAACGACAAACTTTTGCGGATATAGGAGCTACTATCTCTGAGAATTTTTCTGCAAAAATGCCAGAACACGGAAAAAGTTTCTTGAAGGACATTCAATAGGGGGATCACTTTTATGAAAATGAAAAGCAAAGAAGCAGCAAAATTTATTCAAGAGAAATTAAAGGTAGAACCATCAGTAGGTTTAATTCTAGGCTCAGGTCTGGGAATATTAGCTGATGAAATTGAAAATCCAACAGTGATAAGTTACGAAGATGTTCCTCATTTCCCTGTTAGTACTGTGTCTGGACACAAGGGACAGTTGGTGATTGGCCAATTAGAAGGACGTCAAGTTATCGCGATGCAAGGTCGTTTTCATTATTATGAAGGCTATGATATGAAGCAAGTTACTTTTCCTGTTCGTGTTATGAAAGATATTGGTGTAGAAACTTTATTCGTCACAAACGCAGCTGGTGGAATAAATGAATCATTTGAAGCTGGAAACTTAATGTTAATTACTGATCATATTAACAATATGGGAGATAACCCGTTAACTGGACCTAATGAAGAAGACTTTGGACCACGTTTTCCAGATATGTCCGAAGCTTATGACCGTGCTCTAATTAATCATGCAGAGCAAAGTGCTGATCGATTGGGCTTAACCATTAGAAAGGGAGTTTATGTCGGCAACTCAGGTCCAGCCTATGAAACAGCCGCTGAAGTACGTATGTTACGAATATTAGGTGGAGACGCGGTAGGAATGTCTACGGTTCCAGAGGTAACGGTTGCGAACCATGCAGGTATTCGGGTCCTTGGTATTTCTTGTATCTCCAATATGGCTGCCGGTATATTAGATCAGCCATTAACTCATGATGAAGTAATAGAAACAACCTCAAGAGTAAGGGAAGATTTCTTAGGATTCGTGAAAGAATTATTGCGAACTTTACCAGCTTAAAAATAAGGGAGGGGTGACACGAATGAGAATGTATGACGTCATTGTAAAAAAAAGAGATGGTGGCCAACTATCAAAAGAAGAAATTGAATTTTTTGTCGAAGGTTATACTCAAGGGGATATACCTGACTACCAAGCCTCAGCGTTAACTATGGCAATTTATTTTCAAGGGATGACTCCAGAAGAAACAGCCACACTTACTCAGGCGATGGTCGATTCAGGAGAAACCATTGATTTATCACAAATAAAAGGTCATAAGGTAGATAAACACTCGACAGGTGGCGTAGGTGATAAAGTTACTTTTATCGTAGGACCATTAGTCGCTTCTGTAGGAGTACCTGTAGCTAAAATGTCCGGTCGAGGGTTAGGTCATACGGGTGGAACTTTAGACAAACTTGAGTCCGTGAAAGGCCTAGAAATTGAGATGACAAAAGAACAGTTTATTCAAAATGTTAATGAGCATAAGTTGGCAGTTGCAGGGCAAACTGGGAACTTAGCTCCTGCAGATAAAAAGCTCTATGCCCTTCGTGATGTCACAGGGACAGTTGATTCTTTACCTCTAATTGCTGGTTCAATTATGAGTAAAAAACTGGCTTCAGGGGCAGATAGTATTGTTTTGGACGTAAAAACGGGCAGCGGTGCTTTCATGAAGACTTTAGAAGACTCTGAAGCATTAGCTCAAGAAATGGTGAACATTGGAAATAACCTAGGTCGTAATACCATAGCTGTCATAAGTGATATGAATCAGCCACTTGGTTTTGAGGTAGGGAATGCCAATGAAATTAAGGAAGCTGCAGAAATTTTGCAAGGTAAGAAAGTTGAGGACTTACGGGAACTATCTTTAGAAATTGCTTCTCATATGACTGTACTTGCTGAAGTTTTCTCTAATTATGAAGAAGCATATCAAGCCCTTGAACAAAATTTAGAAAATGGTAAAGCTTTTGCATCGTTCCGTAAGTTAATTGAATCCCAGCATGGAGATACAGCGATGATTGATGATTTAAGTCTGCTTCCTAAAGCTGCTCATGCAATAGAAGTTACGGCTGAGCAAGATGGTTATGTTGCAGAAATCGATGCGGAGTCTATTGGTATTGCTGCCATGTATTTAGGGGCGGGACGTGCAACGAAAGATGACCAAATTGATCACGGTGTTGGTATTACGCTTAAGAAGAAAATAGGAGATCAAGTAAAAGCTGGGGAAGCTCTGGTAATTTTGCATAGTGTTGAAAGTAATGCAGATTCTTCTGTTCAAAAAGTGAAAGAAGCATATCAAATTTCTTCTACTCAAGTGGAAAAACCAAAATTAATTTATAAGGTTATAAAGTAGTCGATTCGTTTTAGTTAATTAGTTCAGTTTTGAGGGAAATGTATATGAAAGGTGGAGCATTGATTTGGAGAGTAATTCAATGCTCCATTTTTATTGTCATACCAAGCTTTTCTTTTACGGTAAATTGCACTAGGAGTTCAAATTTCTAGGGAAAGGAAGAACTCCCTCCCTATCAACATAAATGATTACTGAATAAATCGTTAAGAAATACATAATTCATTAAATTTTTCAAACTACTCATGACTTTTAACATTGAACTCTTTTTAGCGTAGATCCTCCTATTTTAGAAGTGTATTTGCTTGCTTTCCCAGACCATTCACAAATTTGTTGTATAGAAGCGGGTCTACAGGGGAAAATAGGATCACTTAAGAAGCAGGAGGTATCATTATGCGTAGGTTTGTAAGTATGTTACTAGCAATAAGTGTGATAACGATGCTGTTTCATCCAGCTCATACTCAAGCTGAAGATAAAAAGGATTCTATTGCACCAACCGCACCATCAGCTATTCTAATGGAAAAGAATAGTGGAATGACGTTGTACGATAAGGAAGCTGACAAAGAGTTACCACCCGCAAGTATGACTAAAATTATGACGTTACTTCTCATTATGGAAGAACTCGAGAAAGAGAATATTTCGCTAGAAGAGAAAGTTAGAATTAGTGAACACGCCGCATCAATGGGTGGTTCACAAATATTTCTTGAAGCCGGAGAAGAAATGACGGTGGAGGATCTATTAAAAGGGATTGCTGTAGCTTCAGGAAACGATGCAAGTGTTGCTATGGCAGAGCGGATTGCGGGGAGTGAAGACGAATTTGTAAAGATGATGAATGATAAAGTGAAAGATCTGGGATTAAAGCATACTCATTTTGAAAATCCAAATGGACTTCCTCATGATAATCATTATAGCACTGCAAGAGATATGGCTGTAATGGCAAGGGAATTATTGATGCATGAAGCCATAACAGACTATACAAGTATTTATGATGACTATTTAAGAAAAGGTGAAAAGAATGAGTTCTGGCTCGTTAATACGAACAAATTAATTAAAAACTATCCGGGAATGGATGGTTTGAAAACGGGATTTACGAATAAAGCTAAATATTGCCTTACAGCATCTGCTAAGAAAGGCGACCTCCATATGATTGCAGTAGTTATGGGAGCAGAAAAACCGAAAGAGCGTAACGAAGCTGTCACTAATTTGCTTGATTTTGGATTTGGTCAATATGAAGGGGTTAAATTATATTCGAAAGATGAAATTCTACACAGCATGGAAAATTCAAGGGGAATGCCAAAGGATTTGCCTTTAGTACCTGAAAAAGATGTAATGATATTGAAGAAGAAAAATGAAGAAAAAGCAAAATATAAAACTTCAGTTACATTAAATGAAAGTGTTGATCTTCCTATTAAGAAAGGTGAGCACCTTGGCTGGGTTACGATCAGCAATGGAAAAGAAGAAATATCAAAAGTACGTTTAGAAGCATCAGAACCTGTAAATAAAGCAAATCTTCTTGAGTTGTGGCAACGTTCTTTTAGAAATTTGACAGGTTTTGAAAAGTTTTAGCGAGCGATCACTAGTTTTGTTTTTAGGAAGGAAAAAGGGTGCTCTTCTGCGAAAAGACTAAGTGACTCTAATTGATAAGGAGGAACTATATATGAGTCTTTCCGTAGATTTTACCATTAAAGAATCTGTTTTACTTGTACGCTTAGAAGGGGAGTTAGATCATCATGAAACAACTAACCTTCGTGAGGAATGGCAAACTCACCTAGCCCAAAATAACGTAGGGCATGTCATTGTTAATTTAGAAAAACTTACTTTTATGGACAGTTCAGGGTTAGGAGTTATGCTAGGACGTTATAAAGAAATACAAGCTGCTGGTTGGGAAATGGTTATATGCTCTGTTTCCCCTGATGTTCGTCGATTATTTGATCTATCAGGGATGTTTAAAATCGTAAAGCTTGTCGACAATGAAGATTTTGCCCTGCAAATGTTAGGGGTGGCGTCATGAAGAAAAACCATATGAAAATTGAATTTTCCAGTATTAGTCAGAATGAGTCCTTAGCTAGAATTGCTGTGGCTTCATTTATCAGCCCACTGAATCCAACGATGGATGAATTAACCGATTTTAAAACTGTAGTTTCGGAAGCTGTTACAAATTCTATAATTCACGGCTATGAAGAAAGCCCTGAGGGGAAAGTAATTGTAGAATGTACGATTGATCAGGAACATATTGAAATTGTTATTAAGGATTATGGCGTCGGAATTGAGAATATTGAAGAGGCGAGAGAACCTTTATTTACTTCAAAGCCTGAGTGGGAACGTTCTGGTATGGGTTTTACCATAATGGAGAACTTTATGGATAAGGTCGATATCAAATCGTCTAAAGAAGATGGGACAACAATTACACTTGCTAAGCAGTTAACTACAACAAAGGTTATTTATAATTAGGGCTATGAAAATGAGGACGAATACTAAAGAGGAACGCCTATCCGATGAGGACGTGCGGGATTTAATTAAACGAAGTCAGTCTGGTGATCAGGAGGCCCGTCACTTTTTAGTTGAAAAAAACACGAGACTTGTCTGGTCTGTTGTACAAAGGTATTTAAGAAGAGGGTATGAACCAGATGACTTGTATCAAATTGGCTGCATAGGTTTACTTAAGTCTGTTGATAAATTTGACTTAAGTTTTGATGTGAAGTTTTCGACTTATGCTGTTCCTATGATCATTGGTGAAATCCAAAGGTTTATTAGGGATGATGGCAGCGTGAAGGTAAGTCGCAGTCTTAAAGAAACCTATCATAAAGTTAGAGTGAAGAAAGAGGAGCTTCTAAAAGAACACGGCCGCTCCCCTACAATTAATGAACTAGCGAAAGCGTTAAATCTTTCTAGTGAAGAGGTTATTCAAGCAGAGGATGCGGGAAGGTTACCGCAGTCTATATATGAAACGGTTTACGAAAGTGAAGGGGATCCTATCACGCTTGTAGATCAAATAGCAGAAGAAGATTCTAGGTGGTTTGAACACCTGACCTTACATGATGTGATGGATACGCTAGAAAAACGAGAACGATTAATAATCTATTTGCGTTATTTTAAAGATCAGACACAGTCAGAAGTAGCTGCACGTATTGGAATATCTCAAGTTCAAGTGTCAAGACTTGAGAAGAAAATTTTAGAACAAATGAAAGAATCTATGAATGATACTTCTTAAAAAACTACGCGACTGCGTAGTTTTTTCTTTTTGTATGATGATTTAAAAATGTTACATACTAACAAAGAGACCTTTTGCGGGAGGCGAGAAAATGTCAGCGCCAATATATATACGCATGAAGCAGTCAATTCGCACCCCTGCTAAGCAAATGATTCGTGTGAAAGATGTTGCACGAATAACGGGAGCGGTAAGAAAGAGGCAAATGATTGAGAATATGATTATTCATATGATCAAGCCTGAAGATAAAAATATTATCGTAATTGATAGCTTTTCCATTATTGATCAAGTAATTAAACGCTTTCCTGAAAGTGATATCGAGATCTTAGGACCTAATCAATGTGTTGTTCACGTAGAACGAAAAAAGAAATTTCCTCATTTACTCATCGTAAGCTTTATATGGATATTACTGTTTATAGGCGCTGCAATGGCTATTATGAACTTTCACTATGATGTAAGTATGGAGATGGTACAGCAGAAGCTGCATTTTATGCTGACAGGTAAAGAAGTGGAACACCCTTTATGGATTCAAGTTCCTTATTCAATTGGTTTAGGCATAGGAATGATTCTTTTTTTCAATCATTGGTTTCATAAGAAATTTAATGAAGAACCTAATCCTATGGAAATTGAAGTCTTTAAGTACCAAGAAGATTTAGATCATTACGTTGCGATTCATGAAAATAAGGTGGAACAATCGGATGAGGATCATTGAAGCAATAATTGGTCTGGCTTCAGGAATAGCTGTCGGAACTGGGTTTGTAGCATTTATTACTGTGTTAGGAATTGTGCCTAGGTTAATGCAGTTAAGTCATTCTGAGAATAGGGTTGTATGGTATGAATTCGCCATAATTTTTGGTGTGTTTTTTGGTATTTATCTATCTTTTGGAGATTTTCCCGTCAAAATTCCCGTCGTCGGTTTAATATTTTGGGGTCTCTTGCATGGGATGTTTGTCGGAATGTTAGCCGCTGCCTTAACAGAAGTTTTAAATGTATTTCCATTATTATTTAAAAGGATTGGCATTGAAAGGTATTTATTTACACTATTGATGGCCCTGTCGTTAGGAAAGATTTTTGGATCATTATTTCAATGGATTATATTTGTGAAGTGAAGGAGCGTACATCATGCCTAGTTTCGATGCAAAAGATTATAAGAAAACGAGTCAAACTTATCAACCCAAACCACCATATATAATAAACGCGCTGAAAGCCTTTATTGTTGGAGGAATGATCTGCGTTTTAGGTCAGCTAATTACAGAGATGTATATACATTGGTTTAACTTTAGTGAGAAGGATGCCGGAGATCCAACCATAGCAACACTTATTTTACTATCTGCTTTAGCTACCGGCTTTGGGGTATATGATCGACTTGGACAATTTGCTGGTGCGGGTTCGGCTGTTCCAGTAACAGGCTTTGCTAATTCAATTACGTCGGCTGCTTTAGAACATAAAAGCGAAGGCCTTGTATTAGGCGTAGCTACCAATTTATTTAAACTGGCTGGGTCAGTACTTGTATTTGGAGTCGTTGCGGCATACGTTCTTGGGATCATTCGATATACATGGCAGTCTTTATTTTAAGGGGGGATATTTTATGGCAAAAACAGGAATACAAACATGGAATTTTACTAAACCGATCTATATACAGTCTACAGGGACTGTTGTGGGACCGTTGGAAGGTCAAGGACCCTTAAAAGATACATTCGACAAAATATATAGTAAATTGCATTGTGATGAGGATAACTGGGAATTAGCTGAGCGCAGGTTAATGGTAGATGCTGTTGATTTCTGCTTGCAAAAAGGAGGAATGGACCAACGTGAAATTGATTTATTCCTAGCTGGTGATTTATTAAATCAGAATGTTACAGGAAACTATGTAGCTAGACAACTAGGGATTCCACTCCTTGGAATGTTTGGCGCATGTTCTACTTCTATGGAGACACTTGCAACAGGAGCAGCCTTAATCGAGGGTGGTTTTGCAAAACAAGCAATAGCTGCAGTTAGTTCACATAATGCAACAGCTGAGCGTCAATTTAGGTATCCAACAGAATATGGTGGACAAAAACCTAAATCAGCGACTTTCACAGTGACAGGAAGCGGAGCAGCCTTACTTTCGACAAAGCCCGCAGCCGTTAGAATTGAATCAGCAACGATAGGGAAGGTTGTGGATTATGGGATAACGGACCCCTTCGATATGGGATCGGCTATGGCTCCAGCAGCAAGGGATACGATAAAAACTCATCTTGAAGATATGGGGAGAGTTCCTTCAGATTATGACATTATCGTGACAGGGGATTTATCAGCAGTAGGAACTCCTATTGTTAGAGATATGTTAAAAGACGATGGATATAATATTTCAGAAGTTCATAAAGATTGTGGATTACTTATTTATTATAGTGAACAACCAGTTTTCAGTGGAGGAAGTGGATGTGCTTGCTCAGCAGTAGTTACGTATGGGAAGTTAATGAATGATTTAAAACAGGGGATTTATAAACGAATATTAGTTGTTGCTACAGGTGCTTTAATGAATCCTATGATGCTTCAGCAAAAAGAATCAATTCCTGGAATTGCTCATGCTGTAGTATTTTCAAAAGAGGAGGGGGTTTGATGACTTTTTTATGGGCATTTCTTGTCGGTGGTGGGATTTGTGTAATTGGTCAATTTTTACTTGATTTTGCTAAATTGACTCCTGCACATGTTATGTCTTCCTTTGTAGTAGCTGGGGCTATTCTGGATGCATTTGATTTATATGACAATCTAATTGATTTTGCCGGAGCAGGGGCGACCGTGCCTATCACTAGCTTTGGTCACTCGCTTTTACATGGAGCCATGGAACAGGCTGATAAACATGGGTTGATCGGAGTAGCTACCGGGATCTTTGAATTAACTTCAGCCGGAATTTCTTCTGCCATACTATTCGGGTTTCTTGTTGCAATCGTTTTTAAACCAAAAGGCTAATTTTCTGTTAGAAGGGATTGACTTGGATGCCAACTGAAAAAGATACGCCGATTGTTATGAAATTAGAGCAGAATCGTTCGATCATGAACGAAAGAATTGGAGAGGGAGAATCCTTCGATGTAGGTTTTCGTAAGTTAAATATTTTAGATCGCGAAGTAAATATATACTATGTTACAGGATTATGTGAATCAGCAGTTATTGTTAATATATTGAGGCAGTTATTCGAACTCAATAATGAAGGAACAAGGGAGAAAAAATCTGCCTTTGAACACATATATAATAACCTTGCGCATCAACAAGTAGATGTAGAAGATAAGATAGAGAAATGTATTACGCAAATGCTATCTGGTCTAATTGTTATATTTATTGAGGGAGAAGCGGAAGCATTAATTGTTGATGTCCGTGCTTACCCTGGGAGATCACCAGATGAGCCTGATACTGAAAAAGTCATACGAGGTTCTCGTGATGGTTATACAGAAAATATTATTGAGAATACTGCGCTAACCCGTCGTAGGATTAGAGATGAGCGACTTCGTCATGAGTTGTTGCAAATAGGAGAACGTTCTAAGACAGATATATGTATTTCCTATATAAAGGGTATTGCAGATCCAGGGCTTGTTGATGTATTAAAAGAAGAGCTTAAAAAGATTGATATAGATGGTTTGACGATGGCTGATAAAGCAGTGGAAGAGTTTCTGGTGAAGCAAGGTGCTAATCCGTTTCCGCTTGTAAGATACACAGAACGTCCAGATATTGCTGCTGCCCATTTACTAGAAGGACACGTCCTAGTTATGGTCGATACATCTCCAAGCATGATTATAACGCCGACTACTTATTTTCATCACTTGCAACATGCAGAGGAGTATCGTCAATCTCCGGCTGTTGGAACTTTTGTAAGGTGGATAAGATTCTTCGGAGTGTTTGCATCTGTATTTTTACTGCCATTATGGATGCTGTTTGTCGTTCAGCCGGATTTATTGCCTGAAACGCTCGATTTTATTGGCCCAAATGAAGAAAGTAATATCCCTATCATCGTTCAAATACTACTAGCTGATCTAGGATTAGAAATGTTGCGTATTGCTGCGATTCATACACCAACACCTCTAGCAACAGCCATGGGTTTAATTGCGGCTGTCCTTATTGGACAAATTGCAATAGATGTAGGAATGTTTGTACCTGAAGTTATTTTATATGTTGCGATAAGTGCAATAGGATCTTATTGTACGCCAAGTTATGAACTTTCGATAGCAAATAAAATGAGCAGGTTGATGTTAATAA
Organism: Halobacillus seohaensis; assembly: GCF_042663045.1. Classification (NCBI taxonomy): domain Bacteria; kingdom Bacillati; phylum Bacillota; class Bacilli; order Caryophanales; family Bacillaceae; genus Halobacillus; species Halobacillus seohaensis. The sequence goes on along the minus strand of NZ_JBHSZV010000004.1, from coordinate 203,696 downwards.
TATTAGCTGCTTTATTTGGTCTAAATGGATTTGTTGTAGGAAGTACACTGTATATTCTGTTGCTGACGCGTACTAAATCTTTAAATACACCTTATATGTGGCCTTTATTACCATTTAACGGTAAAGCGCTTCTGTATATCCTATTAAGAATGTCAGTGCCTATAGAGAAAGTAAGACCTAGTATTGTTCACCCTCAAAATAATCGAAGGCAGAGGTAAAGATGATTGCCGTTAAGTAAATGTTGTGATAAATTAAAGTTAATTTGAAAATGTTCCTTTTATTATAAGGAGCATTTTCTTTATATTGATTTCTCTAGAAAGGCGGAACAACATGAATCGTGAGGTCAACGATCAAGGACGACTTTTAATTGGAGGGATCCCGGCCCATGAAATTGCTGATGCTTATGGGACTCCCGTTTATGTATATGATGTAGAACGGATTAGACACAACGCTCGAGCATTTGTCCGAACATTTAAGGAGCATGGTGTTCCTGCTCAGGTTGCCTATGCGAGTAAGGCTTTTTCGTCTATTGCTATGTTACAAGTTGCTAAAGAGGAAGGGCTTAGCTTGGATGTTGTTTCTGAAGGCGAATTGCATACTGCTTTGCAGGCTGAATTTCCTGTTGAGAAAATCCATATGCATGGTAATAACAAAAGTCTTACTGAGTTAGAGATGGCTGTTGAGAATAATATAGGGTGTATTGTTGTTGATAATTTTTATGAAATTGCTTTACTAACGGATTTACTTGCTGAAAAGGATTCCTCGATGGATGTTCTATTAAGGGTTACTCCAGGTATCGAAGCTCATACACACGACTATATTTTAACAGGTCAAGAGGATTCCAAATTCGGTTTTGACTTATCGAGTGGACAAGCAGAAAAAGCTTTTCAATTACTCCATTCTAATGAGCGCACCCATGTGAAAGGGCTTCACTGCCATATTGGCTCACAAATCTTTGAGACAAGTGGTTTCACATTGGCGACAAGTAAGCTGTTCGAAACGATGAAGGATTGGCGAGAGCGTTTTTCTTTCATTGCTGAAGTGTTAAATTTGGGCGGAGGATTTGGTATCCAGTATACCGAAGAGGATGACCCATTAGATCTTGATCAGTATGCTCTAGCTTTAATAGATGAAGTAAAACACCAGTCCGAAGAATTATCCTATCCACTACCTGAAATTTGGATTGAGCCTGGTAGAGCTATTGTTGGTGATGCAGGAATAACGCTTTATCAAATGGGGTCAATTAAAGAGATTCCAGGTGTTAGAACCTATGCTTCTGTAGATGGGGGCATGACTGATAACATTAGGCCAGCTCTTTACCAAGCTAAGTATGATGCTGTTTTAGCGAACAAAATGCACGAACCAGAGATAAATGAATATTCTATTGCTGGTAAGTGCTGTGAGTCAGGAGATATGCTATTATGGGATGTAATGCTTCCTAAAATAGAACCAAATGATTTAATGGCTGTATTTAGTACAGGTGCTTACGGGTATGCAATGGCTAATAACTATAATCGTTTTGGGAAATCAGCTGTTGTTTTTGTTGAAAACGGAAAGCATCAACTAGTTGTTCGTCGAGAAAGTTACAAGGAAATTACAAGACTGGACTTATCTTATAACCCATAATAGGAGGAGAAGAAATGAAAAAAGCAACGATTACATTTGAGAATGGTGAAAAATTTATAATTGAACTATATGATGAAGAAGCTCCAAATACAGTAGCAAACTTTGAAAAACTTGCGAATAGTGAATTTTACGATGGGTTAACGTTTCATCGAGTTATTTCTGATTTCGTTATTCAGGGCGGTGATCCTAACGGCAATGGTACAGGTGGTCCAGGGTATACTATTAATTGTGAAACAGAAGGGAACCCTCATAAACATGAGCGCGGTACACTATCTATGGCCCATGCCGGAAAAGATACAGGAGGAAGTCAATTTTTTGTTTGCCATTCGCCTCAACCTCACTTAGACAATCGTCATACGGTATTTGGTAAAGTAACGGAGAACGTAGAGATCGTTGATCGTGTCCGTCCTGGAGATGTTATGCAACGTGTGAGAGTAGAAGACAAGTGAAAATGTTGTTCTGTATTATCTTGTAATTAATGATTGAATTTATCATCACATTATTGTTCATTGTGGCCCCGATTGGTTTGACAATCCATGAAATGGGCCATACTGGTATAGGACTTTTTTCGGGATCTAAACGATCTGTATTGACTATTGGACTTGGACCTCCTATAATACGTATAAAACTACACAAATTACACATAATTATACATGCTTTGTATTTTTTTGGAGGCTATTCTTCAAACGAAAAAAATTCAGGATTTAGTCCATTACAAAAAATTCTCATCAGCTTAGGTGGCCCGTTAGCCAATGGATTATTTGCATCTTTCCTAATAATGACCACTCGCTCGTTTGTAAATGAGCCGTTCATTGATCTATTAATCATGTTTAATCTCTATTTAGCTGTAATAAACCTAGTTCCTTTTCGTTTAGGTAGAAGGAAATCTGATGGGTATCGTGTTCTTCAAACCATGTTTCGTTCAGCTGGTTGAATCTTTAGGGGAAATCCAGTATGCTATTTATTGCCGAGGTAAGATCACAAAGTAGTGGAGGCAATCTATTGAAAAAGAAGAACTGGATTCTGTTTACGTTCTTACTATTGTTTAGTTTATCGTGGGGCGTATACTATTGGTTTGGTATTGTAATGTAATCACACCGTATAGATGTTTGAGATGGTTTAAGTTATAAAAATTAGAGAGCATTACGAGGGGTTATTATGTTAATACGATTTAAAAAATCATTTGAAAAAATAGCAATGGGTCTTCTTTCTTTTATGCCTGAATGCAAAGAGGTTCGAAAACTTCAGGAAACCATGCAAGAGTATGGAAGAAATAAAGATTGGCATCTTTATTTATGGAAGGAAGAAGATATTTTAGGTACGATTGGGGTGCGAATTGAGGGGGACGTAGCTGTTATTCAACACGTCTCCGTTAATCCATCGCATCGGAATCTAGGAATTGGTAAAAAAATGATTAAAAATGTTCGTGAGCAATATGAAAAAGATTATGAAGTGTGTGCAGATCATGCAACAGAAGCATTTGTAGATAAATGCGACATGGAAAGTTCTTCTTCACAGGTATAATTAAAAAGAAGCGCCTAAATGAATAAGTAGTTCAGTTTGGAATACAAAACCGCAAATTGTACTCCTTAACTGAACTGCTTTTTTATTTGAATTTGCAATCGAAAACATATTAAATTGTAAGAAAGAGAGATTAGAATTAGAGGCTCTATAATGAATGTGGTGGTCATCATTCCTGGTCCCCCAACATATTTATTATACAGATGTTGGGGATTAATGATAAGAACGTAAGGTGTGGGACGTTCAAAGGAGAGATTTCTGTTTTCCATCGTTCAAATGTTTTACGAGCTCGACGTTGGACTTCGTGGCAGACTTGATCCCCCCATACACCTGACGCATGAAATGAAAGCGAATGGTGATAATGAAAGGGTTGTCTAAGACATCTTACTAAATGGTGGCCTCCTTTTAATGTTTACACTCTTCTTCTTTTATGTTTATCTATTATATCTTTTTTCAATAAATTACTGCTATCCCCGTAAGAAACGCCCCACTCCTTACATAACTGTTTCACTTCTTTTAAGAGGTTCGTATCATTAACCGGGATGTTTTCGCTTTTATATAAATCTCCCGAATCGATACCTGTTTTTGTAGAAATTACTAAGTTTTCGAATCGATGATAATCGATGCCTAACTCTAACAAATTCTCCTTATTTTTTGATAACTTTTGAATTGTTTTATTTATTAAAATTGAGGCTCCTTTACGGTTACCTCTTCGTAAATGATATAGACTAACAGCAAATTGAATAAGCAAAACCCATACAGAATCTCTGTAGCCGGGTTCTGTTTCTTTCCAATGGTGTTCAAGTACTTCATGGCACTCAAAGTAATCCCTTGTGCCATGGAAATGGGCTAAGAACTCAATGTAATGTTGAGGATACATGAAATCAACTCCTTTCTACCTATTCTACTTGTAATGGGGGATTTCCCACAAGTTGTAAGAGGAGAGGATTTTGAAGATAATATTAACGCTTGTCGAATTTTCTGGTACTATTATTTAGTACTTAATTTGTATTAAAGGCTATGTTAACCTTACTGTTGACCTTTGGTATGGTTGATTGGATGGGGACCTGTTCGCTTTCCACGAACGAACCGGCGAGTCTCCGCGTTCATTCCTCACTGCGGGGTCTGCGCCAACTCGTTTTCTGCAGGGATCTCCCAGATTCCATCCACTTATGCCGTGAAAGAAGGCTATACACAGAAGGCCTTATATTCGACAGGAACTACCTATAACATAACCTCTCTTATATAGAACATTTGTTTATGGGGCAAATATCAACATTAGTTTAACATAGCCATTAAAAAAGGAAGAAATACTATGACGAATCGATACCAAGTAAAACTGGACGGGTTTGAAGGTCCACTGGATCTATTACTGCATTTGATTAACCGTTATGAAATTGATATCTATGATATTCCAGTATCTACAATTACCGAACAATATATGAATTACATCCATGCGATGAAAGAATTGGAGCTAAATGTTGCTAGCGAATATTTGGTGATGGCTGCTAGCTTACTTGCGATAAAGAGTCAAATGCTTCTCCCTGCTTCAAAACTTGAAGATGAGTTTGTGGAAGATGAGGAAGAGGATCCTCGTGAGGAGTTAGTGAATCGGCTAGTTGAATATAAAAAATTTAAAAAAGCGGCAGAAGATTTGAAGAATAAAGAAGTGGAAGAGAATCGTATTTATACTCGACCTCAAATGGCACTACAGGAGAAGGACGAAGAGCACAAGCCTTTAGACCCTGGAGAAGTGTCGGTGTTCGATATTGTAGCAGCTGTTCAACAAATGTTAAAAAAAACGAAACAAAAGACAGCGAATGAAACTAAGGTTAAGCGAGATGAAGTGTCTATCCAAATGAGAATGGATGGTATATTAAAAAAAATGGAAGTCAGTAATAACGGAACATCTTTTAATGATTTATTTGAAGAAAGGTCTAGACCTCACATTGTAGTCACATTTATTGCACTCCTAGAACTAATGAAAAATAATGACGTTGTTTGTGTTCAGCCCAATCACTTTGATGAATTAATTGTTTTTAAAATGGAGGATAAAGGATGAATACAAATCAGAAGATAGCACTGATTGAGGGTCTATTATTTGTTTCAGGAGAAGAAGGAATAACCAAAAGTAAACTTTCTCAGATCCTAGAGTGCACACGAAAAGAGCTAGAAGAACTTCTTCAACACCTATTTGAAGATTACAATAGCTTAAATAGGGGTATTAAAATAATGGATTCCAGCGGGACTCTTCATTTGACCACTAAACCTGAGCATGCTGGATATTATGAAGACTTGCTAAATACTAAAGCATCTACAAGACTTTCTCAGGCTGCACTGGAAGTCTTGGCAATCATTGCTTACCGTCAGCCGATCACACGAATTGAAATAGATGATCTTCGAGGTGTGAAAAGTGATAGGTCCGTTCAAACCTTGGTGACTAGAGGGATGATTGAGGAAAGGGGAAGAAAAGAAGCTGTGGGTCGCCCGGTATTATTTGGTACAACTACAGAATTCCTAACATATTTTGGTTTATCTTCTATTGATGAGCTTCCCGTTTTGCAAGAATTAAGTGAGCATGAGAGCGTAGAGGAAGAAGCAGATTTGTTTTTTGAGAAATTTGATACGGATGATTATAAATCTGAAGATTAGAACACACGGTTGTTAAATTAACCATTGAAGTTTTTTAATAGTTTATGAGTGTTGTAATGCCGAGAAAGTGTCCGTTTGTAGTTCAACGATTGATTATGAGGATAAACTAAGTGTTCGCTCTCGTTTATGTAATAAAATAATTAGAGTCTAAGAATCAAAAATCACGCTTTGTTAAAGAAGAACTTTTACTTGTTTTTGAGAATGCCATCCAAGAAAGAGGGTCTTTTGGACTTTTATCTACATTTGATTTTATCGAAAAAAGATGATAATTAATGCCTTGTATAATATCTTTGGCTGCGAATTCAATTCGCAGTCTTTTTTTGCCTTCATAAGCTCGTACTTTTGTGCATAAAGTTAAGCAAAGAACATGATGGGAGGAATACCTCTTTTGAAATTAAAACTATATACGATACTAATCGTATTTATTCTAGGCATTTGTTTAAACAATACAACATCTTATGCTCAGCCCGATTTATCTGTCTCTGCAGAACATGCAATCTTAATAGATGCGGAATCAGGACGTGTTTTGTTTGAAAAGGATGCATACTCACCCTCTCTAGTGGCCAGTACAACTAAAATATTAACTGCGATACTTGCGATTGAATCTGGGGATTTGGAAGAAGATGTGGTAGTAAGTGAACGGGCTATTCGTACCGAAGGATCTTCGATTTATTTAACAGAAGGTGAAAAAATTAAACTTCAAGATCTAATATATGGCTTAATGTTACGTTCTGGAAATGACTCTGCCGTAGCAATTTCTGAACACATCGGAGGAAGTGTTGAGGGCTTTGTCTATATGATGAATGAGAAAGCTCAATGGATAGGAATGAACGATTCGAATTTTGAGAATCCCCATGGACTTGATGGGGACAACCATGTGTCAAGCGCCTATGACTTAGCGTTGTTAATGAAATATTCTATGGAGAATGATACATTTCGTGAAGTCACGGGCAGTGAAATCTATAAATCAGAAAACCGAACATACTCATGGCAAAATAAAAATAAGCTTTTGACTATGCTCTATGAAAATACAACAGGTGGAAAAACGGGTTTCACAAAACAGGCTGGACGGACACTTGTAAGTAGTGCAGAAAAAGATGGAATGGAACTAGTAGCAGTGACATTAAATGCACCAAGTGATTGGAATGATCATGAACGTATGTATGAGTGGGGGTTTGATAATTACGAAACCTACCAAATCCAAAAAGAAGGTTATGAGGAATCTTCCGGCCAGAATTATTATCTACCAAAGGATGTTAGTGTCCCTTTAACTAAAGAAGAAAAAAATCAATTAACAGCAGTGTTTCACTCTGATAATGTATCAAATCTTTATGCAGGTACCCGGTACTTTCAGTTAGAAGATCAAATACTTGCAGAGTCTGCCGTGTTAACGGAGCGTCCGCAACAACCTTGGTTATCCGCGAGCTTTGCGTTTATGAAGCGTATGATGGGGGTGGGGTCTTGGTCAACTTAATCTGGGTAATCCTAGCAGTAAGTGGAATAGCCTATGCGGGTTTTAATGGAACAATGGATAAAGTAAATGAAGCGATATTTGCGACAATTGATGAAAGTATTATGCTTACACTCAGCTTAATGGGTGTTTTGGTTTTTTGGTTAGGACTTATGAAAATCGCTGAGGAGGCGGGTTTGTTAAGATCATTGGCCAGACTGTTTAAACCTATTGTAAGAAGGCTCTTTCCAGAAATACCTGATAATGATCCAGCTATAGGCTATATCCTATCTAATATAACGGCAAACATTTTTGGATTAGGGAATGCGGCTACTCCTATGGGGCTTAAAGCAATGAATGAATTAAAACGCTTGTCTGGTAGTAAAGAGGCAAGCCGGTCTATGATTACATTATTGGCTATCAATACTTCTTCATTAACGATAGTTCCAACGACCGTCATAGCGATACGCATGAAATATGACTCCACAGATCCTACAAGTATTATTGGAGCAACTATTCTAGCTACAGCTATCTCTACAATAGCAGCCCTATTCATCGATCGATTTTTTTACTATAGACGAAGAAGATTGGGACGAGTGATATGAGCATTTGGTTGATTCCTACAATTATTCTAATCGTATTAGTAACAGCAACCATTAAACGTGTACCTGCGTATGAAGTTTTTGTAGATGGAAGTAAAGAGGGGATTCAATTAGCTATATCATTGCTTCCTTTTTTGTTAGGAATGATGGTGTCAATCGCTATCTTTCAAGCTTCTGGAGCCATGGATGCTTTATTGCTTGTCTTTAAACCCATTATGACGTCGATCGGTATTCCTGAACAAATATTACCTCTAGCCATGATACGCCCGATTTCAGGAACAGCAGCTCTTAGTATGACTACAGAGTTAATTCGTACATTTGGTCCTGACTCACTAATTGGACAGATGGCATCTGTCATGCAAGGAAGCACGGATACAACCTTATACATTATTACAGTATATTTTGGTGCAGTAGGTATTAGAAAAATGGGAGACGCCTTAAAAGTTGGACTTCTTGCAGACTTGGTTGGTATAATTGCTTCGATTATAGTTGTCATGATTTTATTTACTTAACAGAGCTATTCCTTTGTTTAATTAGTGAGTAACCATGTATAATGATAATTAGCCTAGAGCCGCGCTGGACATCCCAGCGTGGCTTCATAGTGTTTAAAAATATTAAATGATATAGGAGGACGATCCGATGGCCAATCTGGAACGTCTGCAGAAAGTGATTGCTCAAGCAGGAGTAGCATCACGTAGAAAAGCAGAAGAAATGATTACTCAAGGAAAAGTTAAAGTTAATGGAAAAGTGATGAAAGAGTTAGGAACTAAGGTTAGCACAAATGATAAAGTGGAAGTTGCAGGAGTCCCTTTAGTTAAAGAAGTCCCTGTTTATTATTTGTTGTACAAACCAAGAGGTGTTATTTCTAGTGTCAAAGATGATAAAGGCAGAAAAGTTGTTACAGATTATATACCTGAAGTGAAGGAAAGAATTTTTCCTATAGGGCGTTTAGATTATGATACATCAGGTGTTTTACTATTAACAAATGATGGTGATTTTGCTAATTTACTTATGCACCCAAGTGGTGAAGTTGATAAGGTATATATTGCTAAAACAAAAGGGATTCCTTCCGCCGAACAGTTGAAAAGTATGAAAAAAGGCATGATGATCGAAGGAGAGCATATGAAAGCAGCGCATGTAAAAGTGATGTCCTCAGAAAATAAAAAGAACACAGCGATCGTTCAAGTAGTCTTACATGAAGGAAAAAATCGTCAAATACGTAAAATGTTCGAAGCTTTAGGTTATCCTGTAGATAAATTAAAAAGGGAACGCTATGGTTCTATTACTTTACAAGGTATGAATGCAGGAGATGCTAGACCACTTAAACCTCACGAAGTAAAACAAATTCGTCAGCTAGCTGAAGAAAATGTTAAATAATCTTCAAAATTTCCTGAGCTCATCAATGTTATAATGGTCGGGGAGTGAAAGCTATGAAGGAAAGCACAGTACAAAAGAAAAAGAGAAGATTGATTTTTCGTTCCGCCATGTTGGCTGTCATGGTAGGACTAATTATCTTTGCACTAGTTTCAAATCTGAATGATGATAAAAATGTGGTTGCTGAAGGGGAACAAGCTCCTGATTTTGAGTTGAAGAAATTTGGAACGGATGAAACAGTTTCACTTAGTGACCTTGAAGGTCAAGGTGTAATGATCAATTTTTGGGCTACTTATTGTGAGCCTTGTAAAGAAGAAATGCCATATATGGAAGAAATATACTCTAAGTATAAAGACAAGGATGTAGAAATACTTGCTATTAACTTGGATGCTACCGACCTTGTGGTTAGACGGTTCTTAGATCGTTATGGTCTATCCTTCCCAATACTCCATGATAAAAATGGCCAGGTAATGGATCAATATAATGTAGGTAGAATCCCTTCTACACTATTTATTAACCCAGACGGAGAAGTAGAAGAACAAGTAGTTGGTCCTCTAACATTGGAGAAGCTTGATGGCTATTTAGAGGAGATTACACCGGAGACTTAAGTCCATATGAAATTGTGAGGTTTTACTATGAAAGATATTACATGTGAGTGTGGTCATGTAAACCCTGAGGGTACGGTCTTATGTGAATCGTGTGGAAAACCCGTGAAAGATAATCAACACCTTAATGGGAATAATGATAAAGAACTCTTAAATATGAGATATGACGGAAGTGCACGGCGCTCACAAACGTATAATCGTACATTTGTTGACAAAGTGTGGAACTTCTTTTCTTCCGTTAAAGTTGGTGTCTCGTTGATCATTATTACCTTAATCGCTTCAGCGATAGGTACAGTCTTTCCACAGGAAATGTATATTCCACCAGGCTCAGATCCAACGACTCACTATAGTGATCAATATGGAATAATTGGTCAAATCTATTATCAGTTAGGTTTTCATAATTTATTTACCTCATGGTGGTTTATGATATTACTTGCTATGATTGGAATTTCGATCGTTATAGCGAGTCTTGACCGTTTTATTCCATTGTATAAAACGTTAAAAAGACAAAGACCAAAGCGTCATGATTTATTTATGAAAAAGCAACGGGTTTTTGGTCAAACAGAATCTGATTCGATTAAATTCGATCAGTTGAAGAGAAATTTAAAGAAACAACGTTTTAAAGTAAAAGAAGAGGAAGGTAGTCTCCTAGCTGAGAAGAACCGTTTCTCTCGGTGGGGTCCTTATGTTAACCATATTGGTCTTATTATTTTCTTGCTAGGAACATTACTTAGATTTATTCCAGCCTTATATGTAGATGATTTTATTTGGGTACGTGAAGGTGAAACAAAAGTTATTAGTGGTACAGATGGACAATATTACATTAAAAATAAAGAGTTTATTTTGGAAAATTATGATGAAGACGATGAAAGGTTTCAGGAATCTATTCAAAATAATGGTGCACCCGTTCCAAAAAATTATCAAACAAATGCAGTAATTTATGAAAGAACCGACGACGTTGTAGTTGGAAAAGATCCTGAGTTACAAAAAATTAGTGAAGCGGAAGCGAGAATGAACCATCCGATTCAATTTGAGGATTATTCTTTATACCAAGCAAGTTATCAACAAAATGAGTTCAAAGATATGACATTTAAGTTACATGATACAAATGATGAAGATAGCTCGTATGGCGAATTTACGATTGACTTAAGTGATCCTGAGTCCGAGTATGAATTAGATAGCGGACACAAAATTGTACTTGACTCCTATTATCCTGAATATGAACTAAATGATGGGGAACCTGTATCGGTATCAAAATATCCAAAGAATCCTGCGTTTGTTTTCAAAGTGTTCGCACCAGGTGAATCAGAACCAGAAGTGAGTTTTGCTGGTATTGGTGCCAACGTTGATGGTACTGGAGAAAATGAGTACAAAGTTGGACTAGTGAATTTTGATGTTCGAGATGTGACAGGCTTAGCTGTTAAAAAGGATTATACACTACCTTTTATAGCACTAGGAGGAGCCATTTTCATGATTGGTGTGAGTATGGGAATGTACTGGAATCACAGAAGAATATGGGTGAAACCTCAAGAGAATGGTGCTTGGATTGCAGGTCACACCAACAAAAATTGGGTGGCACTAAGGCGTGAAATTGATAGAGCTATCGATGGAACAGGAATAGAAAAGCCCATCGATCAACAAGAATTGAAAAGCTAGCCTTCATTAGGAATGTAAGGAGGAAAGGATATGGGAGAATTAAGTACGATAAGTAGTAACTTACTATATGCAGCTTTCTTTATCTATTTAGTAGCTACGTTTTTCTTCGCAGGTACTATTAGTGATAAAGGAAAAAATAAATCGGAGCTTGTTGGAAAAATAGGGATCACGATAACGATCATTGGTTTTTTGACACAGTTGGGATATTTCTTTACAAGATGGGGTGCGTCAGGACATGCACCAGTTAGTAATTTATTTGAGTTTATTACTTTCTTTGGGATGATGCTTGTTTTTGCATTCATCATTATGTATTTTATTTATCGAATTAATATATTAGGTTTAGTCGCACTACCGATTGCATTATTAATAATTGCATTTGCAAGTATGTTTCCTACAGAAATTTCTCCGCTTGTACCATCGTTGCAGTCTCACTGGTTATACATTCATGTAACGACAGCTGCACTAGGCCAAGCAATACTATCAATTAGCTTTGTAGCGGGGTTAATTTTCTTGATTCGTCAAGTGGATCAATCAGTGAAATCGAAACAAACCTTCTGGCTTGAGTTTGTTCTATTTATGGTTGCTACTACACTTGCGTTTATTATCGTGTCCTCAATTTTTAATGTCACTAACTATAATTCTACGTTTGAAGCACCAGTAGAGGGGCTAGTTACTGAAATTACTTATGAGATGCCAGCCATTGTTGCCCCATTTGATGGTGAATTATTATCAGAAAATACGATGTCACCTCTTTTTCAAGCACCTGAATGGATGCGGGGAGTAGATGCATCGATTAAATTTAATACTATGATTTGGTCGTTACTCGGTGGGCTAGTTTTATATGGAGTCATTCGATTAGTGCTCAGAAAGAGAGTAGCTAATGCTCTTCAGCCATTATTAAGAAAAGCTAACCCAGAAATCATTGATGAAGTCGGGTATCGTGCCGTAGCCATTGGTTTTCCTATATTTACTTTAGGAGCACTGATATTTGCTATGATATGGGCTCAGGAAGCTTGGAATCGCTTCTGGGGATGGGATCCTAAAGAGGTATGGGCGTTAATTACATTCTTCTTTTACGCTGCCTATTTACACTTGCGTTTATCAAGAGGATGGCAGGGGAAGAAATCTGCTTGGTTAGCGGTAGGTGGATTTGGAATTATTATGTTTAATTTATTAGCAGTAAATCTAATTATTTCAGGTTTGCATTCGTACGCTTAAGAATTTATAGGCAGGTTGGGTTTGTTTATCCCACCTGCCATTTATTATAATCAGACCTAATACTATAGGAGGTGGGTATAAATGATGGATAACAACGAAGCTAAGATTTTAGTTGTCGATGACGAAGAGCGTATAAGGCGACTGATAAAAATGTACTTAGAAAGAGAAAACTATGAAATTGATGAAGCAGAGGATGGCTATGAAGCACTTAACATGGCATTACAGGAGGATTACGATGTGATCCTATTAGATATCATGATGCCGGGTAAAGATGGAATAGAGGTATGTAAGGAACTACGTGAGAAGAAAGCAACTCCAGTGATTATGTTGACAGCGAAAGGCGAGGAAGCCAATCGAGTACAAGGCTTTGAGGTTGGCTCAGATGATTACATTGTTAAACCATTTAGTCCAAGAGAAGTCGTTCTTAGAGTGAAAGCGCTTTTGCGAAGGGCTTCCACAACTAAATTTTTAGAAACAGATACAACGACGAGAAACATTTTGGTTTTCCCTCACATGACCATAGATAATGATGCTCACCGGGTGACTGCTGATGGGAAAGAAGTTGCGTTAACCCCGAAAGAATATGAGTTATTGAATTATATGGCACAGTCACCAGATAAAGTGTTCGATAGAGAGCAGTTATTAAAAGAAGTGTGGCAGTATGAGTTTTTTGGTGACTTACGTACTGTTGATACACATGTTAAAAGACTTCGGGAAAAGTTAAGTAAAGTCTCCACAAAAGCAGCAGGAATGATTAATACTGTCTGGGGAGTTGGATATAAGTTTGAGGTTAGTGGTGAGTAATGTTTTGGCGTAGTGTTGTTGGAAAACTATGGTTCACGATTTTATTGCTTGTTTGTTTTGTATTGTTTATTTTAACTGTTCTTCTCCTTGAATTTTTTGAAAATTATCATGTCTTAGAAGCAGAAAAAGAATTATTGCAGACGGCAACTAAAGTTTCTGATGTAGTTTCAGAATATGAAAGGGAAGAACTTATTTTATCCATGACTGATCTAATTAAAGATCCCTCAAGTCAAGTTGTGGTAACTGACAGAAGTGGTAATATTCTAACTTCCCCATCATCAGAAGGTAATGACTTACCAAATTTCAGTTATAACTGGTTTATGAATGATTCGGAGTTCGCTGCTGTTGTTGAGGAACGGAAAGATGTAATGAAAGTATCTAATATTGAAGATTCAGAATTAGGCTATATGGTTGTTGGTACACCCCTTAATGATCAACAAGGTGCTGTGTTTGTCTATCAATCACTAGACACAATAGAGGAAACTTCAGATCAAACGACCAAGATTATTTTCTTAGGAGCAGGCATCGCCATAATATTAACCACTATATTTGCTTTCTTTCTATCCACTCGTATAACTTCCCCTTTGATCAAAATGAGGGAAGGGGCACTTGAATTAGCAAAGGGAGAATTTAATACAAAAATTCCTATACTCACTCATGATGAAATTGGTGAATTGGCCATGGCATTCAATCGGATGGGTAGACAATTAAAGTTTCATATAGATGCTCTCAATCATGAGAAAGAACAATTATCAGGGATATTGCGTTCAATGGCTGACGGTGTGTTAACTATGAATCGTCAAGGGGATGTATTAGTTTCGAATCCTCCAGCAGATCAATATTTGCAAGCATGGGCTTTCGAAGTTAGTGGGATAGAAAAACACTATAGCGAACAACAAAGGAATCTGCCAGTTCCTATGAGAGAACTTTTTAATAAAGTGATTGACAACGAACAAGAGCTGATGACTGAAGTCACTGTTCAAGGTCGAACTTGGGTTATAATTATGACTCCTTTATACGACCAGGATCATGTAAGAGGTGCAGTCGCAGTTTTACGTGACATGACTGATGAACGGCGATTAGATAAATTGCGAAAAGACTTTATAGCAAATGTTTCCCACGAACTAAGAACCCCTATATCAATGTTGCAAGGCTATAGTGAAGCCATCGTAGATGATATAGCCGAGTCAAGAGAAGACAAAAATGAACTTGCGAAAATTATTCATGATGAGTCATTAAGAATTGGACGATTAGTGAACGAACTCTTAGATATTGCACGCATGGAAGCAGGGCATATCTCCTTATATCTAGAACAAATTCAAGTCGGTCCGTTTGCTAAGAAAATAGTTAGGAAATTTAAAGGACTCGCAGAGGAAAAACAAGTTCAATTGAATCTTGATCTACAGGATGAACATCCCATGATTTCCATAGATATTGATCGCATGGAACAAGTGTTAACGAACTTAATTGATAATGCAATTCGTCATACTGATGAGAATGGAACAGTTGATGTGATTATAGAACGTAGTCAGTCTGAATGGCTTATTCAAGTATCGGATTCCGGTCAGGGTATTCCTGAAGATGATTTACCTTTCGTCTTTGAACGCTTTTATAAAGCTGATAAATCTAGGAAAAGAGAATCTTCTCAAAAAGGAACAGGGCTAGGGCTTGCTATTGCTAAGCACATTGTTGAAGCCCATAGCGGAAGTATCGGAGTTCATAGCAAGGTTGATGAAGGTACTACGTTCACTGTGGTTATTCCTATCAAAGAGGAAGAAGATGAAAATTAGATTGCTAAATCGTTGAGAATCGTGTAACCTGTAATTTGAACTTAATATGTTGATGTTGGTGCCCAAATAGGGCTGAATAGGGAATCTGGTATTAATCCAGAACTGTCCTCGCAACTGTAAGTGTAGACGAAAAGGAGAAACCACTATAATCTTTATGGGAAGGTTCCTTAGTAGGATGAGACACAAGTCAGTAGACCTGCCAAACATCACTCGTTTCAAAGCTTCGAGGGTTGAGCGTTTGAGATATCCGTTTGGTTTATGAATGATTATGATTAACTCCATTTGGTATGTCTTAAGCCTGTTCTTCACTATGAAGAGCAGGCTTTTTATTGTTTATACATAAAACGTTTCTAGAAGCTTTGAAACAATCAAATAGTAGGGAGGAAGTTTTATATGAGCAAGCTTTATCAAGGATTTTTAATGACTTTATTGGCGGTTGTCCTGTTATCAGGCTGTCAAGAGGAAGCTAATGAAGGTGTATCTGAAACTGAACAAGAAAAAGTAGAGGAAGTATCTATCGAGGTTGAAATTTCTCAAAATAAAGGAGAAGAAGTTATTTCGACAGAAGAGCATTCCGTAGAAGAAGGAACCATGCTTATGGAAGTTATGGAAGATAATTACGAGGTTGAACAAGAAGAAGGATTTATTAATAGTATAGAAGGTATTTCTCCTGAAGATGGTGAACAAAAGGCTTGGCTTTATACGATAAATGGAGAGGATGCAACAGTCGGAGCCACGGAATATGAAGTAGAAGAAGGAGACGAAATCAATTTCGATTTTCAATCTTGGGAATGATGGTATAAATGAAAACGTATAAAATTACGCTGATTGCAATGCTAGCGGCATTGGCCGTTGCCGGAAGGATTGCAATGGCTCATTTGCCAAATATCCAGCCCGTGACAGCCATTATCATCATCACAGGCTTTTGGTTAGGTCCTTTAGCTGCTGTAACCATGGCTATCTTAACAACCTTTCTCTCAAACGTGATTCTAGGGATGGGAATTTGGTCGATCTGGCAGGTAGTCTCCTGGTCGGTGATCGGAATGATTGCTGGAGTTATAGGTAAATACTGGTCATCTATTCCTGTTTGGGGCTTATCGGTATATGGTTTTTTAAGTGGGATGTTCTTTGGGTTAATGATCTCAGTGACTATGTATACCGTTGGACAATCTTTTTGGGCTTATTATCTAGCGGGTATCCCTATGGACGTCAACCATGCAATATCTAACACTGTATTTATTTTGGTATTATCACCAATTTTAGGTAGGTTGTTTAATAAATATCATAAGTCCCATATCATGACTTAAAAGCTATCTTATTAGTAACGGGTTCTGTATAGTAATTTGTTTCGGTTTTTGGAATGCAAGTAAGAAAAGATTCGGTCGAAATCGTAAGTAGTTCTGTTTCGGTTGAGAAACATATGAAATAGTATATGAGTTAGCAGACCAAATCGCATAGCGGTTTGGTCTTTGTATTTTCCTGCCATTTGATGGGCTTCCTAGCCTGGAAGAAGTCATGAAGACCATTTTCTAAAAGCCACAATCGCTTACTTTCTAGCGAGGAAACTAGTGAGAAAACCTCATCCAGGTAGTGAAGAGTATAGAATCTCCCACCATGGTTTCATCAGCCTAAAATACCCCTATCTTATGGCT
The DNA here is from genome assembly GCF_042663045.1 of Halobacillus seohaensis. Lineage (NCBI taxonomy): Bacteria > Bacillati > Bacillota > Bacilli > Caryophanales > Bacillaceae > Halobacillus > Halobacillus seohaensis. Next base: position 186,746 of record NZ_JBHSZV010000004.1, on the reverse strand, counting down.
CTGATTGGATGGGGATTTACGAGATTCGCCGATTCGTCCGCGGAAAGCGAGCAAAGATTCCGATCCAATCAACAACGCTAACCTAGATAAAGGAGGCAAATCTTTAGAAAATAGTATATAAGAATTCCACGCCGGCTTGTATAAGTCTCTCAATAAGGTAGGAGGTAGAAGATTCGCATCCAACCAATAAATACCTATTATGGACAAAAATAATCTAGTATATGAAGCAAATAACCTCAATTCCCTTGCTTTTTTTGTCTATAGGTTAGCTGATTGGTAAGTAAAAAAGGGATTCTAATTTTTTATAGAATGGTTTCATTTATGGTTAGGAAAGATTATCATAGTAAAGTGTAACTTTTTACATAGATAAACGACTATTATGATGAACGGGGAGGCCGAGCATATGAAACCGTTCTTTGATGATTTTTATGATAAATATCATCAAGATTTATTTCAATACGTATTTTACATGGTGAAAGATCGTCAGGTTGCAGAAGATCTTGTACAGGATATTTACATTAAGGTGATTCGCTCTTACGAATCTTTTGATGGAAGAAGCAATGAAAAAACATGGTTATTTTCTATAGCGAAGCATGTTACGATCGATTATTTCAGAAAACAAGGAAGAAAAAGAAAAAGATTCTTTGAGTTCTTTAATTGGGAAGAAAAAGGTGAAAAGCTGCCTAGTAGCGCTCCTTTACCAGAAGAATTAGTTGAGAAAAGTGAACAACTACAGCAAGTCTATCGAGGCTTAGATCAGTGCTCAATCGATCAAAAAAATGTTATTATCTTACGTTTTATGCAAAGCATGTCCATTCAGGAAACAGCAGAAATTTTAGATTTTACAGAAAGTAAAGTGAAAACCATTCAGCATCGTGGCTTAAAAGTGTTAAAAAAAATATTAAATAGGGAGGTCGATTTAAGTGGGTAATGATCAAAAAAGTGAAAAAGAGATTCAAAAGATGATATCGGACCTCCCACGTGTTAATGAGTCTTTAAATAAAGGAGATTATCGTAAAATGATTAACAAAAAAATGAAAAACAATAAAAAACAAAGACCTCAATGGTTGATACCCGGACTGGCCACAATTTTGGCTATAGTTATAATCGCGATCGTTGGTCCAATGACTATAGATACAATAAATAATGAAGCTATAGAATCTAATGACCAAGCAGTGGAAGAAAATAATACAACTGAAGAAAGCAATGCTGCTGAATCAGCAAATGAGGATGACACGAATAAGTCAGATGACTCTATCGAGACAACTGAGCAAAATGAACCAGTGGAAGATGCTATGTTATTGGATCGTTTGATTGTATCCGATTTAGATGAATCTCGAATTGTTCGAGCAGTACCAGATCAAAATGCTCAATACACTATTCCTTTAACCATAGGATTAAAAGGAAAATCAAAGGAAGAAAGTCTAAGTGGATTTTCTCCAGAGGACATAGGACTCTCGCAAGATATCCTGAAGAATGTAACCATTTCAGTAGAAGAAGAATCTGAGGTAGCTACAGTTATTTTTCCAAATGATACTGAAATTGTGGGTAGTGCTATGAGTAATTCAATTATGGAGAGTCTAAGGTGGTCGGTGGAACCATATCAAGTAGAAGAAATTCAGGTGGAAACTGAAGGTGGAGAACCGGTCTCTTTTGGTAATTATGGGGAAGTTAGTACAATTGATCCAATAGAAGAAAATAGATATGTATACCAGCTATATATGTCTAATGATCGCGAATACCTAGTTCCTATTGATTTAGGTGAGAAGCTTTCATTTGAAGAAGCTTTAGAGGAGATGAAGAATTTCGAGGAATCTGAAAGTGTACAGCCTGCCATTCCACAAGAAATGGATATTGAAGTAAAAGAAATCGAATCGGAAATAGTAGTATTACAAATGAGTGTGAATGGATCAATAAAGGACCGAAAGCTAACTAGTTCATTAGAAGCTATCCTTGCATCTGCTAAACAGTTTGGTTATGAATCTATACAATTCGAAAATGTAAATGGGCTAGAGGATCTTAATTTCTCAGAACCTGTGCCTGTGCCCGAAAGTGTCAACCCTATAGAATGAATGATTTGAAGAGTCTTGTATTTGTACAAGGCTCTTTAGTCATTATAGAATAATCTGCAGTGATTTGATAAAATGAAAAGCATGAAGTAAAAGAGAAAAATCTTATGGGAAGATATCTCCGTAAAGGAAAGAAGTGAAATAAAGCTTTTTTGAGTAGATAGAAGATTAAATGAATGGACAACAACAATGGCTGCATGTACGATGTTTATTGACAGTAAAACCCTACAAATGTCTTTAAGTGGTTCTTCGTGCGATGGGACTATAAAGACAAACCTTTTAGCATAAAATGAACCCCCTCCACTTTGGTGAAGAGGGTAAATAGATTATCCATTTTTATGTGGGTCACCGTTAAATGGCTGATCAGCTATTTTTATAGAATCGGTCGGACATCCTTCAAAAGCGTCTTCCATATCATCCTCTAGAAATTCAGGTACTTGCTCATTTCCTTCATTATCATCCAAGACAACATAGGCTAGTCCTTCGTCATCGTAATCATATATATCAGGTGCTGCTGCTCCACAAGCACCGCAAGCAATACATGTATCTTTATCTACCATAGTATATTTAGACAAAAAATGAACCTCCTTCGTGTTTCACCTCTTGAAGTTGATATGAGAGGGTCAATATATTAGGCTACACCCTTCATTGTAAAGTGGTACTTGATACATTTCAATGCTTAGGTAATGTAAAGGAGGGTTATTGTGTTCAAATTCATCTTGTTAAATTGTATTCATACCTTTAAAGGAGAACGTACGATTTCTGGAATTTATAACTTAATCCAGGGAAAGCGTTCTTCTCAAACCTTGCAAGATGCTAGAATTTATCAATTAGATCGTTATTTTGGGATTTATCCCTCTTTAAAGAAAGAAAAATTAGAAAAGGCTATTGATGAATTAGTTACTGAAGAAAATGTGAGGTTAAATTCGGAACAGTACCCTGAAATATTAATAGCTGGTGAAAAGTATTTATCAAATTCATATATTTTAGACAATAATTACTTTGCTGGAATGGAATACCACCGAAATATATTCATATTTGAGAAACGTTTACGTTTACTAGTGCAAACCATCACTCAAAGTCATATGAAAGATTTTTCGTTTATTCCTATTGAAGATGATGTCACCATTCAATTATGGGTGAAAAAAGTATACAGGCAGCAGGATGCTTCGAAATTAATCGATTCTCTTTACCTAGAACTTAGTCAACTACTTGAGTCAATATGTACGAAAGAAGCGGAGTTGTTTGTAGGACGTTTAACGGGGGGAGGGCTAATTGGGGGAACGAGAGAACAGCTTGCCCTTCATCATAAGCTTAATAAGGAAAATGTGGATTTAATGATTACACATACATTATTTTATATTTTTCATTCTGTTAAAAAGGACTTGAATGCTTATCCTGTACTTGCTTATTGTCTTGAGGGTTTAGCTCAAGGTGAATTAATTACCTCATCTGCAAAGCAAACCTATCAATGGTTTAACAGAGGCTATACTCTACAGCAAATTTCATATAAACGTAATTTAAAAATGAGCACGATACAAGATCATATTGTAGAAATATCTTTAGTTATGCCATCATTTTCAATCGATTTATTTATTTCAGATATAGCTCAAGAGGAAATCATGAATACTATTGAACATCTGGAAACTAAAAAGCTGAAAAGATTATTCGAAGCGTTGGATGGAAAATTCAACTATTTTCAGTTGCGACTAGTGCTTACTAGGTCCAACTTTATTAGAAAGGGGGGAGAAGACTATGTCCAAACCTCATCTTCTTAATAGTTTAAAGAAGTATTTTGGATTCACTGAATTTAGAGAAGGTCAGGAGGAAATTATTGAGGATGTTATGAAAGGTAGGGGTGTGCTTGGGGTTTTACCCACTGGGGTCGGGAAATCTTTATGCTTTCAACTACCCTCCATGCTTTTACCCGGTACTACGATAGTCATTTCACCACTTATCTCTTTAATGGTTGACCAAGTAAAGCAACTTAAAGCAAAGGGTTTTAAGTCTGTCGTTGCCCTCAATAGTTTTATGGAACCTAATGAGAAAAGAGAAGTTCTTCATTCACTGCATAAGTATCGATTAATTTATTTATCACCTGAAATGTTACAAAACCAATGGGTTGAAAGAGCGTTAAAAAAACTGAGTGTTGATTTGTTTGTGATAGATGAGGCTCATTGTATTTCTCAATGGGGGCATGAGTTTAGGACGGACTACTTAAAGATGTACCAAATGATTGAGAAGCTTAATAAGCCCACTATCTTAGCTCTTAGTGCAACAGCTACACCAGATGTTCAAACAGATATAAAGTTCCAATTAAATTGTCCCCATATGGTAGATCATATTTATGCGATGGATAAACCAAATATGAGCTTTGCAGTGGAAACATATGATCACCAAGATGATAAGCTTAATCGTATAAAATCGATTGTTTTCAGCAAGCGGTTGCCTACTATGATATATTTTTCTAGTAGACAGTCTTCTGAATTGGTTGCCGAAGAATTAAATTTAGCTCTTGATCAAAAAGTTGCTTTTTATCATGGAGGCATGGATCAAACGGATCGACTTCTTGTACAGCAGCAATTTATGAAGGATCAGTTAGATATTATTTGTTGTACGAGTGCATTTGGAATGGGAGTAGATAAACCAAATATTCGTCGGGTCATTCATTACCATTTCCCTACTCAAATTGAGTCGTTTATTCAAGAGGTGGGCCGCGCCGGCAGAGATAGTAAGCCTTGCGCTAGCTTAGTGTTGCATACTCCTAGCGATCACTTATTACCCCGATTATTACTACAAAAGGAGTTACCTGATGAAAGTGATGTCGAGCGGTTGTTTTACTGGTTGAAAAATAATGAATTACTTCTTTCAAATGAAGAAATGGAAGAACAATTACAAATTTCAGAATCTCAATGGAATTTTTTAAAGTATCACTTAGAGGAAACCAATATGCTTATGCATAGTTCGATACAAACACAATCGGACGTGAGAGAAATTGCAAAATCACGTATAATCTCTCGACTAAGAGAAAGATGGAATTATAAAAATGAAAAGTTCCATGAGATAGTTAACTGGCTTCATTGCGAAGGATGTAGGAGAAGGAAATTATACGCTCCCTTTCAGCTAGGAGTAAAATCACCGGAAGTCCCTTGTTGTGATTATTGCGGTTTTTCAATTGACGATCTAGACGGAGAAGAGGAAGTTGTAAAATCTTCAGATTATCATCAAAGTTGGGACACTAGGTTGAAAGCTATATTTCTTCAGGAGCGATTAAATGCCTAGTAAGAACCAATCTGAAATTATTCAACAAATGTCAACCAAAGAGGTAACCTTGCATTTGATTTTTACGCAACTAGTTTTACTTCTCATAGCCGTAGTACTTAGTTTGTTTCTATTTGACCAACCCATAGTAGAGTGGGGGTTATTATTAAGCTATACAGTGGATGAGTGGCTATTATATGGAGTAGTTCCGGGGCTTATAGTGGTAAGCGTAGATTTTCTGCTTATCTTTTTATTGCCAGAGCGGTTTTATGATGATGGTGGCATTAATAAAAAAGTTTTTGAAAACCAAACAATTGTAAAGATTATACTTTTAACTCTTGTTATAGCAATTTGTGAGGAAGCGCTATTTAGAGGGATAATTCAAACACAATTTGGTTATATGGTAGCCAGTACAATTTTTGCACTCATTCACTTTCGTTACTTGAAAAAGATTGTTTTATTTTTATCTGTGATATTTGTAAGTTACTTTATTGGTTATATGTTTGAGGTTACTGGAAGCTTAGTGGTAAGCATAACCGCGCATTTTATGATTGATTCTATATTAGGTGTATGGATTTATTTGAGAAATGAGGAAGCAAATTGACTGATGATCTAGAAAATCGCGAGCAGGGTCGTGAAGAGTTTGATCAGGAGTATGACGTATTTAATTTACCTACAAGAACAGAGGTTTATCGAAAAAAGAAGAAGCTAGAACATTGGAATATTAGCAAATTATGGTTTAGGCTCTTATTTTTACTCTTAATAATTATGATGGTCATACTGTTCACACACTCTTATTGGGGCGAGTGGATTGATAATCAGAATCTCATCAACGAACCAAAACCTTATCATGAAGAAATTTCTATTGAATAAAAAAGTACAGCTCCAGTAAGAAAGGAGCTGGAATTTTCATTAATAAAATTGCTTCTTATCTCGTTCTTGTTTTAGAATTTCTACGGCTTCTCTAAATCGTTGAGAATGGACAATTTCTCTTTCTCTTAAAAACTTAAGACCATCGTTTAAAGAAGGGTCATCAGACATGTTTATAATCCATTGATAAGTAGCTCTTGCTTTTTCCTCTGCAGCGATATCTTCATATAGATCTGCTATTGGATCTCCCTTTGCTTGGATATAAGTAGCTGTCCATGGGGCGCCTGCTGCGTTATGATAAAATAAGGCTTTATCATGATTCGCATAATGTGCGCCTAAACCAGCTTGTTTAAGTTGCTCTGGTGTAGCGTCTTTTGTTAACTTATAAATCATGGCGGCAATCATCTCTAGATGGGCAAATTCTTCCGTACCAATATCTGTTAACAGTCCAATTACCTTATCTGGTATGGAATATCTTTGATTGAGATAGCGGAGTGCTGCTGATAATTCCCCATCTGCTCCTCCGTATTGTTCAATTAAATATCTAGCTAACGTAGGGTTACACTCACTTACGTTTACTGGATATTGTAATTTTTTTTCATAATACCACATGATATTCCTCCTTTGACAATTTTACATTTGCCATGGCCAAGGTGCATCGTTCCAACTCCACGGATAGGAAGAGTAACTCTCGCCATATTGCCTTAATGGTCCAAATTGTTGTTCGTATTGATTTTTCAACTGTTTGCTTTGTGAAGCTAACTGGTTAAATTGTTGAATAGAAGTGTAGTCCTGAGGATGAGTATCCAAATATAATGTTAACTCTACTAAGGCGAAATCAACCTGTTGGATTTGTTCCATTAGCTGCAATTGTTCCTTACTCGGCTTCATTTACGCTCACCTCTTATCGGAGTAGGATAAGGGTCAAAGAGGACAGGCCATAGAGTCCCTCTGCATAATGCTTCTTTTAAAGAGTACTGAGGTAAACCAGCTGGTTGGAATCCTAAGTATAAATTAGGAGGAGTTTGGTAAGATTTCCATTCAATAGGGGGACACGGGTCATTTGTACTTACATAAGGCTGATACCATTTGATAGGAGTGTACATAATCATCACCTTTCTGACGTTCATACCTTCACAATATGTGTGAAGAACTTGTACTATTCATTTCTCAAGAAGGAATTAATTGCCTCCATAGAGAAAACAAATAAATATAAAGAGAAAGAGGTGAAGCTATGTTTGGTAAAAATACTAGGAAACCCGTATACAAATTAATCATAGCTAAAAAGCGCACCTGCGATATGGCATGGGAAACGGAGAAACTCCTTTGGGAAAAGTGGACATGGTGAGACTCCGAAGCGAGGAGGCACAGAGAAAAATAGAGCATTTTTAAGAATGATGTAATTCTTTGAGGGAGGCTCACCGTACACCACGGAAAGCGAATCAATTTCTCGATCCCATTCCTCTGTCTTTACTAACGTAACCATTCGATTAATACGGCTCGATGTTGAATAAACTTCATCAATCCCATGAAAAATGTACGGTTTAATGGCAGGTGCTAAAGACTATGCAATTTCATACAAGGATTTATTCAACATCATTATAATTGTGAAAAACGAACCTTCATGTGGAGGCAAATATGCAAAATCAAAAAGCGAAATATAATATTAAAGCAGTCTCTCAAATGCTCAATATACAAGCTGGTACACTTCGAGCATGGGAGCGTCGATATCAAATAATTCAGCCAGTTCGAAATGAAGCTGGACACCGCATATACACAGATGAGCATCTTCATACTCTGAAATGGTTAATTAATAAGGTGAACAAAGGGTTTACGATTTCTCAAGCTATAGCTTTATTAGAAAATAATGATGAATTCCAAATAGCTCCACAAAAAAAAGAAGAAAGAAATCACTTAGAAGTAACCGGAGATGATTTACTGCAATGTTTGTTATCATTTGACGAAAGGTCTGCACAATTAAAACTTGAGGAAGCTTTTAGCTTGTTTTCACCTGAAACGGTAGCAATGTATATCTTTAGTCCAATATTAGTAGAGACAGGAAATTTATGGGAGAGCAAACAAATCACAAGTGCTCATGAAAACTTTGTCAGTAATTTTCTTCGGTTTCGCATTGGGATGATGTTGCTTTCAATACCAACAATTGGAGACAAGCAAAAAGCTCTCCTTGTGTGTGGACCCAACGAACATCATGAATTAGGTTTAATGATTTTTGCATTATTTTTAAAGCGTAGAGGATACGATGTCGTTTATTTAGGACAAAGCCCTGCTAGTGGTGATTTAGAAATAGTAATTGATGAAATAAAACCGGAATTTATATTTCTGTCTTGTACAATTAAAAAAAATATACCGCTGGCCACTCGCTTAGTGGAGTCTTTAGAGGAGCAATTTCCTACGCTAGAAATTGGTCTGGGTGGTTATGTGTACGAAACAATGCCTGAACTAAATAAACGATTTAAAAAATATATTGTAGGCAACACGAAGAGTTCATGGGAAGATTGGTTGAATGCAAGAAGCTAATTATTAATTATTGTTGTAAAAATTCTTGCCCCTAAGCTGATTCATGGATATAATTCTAAAAAAAGTGCCATAATTAGTGCAGCAATCATAAGATATAGATAACAGATATTCGCTTTAAAAAAGGGGGGGCGTATACATGAGAGTTGAAAGAATGTCTAGTGAGAAATTTAAAATATTTTTGACGTTTGACGATTTATTAGATAGAGGATTAACAAAAGAAGAGCTTTGGAATGATTTGCCTAGAGTTCATAGAGTATTTAGTGATATGATGTATGACGCCGGAATTGAACTTGGTGTAGAGTTAAATGGTATGCTGTTGGTTCAAGTTTATTTACTGCAAGCACAAGGCATGCTTGTTGTGGTAACAAAGTCTACAGAAGATATTGATGAAGATGAAGATTTTCTAGAAATGAAATTAACACTGGATGAAAGTAAGGAAATGATTTTTGCATTTGATGATTTTGAAGATGTAATTCAGGCTGGGTTCCACTTATATGCTCTGGATGTAAAAAAGGGTGATGTATACCTTTATAATGATCATTATTATATGATGTTGGAAGACGAAGCAATTATCCATCTTGATACTGAACAAGTGATCGCACTACTATCTGAATTTTCGTCTGCCTCCGCAATAACTTCCCATCGATTAACAGAATATGGACAATCGATTATGAAAAATGATGCGATTGATACAATTTATAAATATTTCTCTAAATAACTTTTATATAGTGTGGAACGTTGCTTTAAGCTTCGTTCTTTTTGTTTGTTTCAATTAGAAGGTCTGTCAGGAACGTGTTAAAATAACGAAGGTTGTTTTACTATTTTGGGACAGAAGAATGGAGTGTACATGGATGAAAATTGCAGTATTATATGGTGGAATTTCAGGCGAGCGTGAAGTATCTTTATCAACAGGAAAAGGTGTTATACAGGCATTAATAAACAAAGGGCATGAGGTTAAAGGGATTGACTTCGATCCAGGTAAATTAGATGAAGTGTTAAATTTAGACGTAGACCTAGTTTTTATAGGTCTTCATGGTCGTTTTGGAGAAGATGGGAAGATCCAAGGCTTATTAGATATGTTAAATATACCTTATGTAGGATCTGGCGTCCTTTCCTCAGCTTTAGCCATGGATAAAGCTAAATCAAAACAAATTTTTTCTAGTCAAGGGATTCAAACTGCTTTTAGTCGAACGTATGTGGTAAATCAGTTTGAAAAGCTAAGTGATATAGTTATGGATGTAAAAGCTAACTTTTCAATCCCGTTCGTTGTAAAGCCTAATCAAGAGGGTTCTACACTTGGGTTAACGATTGTAAAAGAAGAGCAACAAATCCAAAAAGCATTAGAAGTTGCATCAGCCTCTGATTCCGTACTTTTAGTTGAAGAATATGTAGGGGGAAGAGAGGTTACTGTTCCTGTTGTAGGTAAACAAGGTGAAGAAGAAGCGTTACCCGTAATCGAAATTATACCTAAAAATGACTACTACGATTTTGATTCTAAATATAAACCAGGAGGAAGTGAACATATTGTTCCTGCTAAAGTATCTGAGGATTTGACTAAACAACTTCAAACAAACGCAGTTAAAGCTCATCAGCTCTTAAGTTGTGATGTTTATTCTCGAGTGGACTTTATAATAAATGAAAATAACATTCCGATCATTTTAGAAGTGAATACACTTCCTGGTATGACGCCTACTAGTCTTTTTCCAGATTCCGCTCAAGTCATTGGATGGAGTTATGATGATTTAATAGAACGTTTCGTGACTCTATCAGTAACTGACAAAAAGTAAAGGGTGTAACCGCTTACATTTAAGTTTGAATTTAAAAAGAAAGCTGTCAATTCGCTTTTCATAACCGTAACTTACGTGTATACTATTGACTGAAAGAACAGCCTAAGCGAATGGTTTCATATAGGAGGTAAATCGATGGTAGCCGACAAACCTGACGATAATGCAAATGAGCAGAATGATAAGTTAGATGTCCTAAAATCCACTCAAAAAGTGGTGAAGAAAGCCTTAGAAAAACTAGGTTATCCTAATGAAGTTTATGAACTATTAAAAGAACCAGTTCGAATGATGACTGTAAGAATCCCTGTACGTATGGATAATGACTCTATTAAGATTTTTACAGGATATCGGGCTCAACATAATGATGCGGTTGGTCCAACAAAGGGTGGCGTTCGGTTTCATCCAAATGTATCTGAAAAAGAAGTAAAGGCTCTCTCTATTTGGATGAGTCTAAAAGCAGGAATTGTCGATTTACCATATGGCGGTGGTAAAGGTGGTATAGTGTGTGATCCAAGAGACATGTCTTTTCGTGAGCTAGAAGGGATAAGTCGTGGTTATGTTCGTGCAATTAGCCAGATTGTTGGTCCAACAAAGGACATCCCTGCTCCAGATGTTTTTACGAACTCTCAGATTATGGCTTGGATGATGGATGAGTACAGCCGTATTGATGAGTTTAATAATCCAGGGTTTATTACAGGCAAACCGCTTGTTCTTGGTGGATCTCATGGGCGAGAATCTGCAACAGCTAAAGGAGTCACCATTTGTATAGAGGAAGCTGCTAAGAAAAAAGGAATACAAATCGAAGGGGCCCGGGTAGTTGTACAGGGATTTGGAAACGCCGGGAGTTTTCTTGCAAAATTCATGCATGAGAAAGGTGCGAATGTTGTTGGCATTTCAGACGCTCATGGTGGATTGTATGATCCGGATGGATTAGATATTGATTACTTACTAGACCGTAGAGATAGCTTTGGTACTGTAACAAATCTCTTCAAAAATACAATTACAAATCAAGAACTTCTTGAACTTGATTGTGATATCTTAGTCCCTGCTGCAATAGAGAACCAAATTACAGAAGATAATGCTGAGAAAATTAAAGCTAGCATTATTGTAGAAGCTGCCAATGGACCTACGACGCTTGAAGCAACTAGGATTTTATCCGAGCGTGGTATTTTATTAGTTCCTGATGTGTTAGCGTCTGCTGGTGGTGTAACTGTCTCATACTTCGAATGGGTGCAAAACAACCAGGGTTATTACTGGACAGAAGAAGAAGTGGAAGAGAAATTGCATAAAGTGATCATTAAAGGATTTGAGAATGTTTTTAGAACTGCTGAAAATCGAAGAGTGGATATGCGGCTTGCTGCTTATATGGTAGGTGTTAGAAAGATGGCAGAAGCCTCAAGGTTCCGCGGGTGGATATAGGTTGATTCAAAATATTAAATCTCCTATCATTTACATGGTAGGAGATTTTTCTATGTTTTAAAAATATAGTCGGTTCATCTAGAATGAGGAGTGACAATCGTGCAAGAAGAACAAGTGATTATTATAGGATCTGGACCGTGCGGAATGAGCACGGCCATTGAACTCAAGAAGCAAGGAATAGATTCCCTAATTATTGAAAAAGGTAGTGTTGTAAATTCAATCTTTCACTATCCTACGCATCAAACTTTTTTCAGTTCTAGTGAAAAGCTGGAGATCGGTCAGATCCCTTTCATAACAGAGAGACAAAAACCCGTTCGAAATGAAGCTTTAGCGTATTATCGCGCGGTTGCTGATCGAGAAGAATTGCGTATTCAATCATTTGAGAAGGTAACAAATGTAAAGAAAGAAGCGGGGACATTTCACCTGGTGACCGAAAAGAATTCTGGTGAAACGAAGGAGTATAAAGCCAAATATGTTGTAGTTGCAACAGGGTATTACGATCAACCTAACCCAATGGGAGTCGAAGGGGAAAAGTTGGGAAAAGTTATGCATTACTTTAAAGAAGCTCATCCCTACTTTAACAAGGATGTAGTAGTTGTAGGGGGGAAGAATTCTGCTGCAGACGCTACATTGGAATTAGTTAAAGCTGGCGCAAACGTTACGGTATTATATCGAGGAGAGGAATACTCTAAAAGTATCAAACCTTGGATTTTACCGCAATTTGAAGCTTTAGTGAATAAGGAAATAGTTAAAATGGAGTTTTGTGCTAATCTTAAAGAAATTACGGAAGACCAAGTTATATACGAGTGTCAAGGAGAAGTGCGGTACCTTCCCAATGACTTTGTATTTGCAATGACAGGTTATCGACCTAATCACAGTTTTTTAACAGAGATGGGTATTGATATGGATGATGATACTGGACGTCCTGCTTTTGAACCTCAAACGATGGAAACCAATATAAGAGGTCTTTATATTGCGGGGGTAATTGCTGCAGGCTACAATAACAATGAAATCTTCATCGAAAATGGACGTTTTCATGGCGTTCATATTGCGAATGCAATTACACAGAAACAAGCATAGTTGAAAAAACTATGCTTGTTTAATAACTGAACATTGGTGTTAGTTCTAACGGGTTTTTAGTCATTTCAAGGACAATCATAAGTTTGATACGTGCTTTAGGGCCTGTTAATCCATTGGCAAAAATAACACCCATTTCTCTTAATTGTCGTCCCCCGCCCTCATAATCGTAAGTGTCCTGGACAATGCCCTTATAACATCTGGAAACAAGCACAACAGGTATATCTTTTTCTATGGTTGCCTTAATTGCCTGTAGTGTTTTAGGTGGTAAGTTTCCTTGCCCCAGGGCTTCAATTACAATTCCGTCCACTGCATTCTCTCTTACCGCATTAATTAAGGAACCGTCCATGCCTGCGTATGCTTTGATTAATGCTACACTTTTACTCAGTTTTTGAATCGGATAAGAATCATGACTTGTGATTTTGTGATGAAAAAATACATCGTTTTTGGTAGTAATTCCTATCGGTCCATATTGAGGACTTTGGAAAGTAGCCACGTTACTTGTGGATGTTTTCGTGACATTCTTAGCTGTGTGAATTTCGTCATTCATTACTACTAGGACACCTTTATTCTGGGCTTCATCACAGCCTGCGACTCGAATCGCGCTAAGTAAATTATAAAGACCATCTGTACCAATTTCGTTACTTGATCTCATAGCCCCAGTTACAATGACTGGTTTTCTAGTTTGTAAAAATAAATCTAAAAAATACGCTGTTTCTTCTAATGTATCTGTTCCATGGGTAATGACAACTCCATCATAGTTTTTTTTGGCAAGCTTTTCATGGATATGTCGACCTAACTGCAGCATATGGTCAGGTCGGATCTGAGGGGAAGGAAGATGAAATAAGATTTCGTCTTCTATTTCTGTTTTTCCTTTTAAAATGGTTGTAATCTCTTTTAGAGGGTGCTGGTCTTCTGTATTTACTTTACCTGTTTCTTTATTTTCTTTCATCGAAATTGTACCGCCTGTATGTATGATCAAAATGGTTTTCATACGATTCACCTGCCTATTCATATTCCTTTTCGTACATCTACATGATACGATGAAATGAAGGGAAAGGAAAGAGAGAGGGCTGACTGATTACTATGGCCATATTAACAACAGCTATTGCACCAGCTGTAGCTTTAATGACGTTTATATATCTAAGTAAAAGGATTGAACTAGAACCTCTTCCCTTAATAATCCGTATGTTTATTATAGGGGCTATTTTAGTTTTTCCTCTTATGTTTCTTCAATATGCTTTTGAAAACGAAGGTCTAATCCAGTCTCCTTTGTTGAAATCAATACTTTTAGCTGGATTAATGGAAGAATTCTTTAAATGGTTTTTTCTGCTATTCGTAGCTTATCGCCATGCTGCTTTTGATCATCATTACGATGGCATTATTTATGGGGTAGCAATTAGCTTAGGTTTCGCCACTTTAGAAAATATCATTTATTTGTTTGCAAATGGCATTGAGATTGCTTTATTACGTGCGGTATTTCCTGTTTCATCTCATGCGCTTTTTGGAATATTAATGGGTTTTTACATTGGCAAGGCAAAATTCTCAAGTGAAAATAAGAAAGGAATGATTGCCTTAGCGTTGGTCATACCAGTGTTTTTACATAGCTTATATGATTATTTTATAGTTTCCGCTATTTGGCCATATTTAATTATCCCCTTTATGTTGATATTATGGTTAGTAAGCATCAGGAAAATCAGACTAGCCAATAAGCATCATGAACAACTTTTTCATTCAAATACAACTGATTAGCTTCCTCTTTGAGGAGGCTTTTTTTTATGGAAATGTATATTGTTGTATTTTTGTCTAAAACTACCTCTATAAATACAGAATGGGTCAGGGGTGAAAAAGATGATTTGGAAGAAAATCATAATGGTTGTTTTATTGTTCACACTTCTTATTTTACCTGTGCCACAATTTAACTCAGGCGGACCTGCTCACGCCTTTTCTGAGCAAGTGATCCAACAAGGTGCGGTAGGAGAAGATGTTATAGAATTACAAGATCGCTTAAAACATTTAGGTTTTTATAATGGTTCGGTAGATGGTGTATTTGGTTGGGGTACCTACTGGTCTGTGAGAAACTTCCAGGATGAATTTGGAATGGATATTGATGGTCTAGCAGGACAGCAAGTAAAGGATAAATTAGTAAAAGCCACTAAGGGGTATAAGAAGTCCCAACCCTCTAACGAAGGCCAGCAAGGTGATACGAATCAAGGTCAGCAAGCCAATAATGATACACCCGCTGAACCAACAGCAGTAAATTCTCCCGGAGGATATTCCCAAAATGACATACAATTAATGGCCAATGCAGTATATGGAGAAGCCCGAGGAGAGCCCCATGAAGGAAAAGTTGCTGTAGCAGCGGTTATTCTCAATCGAGTTGATAGTGCTACGTTTCCAAATTCAGTATCGGGAGTTATTTTCGAACCACGAGCGTTTACTGCTGTATCTGATGGACAGATATGGTTGACTCCTGATGAAAAGGCTAAAGAAGCTGTAGTTGATGCAATCAATGGTATGGATCCATCAGGAAACGCAACTTATTATTTTAATCCAGTTACGGCTACTTCTGATTGGATTTGGTCTCGACCACAAATAAAAAAAATCGGGAAACACATATTTTGTAAATAGGAGGTGTAGTAATGTTTCGATGGATCACGATCACTTTATTAACCATCTCAGTTATTGGGCTAGCAGTTTTTGGATATAAAGAGCACCAAGAAAAGAATGCAGTTCTTATCCAAGCAGAAAATAGTTATCAACGGGCTTTTCATGAATTAACGGGGGATATTGACCTTTTACACGATAAAATTGGTGCAACATTGGCAATGAATTCAAGGAAGCAATTGTCACCTCAGTTGGCTGAAATCTGGAGAATTACTTCACAAGCTAGTTCTGATGTAGGGCAATTACCGTTAACATTACTTCCTTTTAATAAAACAGAAGAATTTCTGTTTGATATTGGAGATTTTGCTTACAATACGGCTGTCAGGGATTTAGAAAAGAAACCCCTTTCAGAGGATGAAATTGCAGGGTTAGAAGCTTTATATAAACAGTCAGGTGAGATTAAAGATGAATTACGAAATGTACAGAGTATGGTACTACATGATAATCTCCGTTGGATGGATGTGGAATTAGCACTGTCGACTAATGATGAACCTGCTGACAACACGATTATCAATGGATTTGAGACGGTTGAGAAGTCGATGGATGGATATAAAGAAACCAATATGGAAACGGGTATGTCTTCAGAACCGGATCAACTAGATTTATCGCATATTAAAGGTGAAGAAATAGATGAAAGCCAAGCTAAAGATATCGCTGAAAACTGGTTAGAAAAAGGTGATAGTAACGAGTTCACAGTTACTAATAGTGGTAAAGGTGCCGATATACCAACAGTCACAGTATCAAGGCGAGGAGACACGAATGGATATATAGATATGACGAAAAAGGGTGGATTTCCTTTATCAATAATGATCGATCGCGAAGTAAAGGAAGCCTCTATAGGACTGAATGAAGCGTCTAAAAAAGCTGAGAGTTATATTAAAAAGCTCGATTTATCGGATATGAAATTAGTGGAAAGTACTCAATATGATAATGTCGGTGTATTTCGTTTTATTTATATGAAAGATAATATAAGGTACTACTCAAACTCAGTTCAAGTAAAAGTAGCACTAGACAATGGAGATTTACTTAGCATGAGTGCTTTAGAATATTTCAGCCGTCCAAATGGAAACATTGATAAAAAACCTAAAATGACAGAAGATGAAGCTAAAGAAATGATTAACGGTAATCTGGAAATCCAAGAAAATCACTTGGCTGTTATTGAAAATGAGGCAAAAGAGGTTACTTTATGTTATGAATTTTTGACAACAAGAGAAGATGAAACTTACCGAATTTTTATTAATGCGGATAACGGGAATGAAGAAAAAGTAGAAACTTTAAATTCTAGTGAAGAAAAGTTTGATCCGTCTGTTTCTTAATAAGCTGCCCGATCGGGCAGCTTATTATTTTTGATTCTTTAGACCTATGCACTTCCCAACATTTATTTTTTTTGAGATACTAGTTTTAATCAATAGGAATGAAAAAGGGGAAACGGGGGTTGGACAATGTTCAAAGTAGGAACATCAGTCACATTAGAGTTACATAAAAATGATGAAAAAGAATCAGAGAGTTTCAAATGTCGATTGGTTGATCATGCGAAAGATTCAATTTATATTGATTATCCTGTCAATATTGAAACTCAAAGAACAGCGTTTTTCTTTGAAGGAACACAATTTCAGGCAAGCTTTGTTGGTGAAGATGGATCAATTTATAGGTTTGCGACGGAAGTTGTCGCACGAAGAAAAATGAACATTCCTGTTATTGTGCTAACTTTTCCAGGAACTGAGGAACTTGTTCGTATTCAAAGAAGACAATATGTTCGAATCGATACAACGATAGATATTGCTGTAAATGATAAGGAAAATCAATTATCTCCGTTTACTACGGTTACTCGCGATATTAGTGGGGGAGGTGTAGCCATTATCCCACCTGTAAATCAGCAATTAACACCAAAACAGATTTTACATCTCACCCTAGTGTTACCAATGAATTCAGGGGAATATTATTATATTGAAGCTACAGGACTAGTCATACGTTCTAGTAAGGTAAAAGGAAGCGATATAGAATCGACATCTATTAAATTTGAGGAAATTGACGAGAAGTATCGCCAAATCATTATTAAGTATTGTTTTGAGCAACAGATGAACATTCGTAAAAGTAAACGATTATAGTTATATATATATATAGATTTTAAGATTGCTTTTATGTTATTCTTTACGAGTATAATGAGTGATATTTATATACATATAGATAGAGTGTATTCATGTTAGTTTTGAAAAAAAATGGAGGAAGTATTATGACACGTGATTTAGCCATTGCAATTGATGGGCCAGCAGCAGCTGGCAAAAGTACAGTAGCAAGAAAGGTTGCCCAAAAATTATCTTATATATATATAGATACTGGTGCGATGTATCGAGCACTTACCTTAAAGGCTATTCAAACTGGAAAAGACCTTGAGAACGGAGAAGGCTTAGCCCAATTACTTTTCCAAACCAATATAGAACTTGTGCAAGAAACAGATGGTCAACATGTATGGTTAGATTCAATTGATGTATCAAAAGATATTCGTACAAACAAAGTAACATCCCATGTATCTTATGTGGCCGAGCACCCTCAAGTTCGAAAAGAAATGGTGGATCGTCAGCAGAAACTCGTTGAACAGCGAAGAGTAGTTATGGACGGTCGGGATATTGGAACCCATGTTATTCCTGATGCAGAAGTGAAAATATTTATGATTGCTTCGGTAAAGGAGCGAGCAGAACGCCGTCATAAAGAAAACCTTCAACAAGGTTTTCGGTCTGATCTCGGCGAATTAAGAGAAGAGATCAGAAAGCGAGATGAAATAGACTCAAAGCGAGAAACCGCACCACTTGTCAAAGCAAAGGATGCTATCGAATTGGACACGACCTCATTATCAGTTGATGAAGTCGTAGAATGTATTATTTCAATCGTAAAGAATAAACAAATGGAGGGAAAGTAGTTTTGAATTTATATAAAATAGGGAAAGCAATATGTACGATCATTTTCTATCCCCTCTATAGAATTAAAGTAGTAGGTAAAGAAAACATTCCTAAAGAAGGCCCTGTTATCATTTGTTCTAATCATATTTCTAATATTGATCCACCAGTTGTGGGGATTACTAACCAGAGAAATCTATATTTTTTAGCTAAAGAAGAACTATTTAAGAATAAAGTTATTGGAGGAATTCTTAAAAGGGTTCAGGCATTTCCTATTAAGCGTGGAATGAGGGATCGTAATGCATTAAGAAAAGGATTAGATATTCTTAAACAAAATCATGCTTTAGGGTTGTTCCCAGAGGGTAGTAGACAAAAGAGTGGTGATATTGGAAAAGGATTAGCAGGAGCTGGATTTTTTGCGTTGCGCTCTAATGCGGCCATAGTACCCTGTGCCATTATTGGCCCATATCGCAAGTTTAAGCCCCTTAAGGTAGTCTATGGAGAACCATTGGATATGCAATCATACCGCGATGAAAAAGCGTCTGCTCAGGTTGTTACTGATTATATCATGGAAGAAATCAGACAATTGCATAAAATCCATAGCAAAGAAGGGTAAATACTTGACAAACTGCTCCAAATATTAGAAGTTAGACAAAAGGGCATTTCTGTAATTAGGTTGTGTCGGAAATCGAAGGAGGTAGCTTGGTATGGATGAAATGAACCATGAAGTATCAGGAATGAAAGAATTTTCTGCAGGGGATATCGTGACTGGTAAAGTCGTGAAAATTGAGGAAAAACAAGTCCTTGTAGATGTTGGATATAAAGTAGAAGGCATTGTTCCTATTAGCGAATTATCCAGTCTGCATGTAGAAAAAGCTTCCGATGTAGTGAATGAAGGTGACGAAATTACTCTGCAAGTTAAAAAAGTAGAAGATGATGAAATCGTGTTATCTAAACGAGCTGTAGACGCGGACCAAGCATGGCAAGATCTGGAAGCTAAGTTCGAGAGTGGTGAAATTTTCGAAGCAGAGGTTAAAGATGTCGTTAAAGGTGGACTCGTCGTTGATATTGGACTACGCGGTTTCATTCCAGCTTCCTTAGTTGAAACGTATTATGTAGAAGATTTCGAAGACTATAAAGGTAAAAACCTTAATTTAAAAGTAGTAGAACTGGATCGTGAGCAAAATCGTGTGATTCTATCTCACCGAGCTGTTATTGAAGCTGAAGAAACCTCTAAAAAGCAAGAAGTTCTTCAATCGCTCGAGGAGGGACAAGTTATAGAGGGGACAGTACAACGATTAACAGACTTTGGTGCCTTCGTAAACCTTGGTGGTATCGATGGTCTTGTACATATCTCTCAGCTCTCTCATGAACATGTCGAGAAAGCTTCAGATGTTGTAGAAGAAGGTCAGGCCATTAATGTGAAAGTTCTCTCCGTTGATCGTGATAATGAGAGAATTTCTCTATCTCTAAAAGCGACCCAGCCAGGCCCTTGGCATGACATTGCTGATCGTGTGAAGACTGGAGAAGTTGTAGACGGTACTGTTCGTCGTCTTGTTAGCTTTGGTGCTTTTGTGGAAGTATTCCCTGGTGTAGAAGGATTAGTTCACATTTCTCAAATATCCAATCATCACATCGGAACGCCTGGTGAAGTTCTTGAAGAAGGACAAACCGTTAGTGTCAAGGTTCTTGATGTGGATGGGGATGCTAAACGCTTATCCTTAAGCATGAAAGAATTAGAACGTGACCAAAGTCGTGCAGATATGAAACAATATGAAAAAGAAGAAGACAATTCAGGTTTTTCTCTAAGCGACATGATTGGTGATCAACTAGATAAATACAAAAATTAGGCGGTGATGGATTTGTCGAGGGCCGAAAGAAAACTCGATCATATTCGTCACGCACTTGGTCATGAACGGGATGTTTATAATCATTTTGATGATATAGACATAGTTCATCAAAGTTTCACATCGTTAAACTTTGACAAACTTCATTTAACAACTCACGTAGGAGAACTTAATTTAAGTTCTCCTATTTTTGTTAATGCAATGACCGGTGGTGGCGGAGAACAAACCTTAAATATTAATAAAGATTTGGCGAGAGCTGCTTCTGAAACTGGCATAAGTATGGCGGTTGGATCACAAATGGCTGCCATTAAAGACCCTGCGGAGCGACCTAGTTATCAAGTTGTTCGACAAGAGAATCCGAATGGAATTGTATTTGCGAACGTTGGGAGTGAAGCTACACTTAATCAGGCTCTAACAGCAGTTGATATGGTTGATGCGAATGGCTTGCAAATCCATTTAAATACTTTACAGGAACTTATTATGCCTGAAGGTGATCGTGACTTTAGCACACGCCTGAACAACATTCAGGATATTGTTAGCTCAATAGACCTCCCTGTTATTGTAAAAGAAGTGGGGTACGGGATGTCTAAAGAAGCTATTAGACATCTACACTCGATAGGAGTACGTTATATAGATGTAGGAGGAAGAGGAGGGACAAACTTTTCCAAAGTTGAAAATATGCGACGCCAAAGACCATTTGCATCGTTTGACAATTGGGGTATACCTACCACTTTTTCTTTGTTAGAAGCACGTAATGTACGAAAAGAGTTAGATTTACATGTTTTAGGTTCAGGTGGTATTCGTCATGGCTTAGATGGGGCGAAGGCTCTTGTGTTAGGCGCAAGCTCGTTTGGGATGGCTGGAACATTGTTAAAAATTTTATTAGAACAAGGTTATGATCAACTGATTGATGAGATTCATCATATTCATAAAGAAATTAAAATAGTTATGATGCTGACAGATTCTGCAAAGGTATCAGAGTTAAGTGAAAGTCCATATGTGTTGTATGGTAAGCTAAAAGAATGGGAAAGTCAGAGAGTTTGATAGCTAATGTTATCGACTTTCTTTATTATTGACTACTTTAATGATAATGTTGATATTTGCCGTAGTTGAAACGGGTTAAGGGTATGACGAGAACGGTTAGCTCTCCGCGATCTTTATTTACCTAGAGAGCTTGTTGAATATGAGAAGTGACTTCTTAAATTTGTAAACATCTAAAATAACAGGTGAAATAACATACTATGTTTAGCCTGAATAATAGTACAATTAACAAACAAAAACGTTTGGATTTTTAATTCCAAGCGTTCTTTTTTATGTTTTATTGTTAAACTAAAGCCCCATTATATTATTTAATAAAAGAATGGTGTGACCGTCATTTAAAATGAAACAGTTTCTGCTAAAATAACTGACACACTTCACTGGAAATTATAATCCCCATTTTATAGTGAATTGCAGCCTCTAATAACAAAACATTTGTTAATCATTGTCCTGATTTATACGGTGGTTTCCGTTACAAA